>DASTFE010000399.1:0-2840 GCA_035708905.1 Acidimicrobiales bacterium | reverse complement strand
CCGGTGCCGCGCGTGCGTACGGTCGATCACGGCGAGCGTTGGCCGAGGAGGTCTCCCCCATGCGTGCAGTCGTGTTCCACGGTCCCGGTCAGAAGGCGTGGGAGGAGGTGCCGAAGCCGACGCTGGTCGACGACACGGACGCGATCGTCCGGGTCGACGCGGTGACGATCTGCGGGACGGACCTCCACATCCTCAAGGGCGACGTCCCCGCCGTGACGGACGGCCGCATCCTCGGCCACGAGGCGGTGGGCACGGTCGAGGAGGTCGGCAGCGCGGTCAAGAACGTGGCGGTGGGCGACAAGGTGCTTGTCTCGTGCATCTCGGCCTGCGGTGCCTGCCGCTTCTGCCGCGAGGGCAGCTACGGGCAGTGCGTGGGCGGCGGCGGCTGGATCCTGGGCCACCGCATCGACGGCACCCAGGCCGAGTACGTGCGCGTGCCGTTCGCCGACACGTCGACCTACCGGGCGCCCGACGGCGTGACCGACGAGCAGCTGCTGATGCTCGCCGACATCCTGCCGACCGGCTACGAGGTCGGCGTGCTCAACGGCGCGGTGGGCCCGGGCGACGTCGTCGCCGTCGTCGGCGCCGGACCGATCGGCCTGGCGGCGATCATGGGCGCCCGGCTGTTCAGCCCGGCCCACGTCGTCGCCATCGACCTGGCCGACAGCCGGCTGGAGGCCGCCAAGCAGTTCGGCGCCGACGTGACGGTGAACAACGGCCGCGAGGATCCCAAGGCGGTCGTCGACGGCCTCACCGACGGGTTGGGCGCCGACGTGGCCATGGAGGCGGTGGGCGTGCCCGCCACCTTCGAGCTGGCGACCCAGCTCATCCGGCCCGGCGGCCGGGTGGCCAACATCGGCGTGCACGGCGAGCCCGCCACCCTGCACCTGGAAGACCTGTGGATCCGCAACGTCACCATCAGGACGGGGCTGGTCGACACCTACTCGACGCCCACGCTGCTGCGGCTCACCGCCAGCCACCACCTGGATGCCGGGCGCTTCGTCACCCACCACTTCGCCCTGGACGACTTCATGGAGGCCTACGACGTGTTCGCTCGCGCCGGCGACACCGGCGCCCTCAAGGTGGTGCTCACCCGCAGCTGACGTCCACGGTGTCGCCCGGCACGGCGCGGGCAGCAGTGGTAGGAGGTGATCGACGGCGGCAGGAGGTCGCGGCTCGATGGAGCAACGGTGGAAGTGCATCGACGGCAACGAGGCCGCGGCCCGCGTCGCCTACCCGCTGAGCGAGGTGATCGCCCTCTACCCCATCACGCCGGCCTCGCCGATGGGCGAGCACTGCGACGACTGGGCGGCCGCCGGCCGGCCGAACCGGTGGGGCGTGGTGCCCGACGTCGTCGAGATGCAGTCCGAGGCCGGGGCGGCGGGGGCGATGCACGGCGCCCTGCAGAAGGGCTCGCTGGCGACGACGTTCACCGCGTCGCAGGGCCTGCTGCTGATGGTGCCCAACATGTTCAAGATCGCAGGCGAGCTGACGCCCGCGGTCATCCACGTGGCGGCCCGCACGGTGGCGACCCACGCCCTGTCGATCTTCGGTGACCACAGCGACGTCATGCACGCCCGCAGCACCGGCTGGGCGATGCTGGCCGCGGGCTCGGTGCAGGAGGCGCACGACTTCGCGCTGGTCGCCCACGCGGCGACGCTGCGGTCGCGGGTGCCGTTCCTGCACTTCTTCGACGGCTTCCGCACCTCGCACGAGGTCGCCAAGATCCGGCTGCTCGGCGACGACGACGTGGCGGCGCTCGTCCACGACGACGACATCGCCGACTTCCGCAGCCGGGGCATGACCCCCGAGGCGCCGGTGCTGCGGGGCACGGCGCAGAACCCCGACGTGTTCTTCCAGGCGCGCGAGGCGGCCAACCCGTTCCACGACGCGGTGCCCGGCGTCGTCGAGGAGGTGCTGGCCGAGCTGGCCGAGCGCACCGGCCGGCGCTACGGGCTGGTCGACTACCACGGCGCCCCCGACGCCGACCGGGTGGTGGTGCTCATGGGGTCGGCGGCCGGTGCCGTGACCGAGACCGTCGACACCCTCGTGGCCGCCGGCGAGCGCGTCGGCATGCTGCAGGTGCGGCTCTTCCAGCCGTTCCCCACCCGGGCGCTGGTCTCGGCGCTCCCGCCCACCGTGCGGTCGGTGGCGGTGCTCGACCGCACCAAGGAGCCGGGCGCGGTGGGCGAGCCGCTGTACCTGTCGGTGGTGGCCGCGCTCGCCGAGGCCATGGACACCGACGAGCCCCCGTTCGCCTCGACCCCCCGGGTGATCGGCGGCCGCTACGGCCTGTCCTCCAAGGAGGTCACCCCGTCGATGGTCAAGCCGATCTTCGACGAGCTGGCCCTCGACCGGCCGCGACGGCACTTCACGGTCGGCATCTACGACGACGTCACCCACCTGAGCCTGCCGATCGACGCCGACTTCGCCCCCGAGCGGCCCGAGGGCGAGGTGCAGGCGATGTTCTTCGGCCTGGGCTCGGACGGCACGGTGGGCGCCAACAAGAGCTCGGTCAAGATCATCGGCGAGTCGACCGACCTGCACGCCCAGGGCTATTTCGTCTACGACTCCAAGAAGTCGGGGTCGGTGACCGTGTCGCACCTGCGCTTCGGCCCCGAGCCGATCCGGTCCACCTACCTGATCGACGGGGCCGACTTCGTGGCCTGTCACCAGTTCGGGCTGGTCGAGAAGATGCGGGTGCTCGACCACGCCCGGCCCGGGGCGACGTTCCTGGTGAACAGCCCGTTCGGCCCGGACGAGGTGTGGGAGCAGCTCCCCCGCGAGGTGCAGTCACAGCTGATCGACAAGGGCATCGACCTGTGGGTGATCGACGCCTA
>DASTFE010000398.1:0-3141 GCA_035708905.1 Acidimicrobiales bacterium | reverse complement strand
TCGCTGTCGCTGTTCTACTTCCTGCGGAAGCGCCGCTGGATCTGACGCGCCGGGCCCCGATCCGCCGGTCCGACTCCGTTGCCGGCCCGTGGTCAGGCCTGCAGGAGCGCCAGCAGCTCATCGTGGAGTGTGCCGTTGGTGGCGACGCCGCTGCCCGCGGCCGCCCCCGGCGTGCCGTCGACGCCCGTGACGCGCCCTCCGGCCTCGGTCAGAATCACGGGCATGGGGGCCACGTCGTACACCTCGACGGTCGGGTCGACCATGGCGTCGGCCCGTCCCGTGGCCACCAGCGCGTAGCCGTAGCCGTCGCCCCAGGTGCGCAAGTGGCAGCCGGCGTGCTTGACCGCGAGCAGGGCCCGGTCGTCCCAGTGGGTGTAGCTGCTGGTGGTCAGGTACGAGCCGTCGAGCGCGGCCGTGTCGCTCACCCGGGCCGGGGCGCCGTCGCTCCAGCACCCCCGGCCCCGCCCGGCGTACACGACCTGGCCGAGGGCGGGCAGGACGATCACGCCCAGGGCGGGCCCGTGCTCGTCGTCGAGGGCGAGCAGCGTCGAGTACAGCGGCACCCCGCGGGTGAACGCCTTCGTGCCGTCGATGGGGTCGACGACCCAGCGCCGCCCCGACGACCCCGGCTGCTCGGGCTCCTCCTCGCCCAGCACGCCGTCGGCGGGGAACCGGTCGGCCAGCCGCTCGCGGACGAGCCGCTCGGCCGCCCGGTCTGCGGCGGTCACCGGGGTGTCGTCGGCCTTGCTGTCGACCGCCAGGTCGCTGGCCCGGAACCAGCGCCGCGTGACCTCGCCGGCCTCGCGGGCCAGGTCGACGGCGAAGTCGAGCAGCGCCGTGTCGACGGGCGGCGCCGCGCCCGGGGCGGTGCCGGCAGGGGTGATCGGGTCGGCGGGGGACGTCACCCGGTCATCGTCGCAGCCGGCCGGCACCGGTGGCGAGTGCCGGGCCGGCGCCCTAGGTTCGGGTCACGGGAGCGGACTCCGGAGGCGGACATGGGCACGGACACCGGCACGGTCACCGGCACAGCGAGCGCCGGGGCCCCGACGGGCAGGGTCGACACCGACACCGGCGCCGCCGACGCGGCGCGCGTGCGGGAGGCCGTCGCCGCGCTGGCGCAGGGCTTCGCCGCCGAGCGGCGCGAGCGGCAACAGCGCGACCGGCTCGACCCCGCCGACCTCGAGGCGCTCGCGGTGGCCGGACTGCTGCGCACCGGCCTGCCGGTCGAGCGCGGCGGGCTGTGGCGCGACCTGGCCGCGTCGACCCGCCCGATCTGCGAGATCTACCGGGCGCTCGCCCGCGGCGACTCGTCCCTGGCGCTCACGACGTCGATGCACCCGGCCGTGCTGGCCTTCTGGCTGGCCACGCCCGAGGTGCCCGAGCCCGACGCCGGCCCCTGGCGCCGCCAGCGTGACACCATCTTCGCCACGGTCGAGCAGGGGGCGTGGTGGGGCACGATCACCTCCGAGCCCGGCAGCGGCGGCGACGTGTCGCGCACTCGCACGGTCGCCCGCCGGGCCGACGCCGACACCGGCGAGGGCGCCTGGCGGCTCACCGGGCAGAAGCACTTCGGCAGCGGCACGGGCGTCACGTCGTACATGCTGACCACCGCGGTGGCGGATGGCGACGACGAGCCCGACTGGTTCTACGTGCCGGTCGGCGGCAACCCGCTGGACGGCAGCGCGGGCATCGACCTCGTGGCGCCGTGGGACGGGCACGGCATGGCCGCCACCCAGAGCCACGCCCTGGCGTTCGACGGGGCGGCCGCGGTGCGGTCGGCCTGGCCCGGGCACCTCGGCGACCTGATCGACCGCGCGGCCCCGTTCTTCGGCACCCTGTTCACCGCGGTGGTGCTGGGCATCGTCGACGAGGCGGTCGACACCGCCCGCACCCAGCTCGCGCCCAAGGCCGGCAGCCTGCGCGCCTACGAGCAGGTCGAGTGGGCCCAGGCCGAGCTCGAGGCGTGGACGCTGGCGCAGGCCTACGACGGCGCCCTGCGGGCCATCGAGTCGGGCCGTCCTGCCGCCGGCGCTGCCGTGCGAGCCAAGACGATCGGCGCCCAGCTCGCCGAGTCGTGCCTCGGCCGGCTGTGCAAGGTGCTGGGCGGTGGCACGTTCTCGCGCCGCTCGCCCTTCGGCCACTGGTTCGAGGACGTGCGGGCCCTCGGGTTCCTCCGCCCGCCGTGGGGCCTGGCCTTCGACGCCCTGATCGTCGACTCGTTGGAGCCGACGGTCGGCTGACCGGCGGCGCGCCGGCACCGGGGATGTCGGCGGGTCAGGACGCGGGGGCCAGCACGAAGAACAGCCGCGCCTGGCAGCAGGGCTTGCCGCCCACCGTGGCGGTGGCGGCGCCCCATCCGCCCCGGGACGACAGCTTCTCGAGCTCGACGGTGAGCGTGAGCTCGTCGCCTGGCCGCACCTGCCGGCGCCAGCGCACGCCCTCGACGCCGCCGAACAGCGGCAGCGAGCCCGCGTAGCGGTCGAGCGACAGCAGCGCGATGGCGCCCGCCTGGGCGAGCGCTTCGAGCTGGATCACCCCGGGCAGCACCGGGTTGCCGGGGAAGTGGCCGGCGAGGAAGGCCTCGTCGCCCGTGACGCGGTAGCGGGCGACGACCCGCTCGCCGGGCACCAGGTCGTCGACCGCGTCGACGAACCGGAACGGCGGGCGGTGGGGCAGCAGGTCGACCGGGTCGCCGCTGGCCTTCCTGACGCCGTCCGGGCCGGCCGCGGCACCGCTCGCCGTCATCCGGCGCCCGCCCCGCCTGCGTCAGCGCCGGCGTCCGTGGCCATGGCGGTGCCGGCGCCGCCCGTCCCCGCGCCGGCGGCACCAGGCCGGCCGCCGGTCGCCGCGGCGTCCGCAGCCGCCAGCGCGTCCAGCGAGGCCCGGGCCTCGTCGGCCGACAGGGCCACGGCGTGGGCGCCGCCGTCGACGTGCACGATCTCGCCCGTGGTGGCCGGGAACCAGTCGGACAGCAGCGCCACGCAAGCCCGGGCCACGGGCTCGGGGTCGCGCACGTCCCAGCCGAGCGGCGCCCGTTTGGCCCAGGCGTCCTCCATGGCGGCGAAGTGGGGGATCGACCGGGCGGCCAGGGTGCGCAGCGGCCCGGCGGCCACCAGGTTGACCCGCACCCGGCGGGGGCCG
>DASTFE010000397.1:0-9142 GCA_035708905.1 Acidimicrobiales bacterium | reverse complement strand
GTCGCCCAACCGCTCGTCGGGCGTGCGCGAGTTGGCGAGCAGCAGGCGCCGCAGGCCGTCGTCGAGCGGGGTCGGCGGGATGCGCAGGCCCTCCTGGTGGATGTCGGTGGCGTCGGCGGGGATGGACCCGGGGGCGGCCCCGCCGACGTCGGCGTGGTGGGCCCGGTTGGCGACCCAGCCGACCAGGCGCCCCTCCACGATGCAGGGCATCACGAGCGTGATGTCGTTCAGGTGGGTGCCACCGGCGAACGGGTCGTTGACCACCACCTGGTCGCCGGGGCCCAGCCGGTCGCCGAAGGCGTCGACGGCGGCCCGCACGCTCGCCGGCATCGACCCCAGGTGCACGGGGATGTGCTCGGCCTGCACCAGCATCTCGCCCCCGGGGGTGAACAGCGCGGCCGAGCAGTCGGCCCGCTCCTTGATGTTGGGGCTGAACGCGGCCCGGCGGAGCACCGCTCCCATCTCCTCGGCGACGCCGGTGAGGCGGGAGATCAGCACCTGGAGGGCGGCGGGGTCGAGCGTCACGCCACCGCTCCCCGGCTGTCACACCCGGCCCCTAACCTGGCACCCACGCCGTCGAGGACGGGCGCTCCGGGTGCGGCCACCCGTCGTCCTCTCCCCACCGTGACCCGCTGCGCTCCCCGGGCGCACCGGGCCGTCGCGAGGAGACATCCCGTGATCGACGAACGCGCCCGCCACGAGCTGTACCGTGCCGCCCAGCAACTGCTGGGCACCGAGAGAGCCGACGCGCTCATGAGCCAGCTGCCGCCGGTCGGCGGGGCCGACGCGGCGACCAGCGACGACATCCGCCGGCTCGAGGCCTGCCTCGACGCCCGCTTCGGCCACCTCGAAGCGCGCACCGACGCGCGGTTCGCGGTCGTCGACGCCCGGTTCGAGAACGTCGAAGCGCGCGTCGTCCGGCTCGACACCCGCCTCGCCCAGCTCGAGGGCCAGATCGACCGCCGGCTCCGCGACCAGACCCGCACGCTGATGGTGGGCGTGGTCGGCGCCATGTGCACCCTGGCGTCGTTGTGCCTCGGCGCGGTCGCCCTCAGCCCCTGACACCGCCGGCCTCGACCACAGCCGCCCCCACCGCCAGCGGCCATCACGCCAGCGGCCACCAGGCCAGCTGCCACCCCGCCAGCGGCCATCACGCCCGCCTCTCCATCACCAGCGCGCCGGCGGCTCCCGGCCGGGCCACCCACCCCTCCGCCACCCAGATCGTGCAGTCCGGCTCGGCCACGACGGCGGGTCCGGTGACCGCGCCGCCGGCCAGCCGCCGGGGCGGCGACGGCAGGGCGTCCGCGGCCACCGCCGGCGGGCGGCTCGCCACGGCCCGCAGGGCCACCACCTCGACGGGGTCGCCGGGTCGGGAGTAGCCGTTGCGGCGCCGGTGCTCGTCATCGAAGTCCTCGACGCCCGGCACGGTCAGCTCGTGGCTCTGCCCCCGGTAGCGGCAGTCGACCGCCGTGGCGACGGCCACCTCGTCGCCTGCCCCGCCCACCAGGGCCCGTGCCTCGTCGGCCAGGGCGGCCAGGGCTGCTGGCAGGCCGTCGTGGTCGTGCGGGGTGGGCCACGACCGCACCAGGTCGCGACGGGGCGGCGCGGTCAGCAGCCCGACCGCCGAGAGCACCCCGGCCCGGGCGGGCACCACCACCGCGGGCATGCCCAGGGCGTCGGCCAGCGCGCAGGCGTGCAGCGGACCGGCGCCGCCGAACGCCACCAAGGCCAGCCCCCGGGGATCGACACCCCGCTCGACCGACACGGCCCGCAAGGCCCGCTCCATGTTGGCGTCCACCACCGCCAGCACGCCCGCGGCGGTGACGCCCGCCCGGGCGAGCGCGGCCTCGGCCGCCGACCGGTCGAGCGCCAGGCCGCCGAAGGCCGCCTCGGCCGGGATGCGCCCCGCGGCCAGGTTGGCGTCGGTCACCGTGGCCTCGATCCCACCCCGCCCGTAGCAGGCCGGGCCGGGGTCGGCGCCCGCGCTCTGCGGGCCGACGACGAGCGCGCCGCCCGGGTCGATGCGGGCGATCGAGCCACCGCCGGCACCGATCGTGTGCACGTCCAGCGCCGGGAACCGCACGGTGAAGCCGCCCACCTCCCGCTGGGCGGCCGGGGCGGGCTGCCCGCCGAGGATCAGGCACACGTCGGTCGACGTGCCGCCCATGTCGAAGGTGACGGCATCCGCGAAGCCGTTGGCGGTCGCGGCCGCGGCCCCGGCCCGCACGCCCCCGGCCGGGCCCGACAGCAGCAGGGCGGCCGGCAGCTCGGCCGCCCCGACCGCCGGCACCAGTCCGCCGGACGAGGTCATGACCAGCACCTCGTCGGCCAGGCCGGCCAAGCCGCGCAGGTAGTCGCGCAGGAGCGGGCGCAGCGAGGCGTTGATGACCGTGGTCACCGTGCGCTCGACCTCGCGCATCTCGGGCGACACCTCGTGCGAGCAGGTCACGTCGAGGCCCCGCGCCCGCAGGGCGGCGGCCACCGCCCGCTCGTGGGCCGGCTCGATGTCGGCGTGCAGCAGCGACACGGCCACCACCTGGGCCGCGGCGTCCACCGCGGGCAGCGCCGCGATGTCGACCGGTGCCAGTTCGGCCCCGGTGCCGTCGAGCCGCCCGGCGGCCTCGTAGCGCAGCGCCCGGGGCACGAGCGGCTCGGGTCGCGAGGCGAGGTGGTCGTACAGCGAGGGCCGGTCCTGCCGGCCGATCTCGATCAGATCGCGCAGACCCTCGGTCACCACCAGCGCCACGGTGGCGCCGCGCCGCTCGAGCAGCGCGTTGGTGGCCACGGTCGTGCCGTGGGCCAGCAGCGCCGGCCGGGCCGCGCCACCCCCGCGGCGCCGGGTGCCCGCACCGCCACCCGCACCGTCGGCGGGGTCGGCGGCGTCGGCAGCACCGGCGAGTTCAGCGACCGCGTCGATCGCCCGGCGGACCGCCCGGACCGGCTCGTCCGGGGTCGAGAGCACCTTGACGACCCGGCCGTCGGCCGCCACCAGGTCCGTGAACGTGCCCCCGGTGTCGATGCCGACCTGCACGGCCCGGAACCTACCTGCCGACCCCGGTGCGCCCCTTCTGCGTCTGGGCCGCCTCGACCGCCAGGGCGTCGACCAGGTCGTTCATCGCGTCGCCCGAGTGGCCCTTGACCCAGCGGAACGTGACGTCGCCGCGGCTGCGCACCAGCTCGACGAACGGCTCCCACAGGTCACGGTTGGCCACCGGTTTCTTGGCGGCGTTCTTCCAGCCCCGCCGGATCCACCCCTCCCACCACCGGTCGCGGAAGCAGTTGACGACGTAGGTCGAGTCGCTCACCACCTCGAGGGGGCCGGGATGGGCCTTGACGGCCTCGAACGCGGCGGTGATCTCCATGCGCTGGTTGGTGGTGCGCGGCTCCGCGCCGCTGGCGTAGGCGCCGGACCGCTCGGCCCACGCCCAGCCGCCCGGCCCCGGGTTGCCGAGGCACGCGCCGTCGGTGAACACGATGACCGGGGACGCTGCGGGGGACGCCGACGGTGACGGGGACGGGGCGGTAGGCACGGACGACCACCCTAGTGGGGCGGCTCGCAACGCTCGTCAGGTGACCGGCGGATCTGGCCGGCGGTTGCGGGCGCCATGTTGCGAGCCGCCCCACCAGGCGGCCCGTCGGCAGCCCTGGACGCTGCGCCGCGGCGCCGAACGGTTCTGCGATGACGCCGAACGTTCCGTTTCCGGCCGCGCGGTGCCAGCATGGGCGCATGATCATCGACGGGTTCGTGCACCAGCTTCCCGACACCGACCCGACGGAGACGGACGAGTGGCTGCAGTCGCTCGACGCGGTCGTCGACGCTCACGGGAAGACGCGCGCGCGGTTCCTCATCTCGAAGCTGCTGGAACGGGCACGCGAGCTGCAGGTCGGCGCGCCGGCCACCGTGTCCACTCCCTACATGAACTCGATACCGCCGGAGCAGGAGCCGTGGTTCCCCGGCGACGAGGAGCTCGAGCGCCGCATCCGCGCCTACATCCGCTGGAACGCCGCGGTGATGGTCATCAAGGCCAACAAGCACGCCGACGGCATCGGCGGCCACCTCTCCACGTTCGCCTCGTCCGCCGCGCTGTACGACGTGGGCTTCAACCACTTCTTCCGCGGCAAGGCCCACGGACAGGCCGGCGACGCCGTCTACATCCAGGGCCACGCCGCGCCCGGCATCTACGCCCGCGCCTTCCTCGAGGGCCGGATGACCGAGGACGACCTCGACCAGTTCCGCCAGGAGGTCGGCGGCGGCCTGTCGAGCTATCCGCATCCGCGGCTGATGCCCGAGTTCTGGGAGTACCCGACCGTCTCGATGGGCCTGGGCCCGATCAACTCGATCTACCACGCCCGGTACCTCCGCTACCTGCACAACCGGCGCATCGACGACACCAGCGGCACCCGGGTGTGGTGCTTCCTCGGCGACGGCGAGATGGACGAGCCCGAGACGATGGGCGCGCTCACGCTCCCCGCGCGTGAAGAGCTCGACAACCTGATCTGGGTGGTCAACTGCAACCTGCAGCGGCTCGACGGCCCGGTGCGGGGCAACGGCAAGATCATCCAGGAGCTCGAGGCCGTGTTCCGGGGCGCCGGCTGGAACGTCGTCAAGGTCGTGTGGGGCTCGAAGTGGGACGAGCTGCTGGCCAAGGACCGCGACGGCGTGCTGCTCAACAAGATGAACACCACCGTCGACGGCGACTTCCAGCGGTACGCGGTCGAGTCCGGCGCCTACATCCGCGAGCACTTCTTCGGGCCCGACCCTCGCCTGCGCAAGATGGTCGAGGACCTGTCCGACGACGAGCTGCGCACCCTGCCCCGCGGCGGCCACGACTACCGCAAGCTGTACGCGGCGTACAAGGCGGCGACCGAGCACCGGGGCGCTCCGACCGTCATCCTGGCCAAGACCGTCAAGGGGTGGACGCTCGGCCCCGACGTCGAGGGCCGCAACGCCACCCACCAGATCAAGAAGATGACGACCGACCAGCTGCGGCGGCTGCGCGACCGGCTGCGCCTGCAGGACATCGTCTCCGACGACGACCTGTCCGACGACACGTCGCCGCCCTACATCCGCTTCGACGAGGGCTCGGTCGAGCAGCAGTACATGCTCGACCGCCGCAAGGTGCTCGACGGCCCGCTGCCCCAGCGCACCGTCCGCACCCGCAAGCCGCTGGCCATGCCCGAGGACAAGCCGTTCGACGAGGTGCTGGCCGGGTCTGGCAAGCAGTCGGTGTCGACCACGATGGCCTTCACCCGCCTGCTGCGGAACCTGCACCGCGACCCCAACGTCGGCGAGCGGGTGGTGCCGATCATCCCCGACGAGGCCCGCACCTTCGGCATGGACGCGCTGTTCAAGGAGTTCAAGATCTACGCCGCGCATGGCCAGGCGTACGTGCCGGTCGACGCCCAGCTGCTGCTCTCCTACAGCGAGAGCAAGGACGGGCAGGTGCTCGAGGAGGGCATCACCGAGGCAGGGTCGATGGCGTCGTTCATCGCCGCCGCCACCTCGTACGCCCACCGGGGCGTGCCCATGCTGCCGTTCTTCACCTTCTACTCGATGTTCGGCTTCCAGCGGGTGGGCGACCTGATCTGGTCGGCGGCCGACTCGCGGGCCCGGGGCTTCCTGCTCGGCGCCACCGCCGGGCGCACCACGCTGCTGGGCGAGGGCCTGCAGCACCAGGACGGCCACAGCCTCGTGCTGGCCTCGACCGTGCCCACCGTCGAGGCGTGGGACCCGGCCTTCGCCTACGAGATGGCGACCATCGTTCGCCACGGCATCCACGAGATGCTGGTCGACGAGCGCGACGTCGTCTACTACCTGACCTTGTACAACGAGAACTACGAGATGCCGCCGCTGCCCGAGGGCGCGGAGGAGGGCATCCTCCGCGGCCTCTACCGCTGGGCCGAGGCGCCGGAGGGCCCGTCGCAGCGGGCCACCATCCTGTTCTCCGGCACCGCCCAGGGGGCCGCCCGCGCCGCCCAGGCCGAGCTGGCTGAGCGGTGGGACGTCGCCGCCGAGCTGTGGTCGGCGACGAGCTACAAGCGGCTGCGCGAGCAGGCGCTCTCCACCGAGCGGTGGAACCGGCTGCACCCCACCGAGGCGCCGCGCGTCCCGGTGGTGACCGAGCTGCTCGGTGCCGACACGACCGGCCCCGTGGTCGCGGTCACCGACTTCATGAAGGCGGTGCCCGACCAGGTGGCCCGCTGGGTGCCCCAGCCGTTCGTGCCGCTGGGCACCGACGGGTTCGGCCGGTCCGACACGCGCGAGCGGCTCCGCGAGTTCTTCGAGGTCGACATGCGCCAGGTCGTCGTGGCCACGCTGTGGGCCCTGGCCCAGCACGGCGACGTCAAGGCCGAGACGGTGGCCGAGGCCATCGCCCACTACGGCATCGATCCCGAGCGCACCGACCCGCGGGCGTTCGACCTGTAGGCCGCCGCCGGCGCCCCGGGCGTCACGTGCGTCACGCGTCACGGCGTCACGGCGTCACGGTCCGGGGCCGCGCGGCCGGTGCGGGGTGAAGACCGCGAGGTGGGTGCCGTCCTTGGCGATCTCGAAGTCGGCGGCGCCGTCGAACGTCTCGCCGTCGCGGGCGAGGCGCAGCGGGCCGTCGGTCGAGCGGACGCGCAGGCCGGTGGTCTGCCACGTCTCGAACACCCGGGTGCGGCGCAGCGTCCCGGTGAGCGCCGCCAGCAGCAGGCGCGTGCGGCAGAACGGGTGGGAGGCGTCGACCACGCGCACGTCGAGCTGCCCGTCGTCCAGCCGCTCGCGCCAGGTGGGCGCCATGCCGTCGGGCAGGTAGCGGCAGTTGCCGACGAACACCAGCCACAGCGACCGGGGCTCGCCGTCCAGCTCGACCTCGACGGGCGTGCCCCGGCGCAGCACGCGGGCGAGCGCCACCACCATGGCCGGCCACTTGCCGATGCGGCCCTCGAGCTCTTCGCGGGCGTCGACCAGCTCGACGTAGCTGCCGAAGCTCGCCGTGTTGAGGAACGGCCGGCCGGCCACCCAACCCACGTCGATGACCGACGCCTGCCCCGCCCGCAGCGCGTCGACCGCGTCGTCGACGGTCTCGACGCCCAGGTCGCGGGCGAGGTGGTTCAGCGTGCCGGCCGGCACGGCCACCAGCGGCAGCCCCCGCTCGATCGCCACCCCGGCGGCGGCGTTGATCGACCCGTCGCCGCCCGCCACGCCGATGGCGCGGCACCCGCCGTCGGCCAGCCGGCCCAGCACCTCGACGAGGACCTCGCCGTCGACCAGCTCGACGACGGTCGCGGCCGGCAGCGCGGCGCGCAGCACGGCGCCCGGCATGCCGACCGGGCGGCCGACCGCCGGGCCGGCCCCGCAGTTGACCACGATGCCCACGCCGGCGCCGTCGTGCGACGCGGCCAGCTGAGAGAGCGTGCGGTGCGGCCGCACGGCCGCCGCCGACTTCGGTGCCACTTGCCAGACCAGCCGAGTGGCGAGGCCGATGCCGGCGCCCACCGCGAGGCGCGCCACGAGCCCGCGCTCGCCCCGCCCACCAGCCGCCACACGGTCCACGCGATCGCGCCGCCCACCAGCCACCACACGGTCAACACGCCCACTCCGCCCACCAGCCGCCCGCCGCCGAGCCCGCCCCACCACCGTGCCGGCGCCGAGCACGGTGGCCAGGCCGGCATGCTCCAGCGCGCTGCCGGCCACGGCCGCGGACGCGGCCGCCGGCGCACCGAGCGGTCGCGCCACCACTCCGGCGAGCGCCGCACGCAACAGGCCCCGGCGGAGGAATCGTCCCGGTCGCACGTTCCGGGAACGTACCCGTGCGCCCGATGCGGCAGACCGCCACGCCCGCCGCCCGACCCCACGGCCGACGCCCTCGACCCGGCGAGCACGGCGGACTCCCGGGCCGGCCCCCACCGGCGGTGTGGCGCCCCGGGCTACGGTTCAGGCATGACCGCCGCCGTCCCCGTCACCGGCGATCCCGAGGCCGACCAGCTGCTGACCGACAACCCGCTGGCCCTCATGATCGGCATGCTGCTCGACCAGCAGATCCCCATGGAGTGGGCCTTCGCCGGCCCGCTCACCCTGCGCCAGCGCCTCGGCGGCCGGCTCGATGCCGCCGAGATCGCCGCGCTCGAGCCCGTGAAGCTCGAAGCGATCTTCAAGGGCCCGCCCGCCCTCCACCGGTTCCCCGGGTCGATGGCCAAGCGCACGCAGGCGCTCTGCCAGTACCTCGTCGACCACCACGACGGCGACGCGGCCGCTGTGTGGCGGGGGGTCGACGACGGGCGCGAGCTCGTCAGGCGGGTGCGCGCGCTGCCGGGCTTCGGCGCGGACAAGTCCAAGATCTTCACCGCCCTGCTGGCCAAGCGCTTCGGCGTCCGCCCCGCCGGGTGGGAAGAGGCCACGGCCCCGTTCTCGGACGACGAGCCCCGCTCGGTCGCCGACATCGACTCGCCCGAGTCGCTCCAGCGTGTCCGGGCCTGGAAGAAGATGATGAAGTCGGCCGGCAAGTCCAAGTCCGACTCCCCCACCTGACCCGGCCCGCCGTACCCGGCGCCACCAGGTGTCGGCGAAAACCGACCGTAAGCGCGCTGTTCCACCGACACCTGGCGGCGGCGCGCATGCGGCCAGCACACGGCATGTAGGGTCGCCTACCGGACTTCCCCTCCGCACCGCCCACGCGCCCGGAGGAGCGATGTCCACCACCCCGTCCACCGTGTCCGCCCGCATCAGCGCGCTCGCCGCCCGCCAGCACGCTGTCGTCACGCTCGACCAGGCCCGGGCGGCCGGCATGAGCGACCGTGCCGTCCGCAGCTGGGCAGCGAGGGGCATCTGGACCCGTGAGGCCCCGCGCCTCTATCGCATGGCCGGTGCACCCCGCACGTGGGAGGCCCGGGCCATGGCAGCCGTGCTCTCCATCGGCGGCGACTGCCTCGCGTCGCACCGCACCGCCGGTCGTCTGTGGCTTTCCGACCACCTGCCGCCACCCGGGCGCATCGAGGTCACGGTTCCGGCCGGAGCGGGTCGGCAACGCCGGCCGGGCCTCAAGGTCCACGAGACGCGGGCGTGGGACCTGGTCGACCGCCGCCGCCGCACCCTCGTCCCCGTCACCGTGCCGGCGAGGACCCTGCTCGACCTGTGCGGCGTCCTCGACGACCTCGGGGC
>DASTFE010000396.1:0-4085 GCA_035708905.1 Acidimicrobiales bacterium | reverse complement strand
GCCGCGGCGCGCGACCACGGCCTGGCGCTCGTGTCGGTGCTCTCGGGCAACCGCAACTTCGAGGGCCGCATCAACCCCGACGTGCGCATGAACTACCTGGCGTCACCGCCGCTGGTCGTGGCGTACGCGCTGGCGGGCACGATGGACGTCGACCTCACGAGCGACCCGCTGGGCGTCGATCCGGAGGGCCGTCCCGTGCACCTGCGGGACGTGTGGCCCTCGTCCACCGAGGTCAACGCCGTCGTGGAGTCGGCCCTGGCGTCCGACATGTTCCGCGACGCCTACGGCAAGGTGTTCGACGGCGACGACCTGTGGCGCAGCCTGCCGGTGGCCGAGGGCGGGGCCTACGAGTGGTCCGCGACGTCGACCTACGTGCGCCGCCCGCCCTACTTCGACGGCATGCCGGCCGAGCCGGCGCCGCTCACCGACATCGAGGGCGCCCGGGCGCTGGCGCTGCTGGGCGACAGCGTGACGACCGACCACATCTCGCCCGCCGGGGCGATCCACCCCGACAGCCCGGCCGGGCGGTGGCTCATCGACCACGGGGTCCAGCCGCCCGACTTCAACTCGTACGGCTCGCGGCGGGGCAACCACGAGGTGATGATCCGGGGCACGTTCGCCAACGTGCGCATCCGCAACAAGCTGGCACCGGGCACCGAGGGCGGCGTCACGGTCCACCAGCCCTCGGGCGAGCAGATGTCGGTCTTCGAGGCCGCCGAGCGCTACCGCGGCGAGGGCGTGCCTCTGGTCGTGCTGGCCGGCAAGGAGTACGGCTCGGGCTCGTCGCGCGACTGGGCCGCCAAGGGCACGGCGCTGCTGGGCGTGCGGGCCGTGATCGCCGAGAGCTTCGAGCGCATCCACCGCTCCAACCTGATCGGCATGGGCGTGCTGCCGCTGCAGCTGGCCGACGGCACGACGCTGGCGTCGCTCGGGCTCGACGGCACCCGGGCGGGCACGGCCACCTTCGGCGTGCGGGGCATCGCCGGCGCCGGGCCGGGGGCCCTGCTGGGCGCCCGGCTGGAGGTCGAGGTGACCGGCGACGGCGGCGACCCGCTCTCCGTCCCGGTGGTGGCCCGCATCGACACCCCGACCGAGGCCGAGTACTACGCCCACGGCGGCATCCTCCAGTACGTCCTGCGCCAGCACCTGTCCCGCGCGTAGCCCGCGTTCCTGGGCGCTCCACGGCGTTCTGGCCGTCCACCGCCGGCTGCGCCGCCTGGTGACGCCCCGGCCGCGGACGACGTGGACCGGCAGCAGCCGGTACCCGCGGCAGGAACGCTTCGCGGGGCGGGCGGTCAGTGCGCCAGGTGGGTGGCCAGGGCGCGGAACGCCCGGCCCCGGTGGCTCAGCGCGTGCTTCTCGGCCTCGGTCATCTCGGCGAACGTGCGGCCGTCGCCCTCGACCGGCACCATCACGGGGTCGTACCCGAACCCGCCCGTCCCCCGCGGCGCGTCCGGGACGACACCCTCGACCGTGCCTCGCACCACCACCTCCCGATCGCCCGGACCCGGCCACACGGCCGCCGCCGCGCACACGTACCGGCACCCCCGCCGCTCGGCCGGCACGCCGTCGAGCTCGCGCAGCACGCGGGGGATCCAGTCGCCCTCCTGCGTCCACCGTGCCGAGCGCACCCCCGGCTCGCCCCCCAGCGCGTCGATCTCGATGCCCGAGTCGTCGGCCAGCGCCAGCTCGCCGGTCGCTGCCGCCAGCGCCCGGGCCTTGAGCAGGGCGTTGTCCTCGAAGGTCTCGCCGGTCTCGTCGACGCCGGGGTCACGCCCCTCGACCTGCCACCCCTCGCCCAGGATCTCGCCGATCTCGGCCAGCTTGTGGGCGTTGCCGGTGGCGAGCAGCACCCGCCTCACGTCGTGGACGACACCGGCCGGAAGGTGGGCGGCTCGGCGACCACCGCCCGCTGGAGGTCGACGATCTCGGCGATGCCCTTCTCGCCGAGGCCGAGCATGGCGTCCAGCTCGTCCCGCGTGAAGGCCTGTCCCTCCGCGGTGCCCTGCACCTCGACGTAGCGCCCCTCGGACGTCATCACCAGGTTCATGTCGACGTCCGCGGTGCTGTCCTCGTCGTAGGGCAGGTCGAGCACCGGCACGCCGCCGACCACGCCGACCGACACGGCCGCGCAGAAGGCGGTCAGCGGGTGGGCCGTGATGGCACCCTGCTGCAGCAGCCGGGTCAGCGCGTCGTGCAGGGCCACGTAGCCGCCGCAGATCGCCGCCGTGCGGGTGCCGCCGTCGGCCTGGAGCACGTCGCAGTCGACGATGACCTGCCGCTCGCCCAGCAGCGCCATGTCGCACACCGAGCGCAGCGCCCGGCCGATGAGGCGCTGGATCTCCTGGCTGCGCCCGGACGGCCGCCCGTCCTTGACCTCGCGCCGGATCCGCTCGGACGACGAGCCGGGCAGCATCGAGTACTCGGCCGTCACCCAGCCGGTGCCGCGGTTGCGCATCCACCGGGGCACGTCCTCGTCGATCGACGCCGTGCACAGCACCCGGGTGCGCCCGAAGCCGACCAGGCACGACCCGGCGGCCATCTCGGTGAAGTCGCGCTCGAAGGTGATGGGTCGCAGCTCGTCAGGGGCTCGTCCGTCGGCTCTCATCGCCAGGCACGGTAACCCAGCGCGGGGTGCCGCCCGCCAGGCTCACACCACCAGCGTGAGCCCCGCGGCGGCCACCTCGACCGGGCCGCCGAGCTCGGCCCCGGCCAACCGGCGCTGGTCGTCGGGGTCGACCACCGGCGGCACGTGGGTCACCACCAGCCGCCCGGCGCCCAGGTCGCGGGCGTACGCGGCGGCCTGGCGAGCGGACAGGTGCTGGGTGCGGTCCTCGTGCTCGGGCGCGAACGTCGCCTCGCACAGCAGCAGGTCGACCCCGGCGCCGACCGGGACGGGGTCCCACGCCGAGCCGGTGTCGGCGCTGTAGAGCAGCGACCGGCCAGCCCCGTCGGCCCGCACCGCCAGCGTCTCGACCGGGTGGTCGGTCGCGCTGAACCGCAGGGTCAGCGCCCCCACCTCGACCACCGACGCGGCGTCGACCGTCTTCCAGCGCAGGGTGGGCTCGAGCTCGCCGATGACCGTGCGGGCGATCTGCTCGTTGCCGGCCGTGCCGTAGACGGGGAGGTCGCGGAGCCCGAGCACGTAGCGGTGCGCGTTGCGGAGGACGGGCAGGTCGAGCCAGTGGTCGGGGTGCTCGTGGGTGAGGACGACGGCGTCGACCTCCGCCGGGTCGAGGTGCCGCTGGAGGTTGGCGAAGGTGCCGGGCCCGAGGTCGACGACGACCGCCGTCCCCCCGGCACGCACGAGGTAGCCGCTGCACGCCTCGCCGGGCCCGGCGTAGGTGCCCGCGGCGCCGAGCACGGTGACGGTCAGGTCGTCGCTGGGGGTCGCGTCCACGGGCGCCCACGTTAGGCAGGGCGAACGCGCCCGGGTGCGCACGCCCCGTGGTTGCCCGCAGGCCGAGTGCCCGGTCCCCGGTGCGCGGTGGTCAGGCGGCGTCGACCCAGGTGCCGTCGTCCCGGCGGTGGGCGGAGCCCAGCTCGTCGAACCGGGCCAGCAGGTCGGCGGCGTCGGGGCGGCCGTCGACGGCGTGGCGCACCTCGCGCCAGGCGTTCTCGAGCGCTTGGCGGCGGTTGGGGCCGACCGACTGGGCCACTGCCCGATCCCACAGGCGGCCGACCAGGTCGGCGCCGGCGTGACGGCGGCCCCCCTCGCCGACGACGGCGCGGTCGCGCAGCTCGGACAGCGCGGTGCGCAGGTACTCGACGTGCGGCGTCTCGTCGGCCCGGATGTACGAGACCAGGCGGGCAGCCTCGCCGTCGCCGGCCACCAGGTCGGGGTCGGCCAGCAGCTCCTCGGCCCAGGCGAAGGCGTGGAACGCCGAGATCTCGATGAGCAGCAGCCGCACCATGCGGGTGACCAGCATCTCGAGGTCGAAGTCGACGTCGTCGGGCCACTGGCGGTCGGCCAGGGCGGCGGCCCGCAGCGCGGCGAGGTCGACGCGCCCGCCGCCGGGCGGCACGATGCCCATGCGCTCGAGCATGAGCGCCCGCTGGTCCTCGGTCAGGGGGGTCTCGAAGGC
>DASTFE010000395.1:0-39363 GCA_035708905.1 Acidimicrobiales bacterium | reverse complement strand
CGACATCGCCGGGGTCGTGGAGGACGGCGAGCCCCTGGACGACCCGCTCGCCTTCCGGTACCCGGCCAGCACCCGGCGCCGCTACGAGCGCCTCGGCCGGTTCCCGCACGGCTACCTCGTGTTCGGCGACGCGCTGTGCAGCTTCAACCCCATCTACGGCCAGGGCATGACGGTGTCGGCCCTCGAGGCGCTCGCGCTGCGTGACTGGCTGGGCGGGCGCGACGCGGCGGCGAACCGGTTCTTCCGGCGGGCAGCCCGGATCATCGACGTGCCCTGGGACATCGCCGTGGGCGCGGACCTGCGCTTCGACCACGTCGCCGGCCGCCGCACGCCCAAGGTGCGGATGGTCAACCGCTACCTCGAGAGGGTCCACCCGGTGGCCGCGACCGACCCCGAGATCGGGCGGGCGTTCCTGCGGGTGGTGAACCTGATGGACCCGCCCGAGCGGCTGATGGCGCCGTCCATCGCCTGGCGTGTCCTGCGCGGCGGTCGTCGCCGCCGCGCCGGCAGCCCGGTGGCGGCCGCCGGTGGCCTGGCGCCGGAGCAGGCGGCGCCGGTCGCCTGACCGGGCACACCGCCCCGCGGCTCGACCGGCCGCGGGGCGGCACGGCGGCCTGGCTCCTCACAGGCCCGCCGGCCCGGCCGGCGCGCGCGGGCGTCGGCTGCGTGAGGCGAGCGTGTGGCGCCCCGCCGGCGTCATCCGTCGCCCGGGCCAGCGCCCGGGGCAGCGCCCGGTCCGGTGGCCGGCAGGCCACGCGCCAGCAGGGCGTCGACCCCGTCGGCGTCCGGGGCCCAGCCGTCGCCGCCCAGCACGCGGGCCGCGTCGCCGTCGGGCACGCCGGGCCCGCCCACGAGCCGCGGCACCCCGGGCAGCTGCTCGGCCAGCTCCGCCAGCGTGCCGGCGGCGGCAGCGCGGGCCTCGTCGCTGCCGACGCTGACGCCGACGGCGCGCAGGCGGTCGGCGTCGCGGGCGGCGCCGACCAGGTCGGTGGGCGGGGTGTTGGGGCCGAGCTCGACCACCTCCCAGCCCCGGGCGCGGAGCACGTTGGTGAGCAGGGTGATGGGCAGGCCGTGCAGCTCACCGGGCGCGCCGCCGACGACGAGCGTGCCCCGGTGCCGCCCGCGGCGGGCGCAGAGGGGCGCCAGCCGAGCGGCCAGCCGGGCGGCGACGGCCGCGGCCACGTGTTCGCCCCCGACGGTGAGCCGGCCCACCGCCCAGCGTTCCCCGACCGCGCGCAGGCAGGGAGCCAGCAGGTCGAGGTGGGCGCGGTCGGGTGTGGTCGCCGCCACGAGGGCCGACTCGACGACCCGCCAGGCGCCGGCCTCGTCGCCGGCGACGAGGCGGTCGAGCAGGCGGTCGCGGTACGGGCCGCCGCTCTCGCCGCCACCCCGGGAGGCGTCTGCGGCGGTGCCCCGCTCGAAGGCCGCGAGGTCGCCGGTCGTCACGGTCCAGCGGCCACCCCGGCGGGTGCCGGGCAGCTGCCCGGTGCGGACGTAGCGGTACGCCGTCATGTAGTGGACGCCGAGGTGGTCGGCGACTTGCTGCAGGGTCAGCGGTGCGGGCGGGTCGGCGGGCGGGCCCGCGGTCATGGGCCGGGCAGCTCGGCCCCGGGGCCGGCAGGGCCGGTGGTGTGGGGATCGGCGGCGGGGGAGCCCGCAGCGACGCTGGTGTGGGGAGCCACCAGCGGTGCCGGGCTCCCCCGCGCCGGGCCGGGGAGAGCGTTCAGCGTGCGCACGGGATTAATTTAGCACTAAATCCTGTGGACCCCAACCGTGCTGGCCGGGGGCACCCGTCGCCAGCCCGCGCCCGGTGCCGCGGGTCAGGCCTCGCCCCGGTGCCGGTAGGCCCGCACGGCGCCGTTGATGGTCGGGAACACCCGCACCCGCCCAGCCGGCTCGATCAGCCCGCCCCGCGCCAGGCGGTCGAGCACGTCGTCGTTGGCCCGGGCCACGGCCACCACGTCGACGTCGACGTCGTCGACGAGGTCGGCCAGCGCGTCGAGCGCCGTGGCGTCGAGGGCGCCGATGCCCTCGAAGTCGAGCACCAGCCACTCCTCGTCGCCGGGGCTCTCCTCGAGCGCCAGCTCGACCCGGGCGCGGAACCGGTCGGCGTTCACGAAGAACAGCGGGGCGTCGAAGCGGTACACCACCAGGCCGCGCTCGGTCACCGCCTCCGGGTACCGGTCGACGCCCACCCACCCCTCGAGGCCCGGGTAGTCGCCCAGCACCGCGTCGTGCGGGCGGGCGATGCGGTGGAAGGCGACGACGATCGACAGCGACACGGCCACGAGCACCCCCACCAGGACGTCGAACACGACGACGCCGAGTGCGGCCACCGCGGCCAGCACCGCCTCCTCGCGACTGACCCGCCACAGCGCCCGGAAGCCGGGCACATCGAGGATGGCGATCGCCGCGGACACGATCACGGCGGCCAGGGCCGCCCGGGGGATCTCCCCCAGCACCGGGGCGAGGACGAGCACCGTGGCCACCACCGACGCGGACGCCACCAGCGACACGAGCTGGGTTCGGGTGCCCAGCGACGCCGGGACGGCCGTGCGGCTCGCGCTCGACGACACCGGGAAGCCCTGCGACAGGCCGGCGGTCAGGTTGGTGAGGCCGAGCGCCAGCAGCTCCTGGTTGGCGTCGATGCGGTAGCCCTGGCGGGCGGCGATCGAGCGGGCCGTCAGCACGTTGTCCGAGTAGCCGACCAGGGCGATCCCGGCCGCCACCGGTAGCAGGCGGCCCACGTCGCCCACCGACACGTCGGGCAGCCCCGGTACCGGCAGGCCGGTGGGGATGTCGCCGACCAGGGCGATGCCGTGGCCGTCGAGGCCGAAGGCGGCCACCACCACCGTGGCGGCGACCACCCCGATCAGCGCGCCGGGCGCAGTCGGCGCCCACCGCCGCAGCACGAGGATGAGCGCCAGCGTCGCCGCCCCCACCACCGTCGTGCCCAGGTGCACCTCGTCGAGGCTGCCGGCCAGCTCGCGGAACCGGGGGAAGAGCCTGTCGGCCTCGATGGGGACGCCGGTGAACCCGGCGATCTGGCTGCTCAGCAGCGTCAGCCCCACCCCGGTGATGTATCCGACGAGGACGGGCTTGGACAGCACCGAGGCGACGAAGCCGAGTCGGGCCGCGGCGGCCACCACGCAGATGGCGGCGACGACCAGCGCCAGGCCCGCCATCAACGCCACGTAGCGCTCGGGGTCGCCCGCGGCGATCGCCCCGACACCCGTGGCGGCGAGGATCGCCGTGCCCGGCTCGGGCCCGACACCCAGGTGGCGGCTGGTGCCGACCAGCGCGTACACGACCAGCGCCCCCATCACCGCGTAGAACCCGTACTCGGGCGCCAGCCCGGCGAGCTCGGCGTAGGCCATCGACTGGGGCACGAGCATCGCCCCGACGGTGAGCCCGCCGACGAAGTCGGCGCGCAGCCAGCCGCGCTGGTAGCGCCGGATCTCGCCGAGGCCGGGCAGGAGTTCGGCGACCCGGGAGCGACGATCCGGGCCCTGGGGCACGACCGCACGCTACGCGCGGCCCGGCTGAGCGGTCGCGCACGGGTGGGGTGGGCAGCGGCGTGCCCACCCCACCACGGCGATCGGTGGCCGGTGCCTCCCGAGTCAGCGGCCGGCGCCCGGCTCGCGCCACATGGCGAACGCGGTGGGCCCGTCCGGCAGCGTCAGCTCGCCGACGGACCGGAACTCGTGGCGCTCGTACAGCGCCCGGTTCCGCTCGTTGGTGGCCTCGAGGTAGGCGGCCTCGCCGGCCGCGTCCGCCCGGGCCAGGACGTCCCGCAGCAGCACCGAGCCGAGGCCGCGGCCCTGGTGGTCGGGGTGGACGCCGACGAACTGGAGGAACCAGGCCGGCTCGGACGGGTGGGCCGCGCCGAACAGCTCCAGGCACGCGTCCCACCGGTCGGCGTGCTCGCCGAGCACCGGGCCGACCCGCTCCTCGAGGACACGCTCGTCGTCGGGGTGGACCGGCTCGACCCCGGGCGGCGACCACATGGCCACGCCCGTCACCGCGTCCTGCGTGACCACGAGGTGGGTCTCGTCGTGGCGGGCGAACGCCTCGGCGAACGCCTCGAACAGCGGTGGCAGCAGCGGCACCCTGGTCGCTCTGTCGGGGAAGATCCATTCGAAGACGGGATCGTCGACGAAGGCGCCGCTGAGGGCGGCGGCGACGCCGGACCGGTCGGATCGGGTCGCCGGACGGGTCGGGGTGGTCTGGTAGGTGAGGGACATGATGGCTCCTGTGTGGATGGGGGTGGTTGTGGGGAGGGGAAGGGGTCAGGCGGCGAGGCGGTAGATGCGGAAGAAGCCGGCGTCGACGTCGACGACCTCGCACGAGGCGAACCCGGCGGCGCGGGCCAGGTCGGCCACGGTGCCGGGACGCAGGACGGTGCCGAGGGCAGCCGAGGGCTGCTCGGCGCGGGCCGCCGGCAGGCAGTGGCTGACGCTCCAGCCGTACATGAGCCGCTCGAGCTCGTCGCCGGGCGCCGTGAAGGTCTCGGCCACCGCCTCGTCGGCGACGACCACGACGCCGCCGGGCGCCAGGGACGCACGGACGGCCGCGAGCACCTCGGTGGGCTGCGCCATGTCGTGCAGGGCCTCGATCACCAGCACGACGTCGGCCGGCTCGAGGGCCCCGATGTCGCCGCTCGCGCCGTCGCCCGTCACGGCGAAGCGCACGTCGGCGCCGGCCTGCTCGGCATGGCGGCGGGCGTCGGCGACGGACGCCTCGTCGGTGTCGATGCCGAACACCTCGGCCGCGGGCCAGGCGCACTTCACGGCGATGGCCGACCAGCCGTGGCCGGTGCCGATGTCGACGACGCGGCCGCCGGCGGCCAGCTTGTCGGGCACGCCGGCGACGGCGGGCAGCCACGACTTGACGAGATCGGTGGTGAGCGCGGGCCGGTTGATGCCGCCCTGGCCGTGGCGGAAGTGGGCGCCGTAGCGTGCGTAGGGGACGCCCTCGCCCGTGCGGTAGGCGGCGGTGACCTCCTCCAGGGCGCCGGCGACGCCGACGACCAGCGCCGCGAACGGCGCCACGTGGTCGCCGTCGACGGGGTCCACCAGCGCGCCACGGTGGGCGGCCGGGAGGGTGAAGCGGCGGCTGTCCTGGTCGTCGCCCTCGTACTCGAGGTAGCCGGCCACGGCCTGCTGCTCGAGCCACTCGCGGGCGTAGCGCTCGTCGATGCCGGCCCGGTGCGCCAACTCGGCGGGAGTCGCGGGGCCGTGGCGGTCGAGCGTGCGGTACAGGCCCAGCTCGGTGCCGATGTGCACGGCGTACAGCTCGAGCGTGCCGATCGTGGCGTCCATCAGGCGCTGGGTGAGGTCGATGGTCATGGCGTCCTCCTGGGGTGGTCCTCACCCTCAGGGCGTGACGCGGGGCGTCACGTCGTGAGACCGGCCCGTACGCTGGAGTGGTGGACCTCATCGGGCGGGAGGCGGAGCTGGCGCTCGTCGCCGAGCGCCTGCGCCACCGGCGGCTGGTCACGCTCATCGGCCCGGGCGGGATCGGCAAGACCGCGCTGGCGCGCGCGGCGGCCGCCACGTGCGGGGGCGAGTTCGGCGAGGGGGCGCGCACCGTCGACCTCACCCGGGTGGACTCGCCGGAGGGCGTGGCCGAGTCGCTGGCGGGCCAGCTCGGCTACAGGTCGTTCGCCGCCCTGCTCGACGCGCCGAGCGACCTCTCGGTGCTCGTCGTGGTCGACAACTGCGAGCACGTCGTCGAGGCGGTCAGCGAGGCCGTCGACAGGTTGCTGGGCGCGTGCCGGATGCCGACCGTGCTCGCCACGAGCCGCGCCGCGCTCGAGCTGCCCGGTGAGGTGGTCGTGCCGGTCGGCCCGCTCGAGCTGCCCCCGGCGGGCACGTTCGACGCCCCGGCCGTGCGCCTGTTCGTCGACCGCGCCCGCGACGCCGGGGCGCGGGTCGAGCCGAGCGGCACGGTCGCCGAGCTGTGCCGGCGGCTCGACGGCGTGCCGCTGGCCATCGAGCTGGCGGCCGCCCGGGCCCGGGCCATGACCCC
Organism: Acidimicrobiales bacterium; assembly: GCA_035708905.1. Taxonomy (GTDB): domain Bacteria; phylum Actinomycetota; class Acidimicrobiia; order Acidimicrobiales; family VFJN01; genus ZC4RG19. Next base: position 33,333 of record DASTFE010000395.1, on the reverse strand, counting down.
GGCCGAGATCCTGGCCCGCCTCGACGCCGGCCTCGACGTGCTCGACCGGCCCCGCCGGCGCAGCGCCCGCCGCCACCAGAGCCTCCGGGCGGCGATCGCGTGGTCCCACGACCTGCTCGACGACGACGAGCGCGCCCTGTTCGCCCGCCTCGCCGCCTTCTCCGGCCCGTTCACCGCCGCGCTGGCCCACGAGGTGGTGGGCGCGCCGGGCGCCACCGCCGAGGCCACCCAGGACATGCTCGACGACCTGGTCGCCGCGTCGATGGTGGTCGCCGACCCGGCCGGGCCCGTCACCTGGTACCGGCTGCTCGAGACGCTGCGGTCGTTCGCGCTCGAGCGGCTCGACGAGCGCGGCGAGCGCCACGACGTCGAAGCGCGGGTCGTCGACAACGTCGTCGGCCGGGTGGCCGGGATCATCGAGCACGGGGCGGCGACCTGGTCCGACCCCGCCCGCTCCGAGCTGGTCGCGCTGTACGACAACATCACCGCGGCCGTGCGCTGGTGCATCGCCGGCGACAGCGACCCCGGACGGGCGCTGCTGCTCGTCGCGGTGTTGTGGGGCGTGGTGCACGAGATGCACACCCGCGAGATCCGCACGCTCGCCGAGCAGGTGCTCGATCGGTGGCCCGACACCGACCACCCCATGCGGGCCGACGCGGTGGCCACGGCCGCCACCGCCCGCTACATGACCGGCGACAACGAGCGGGCCATCGCGATGGCCGAGGCCGCGCTCGGTGAGGCCGACGCATCGCCGTTCGCGCCTGCCACGCTGCGCCGCGCCATCGCCCAGTCGCGGCGGGCCGGCGGAGACACCGCGGGCGGCATCGAGTGGTTCGCGGCGACGGCCCGCGCGGCGCGGCGGCTCGGGCTGACCGGGTTCGCCGTCGAGGCGGACGCCGCCCGGGCCCAGGTGCTGGCCGACGTCGGCCGCTGCGACGACGCCCTCGCGCTCGTCCGCGCGGCGCGGGACGAGGCGGCGGCGGTGGGGTCCGACGTGGCCATGACCTGGGCCCGGACGGTCGAGGGATCGATCATGCTGCGGGTCGACCCCGAGTCGGCGACGCAGGTGGTCGAGGAGGCGCTCGCCGAGTGCCGCCGCATCGGTTACGCGGCCGGCACGTCGGTCAACCTGCGCACCCTGGCGCTCGCCTCCCTGTGCCGCCGCGACGACGCCGCGGCGGCGGCGCAGCACCTGCTCGCCCTCCTCGACGAGCTGCTGGGCCGGGGCTCGACCCTCGAGCTCCGCGCCGTGCTCGACGTGGCGGCGCCGTTGCTGGCCCGGGCCGGCCGGGGCACGGTCGCCGCCGACCTGGCCGCCACCGCGCTCGCGCTTCCCGTGGTGAGCATCACCGCCAGCGTCGGGCGCGAGCTGTTCCCGGTCGACCCGACCGGGGGCCGCGTGCTGGGCATCCGTGACGCCATCCTCGCCACCCGGGCCGAGCTCGAGGCGGTGGCGGCGGGCGCCGGGGCACAGGCGACGGCGAGCGGCGAGGCCCCGGCCGTGCCGGAGGCCGGCGACGACCGGCCGGCGTCGGCGTCGGCGGCGACGGGCGACGGCGAGCGGGTGGGCGTCTTCCGCCGGTCCGGCGAGTTCTGGGAGATCGGCCTCGGCGACGAGGTGGTCACGGTCCGCGCCACCAAGGGCATGGGCGACCTGGCGACGTTGCTCCGAGCCGGTGGCCGCGAGGTGCACTGCCTCGAGCTCATGGGGGGCGCGGTCGACGAGCAGGGCACCGGCGAGGTGCTCGACGGCGCCGCCCGGCGCGCCTACGAGCAGCGGGTCCGCGACCTGCAGCACGAGCTCGACGAGGCCGAGGACGCCAACGACCGGGGCCGGGCCGAGCGGGCGCGGGCCGAGCTCGACGCCGTCGTCGACGAGCTGACCGCCGCGCTCGGCCTCGGCGGCCGGGCGCGGACGTCCGGCGGCTCGGCGGAGCGGGCCCGCTCGGCGGTGACCCAGCGGGTGCGGGCGACGATCCGCCGCATCGACGGGGTGCACCCCCGGCTCGGGCGGCACCTGCGTGCCGCGGTCCGCACGGGGACGTTCTGCTCGTACGCGCCCGAAGAGCCGGTCCGCTGGCAGCTCTGACGCCCGCGGTGTGACCACGTCGGCGGCCGGCGGTCGCGACCCGCGCGGGATTGCGGGCCCTGGCAGACTCCGGTCGATGACCGGACCCGACCTGCACATGCTCAACGTCGTGGTCGGCGACATGGCGGCCACGCTCGACTTCTACCGCCGGCTCGGGGTGGCGGTGCCCGACGCCCCGGACGGCACGGATCCCGCGGGTGCCCACGTCCAGCTCCGCATGCCGGGCGGGTTCAGCCTCGAGCTCGACACGGCGGCGTCGGTCCGGCTGTGGCACGCGGGGTGGCGCACCGACCCGGGCAGCGTGGGCGTGGTCCTCGGCTTCGCCCTGCCCAGCCGCGAGGCCGTCGACGAGCGCTACGCCGAGCTGACCGCCGCCGGCCACGCCGGGCGCCAGCCCCCGTTCGACGCCTTCTGGGGGGCCCGCTACGCCATCGTCGCCGACCCCGACGGCAACGACGTCGGGCTGATGAGCCCCATCGACGAGTCCCGCGCCACCTGGCCGCCCGAGCAGTCGCCCGATCCCTGACCGCCCAGGGCGCCACGGCCGAGGCGGCCCGGACGCTCAGCCCCAGCCGTCGCCCTGGCGGCGCAGCATGTGGCGCAGCACCACCGAGTAGTCGCGGTCGCCGGCGCCGGCCTGCTCGGCGGCCCGGAAGCGCTCGGCGGCGACCTGCACCATCGCGGCGTCGACGCCGGCCCGCCGGGCCTCGTCGGCGATCAGCTCCGCGTCCTTGGTGGCGAGCGCCAGCCGGAAACGGACGGGCGGCTCGCCACCCTCGACCACGGGCCGGCGACGCTCGGCCTGCGGCGCGAGCGGCGTGGTCGCCAGCACCCGGAACGCCACGTCGCGGTCGAGCCCCAGGCCCTCGGCGAGCGCCAGCGTCTCGCCCAGCAGGCCGAGCGTGCCCACGAGCGTCGTGTTGGCCACCAGCTTGACGGCGGCGCCCGAGCCGAGGGGCCCGACGTGCAGGGGCGTGCCGACGGCCTCCAGCAGTGGCCGCACCGCCTCGGCATCGTCGCCAGCACCGCCCACGAAGACCGTCAGCGTGCCCGCCTCGGCCTCGCTGATGCTGCCGAGCACCGGGGCGTCCATCACCGTGACCCCGGACGGCAGCAGGTCGACGAGCTGGTGGACGGTCGACGGGCCGACCGTCGACATCTCCAGCAGGGTGTGGCCGGCGCGCAGGCCGACGGCCAGGCCGTCCGGCGACGTCACCACGTCGAGCAGCGCCGGCGGGTCGGCCAGCATCGTGATCACGTGGTCGGCGGCTCGGGCCGCCTCGGCGGGCGACGCCGCCACCGTGGCACCGGCGGCGGCCAGCGGCTCGGCCCGCTGCCTGGTGCGGTTCCACACGGTGACCCGGTGGCCGGCCCCCAGTAGCCGCGCCGCGATGCGGCTGCCCATGGCCCCGAGGCCGACGACGGCGAGATCCATGGCTGCGAGTGTGCCACCCGCGGGTCGCTCGGCCGGTCTGCCGGGGCTGGCACCCGGGATCGCGATCGCGGGCACCGTCGGTAGCCTCGCCCTCGTGACCGACTGGAACGCAGCGATCATCGAGGAGTTCCGAGCCAACGGGGGCGAGGTGGGCGGCCAGTTCGCGGGCGCACCGATGGTGATCCTCCACACGACCGGCGCCAGGACCGGCCGCGAGCACGTGAACCCCCTCGTCTACCTGGCGGACGGCGACCGGATCGTCGTCTTCGCGTCCAAGGGTGGGGCGCCGAGCAACCCCGACTGGTACCACAACCTGGTCGCCAACCCCGACGCGACCGTCGAGGTCGGCACTGACACGGTCCCGGTGCGGGCGCGGGTGGCCGAGGGCGAGGAGCGCGAGCGTCTGTGGTCCCGCCAGAAGGAGCTCATGCCGGGCTTCGCCGAGTACGAGGCGACGACGCCCCGGCAGATCCCCGTGGTCGTGCTCGAGCGCGCCGACGGCTGACGAGCCAGCACCGACGGTCAGCGCTGCCCGTCGGCGGGCGCCAGCAGCATGGCGACGATCTCGACCGATGGCTCGATGTCGGGGGTGGCGCCGGCGAGCATGTCGGCGTAGACGGCGGCCTCGGCGATGCGGACCATGGCCGAGGCCAGGGCCGAGGTGTCGGTCGACAGGTGCAGGGTGCCGCGCTCGACCTCGCGGCGGACGAGCTCGCCGAAGAGGTTCGCCACCATGCGGGTGACCGGTCCCGACCGCGTGGTGACCCGCAGGAACTGCCGGGGGTCGCGCAGCAGCGTGGCCCGGACCGACTCGCTGGTGGCGAGCAGGCGCAGGAAGTTGCGGTAGACGGCGAGCACCCGGGCGCGCCCGCTCTGGCGGACCCCGCGCTCCGCGGCCTCGAACGTCTCGTACGCCAGGCGGGAGATGACCTCGCCGAGCAACTGGTCGTGGTTGCCGGCCCACCGGTAGACGGTGGTGCGGCTCACCCCGAGCTCCGCGCCCATGGCCTGCATGTCGAGGCGCTCGCCGTCGAGGAAGCGGCGGCGGGCGAGCGCCAGCAGGTCGGCGCGCGTGGGTGCCTCGGCCGCCGGCGGGCGGCGCACCGTCACGATCGGCTCCGCTGGGCAGCCGGCATCGCCCGGATGTTACACGGCCTTGACACTGTCACATCGAGGGGTGGACGGGCCTGGCAACACCTCGCATTGCGAACCGGTGACGGATCGCAACGTGCGCTCTGACCTGCAGCGATGACTGTCAACATGGGTGTCACGTAGCCGTTGACACGTGTGACAGTCGTCGCTACTGTCACGCCGCGGCCGTTGCAGCGGAGGAGGGGACCGTGGGTCGACAGCAGGTCGAGCCTGCGCCAGCGCGCCATCACCCGGTCGAGGGCGGCGACCTCGTCGTCGAGAACCTCGAGGTGGTCTACAACGACGTCGTCCTCGTGCTGCGGGGCGTCAGCGTCACCGTGCGTTCGGGCGACGTCGTCGCCCTGCTCGGCGCCAACGGCGCGGGCAAGTCCACCCTGCTGCGGGCGATCACCGGCCTGCTCGGCATCCACCGGGGCAGGGTCACCAAGGGACGGGTCACGCTCGGGGGGCGCGACATCACGGCCGACGACCCGGCCCACCGTGTGCGGGCGGGCTTGGCGCAGGTGATGGAGGGTCGCCGGATATTCGGCGAGCTCACCGTCGACGAGAACCTGCGGGCCGGCGCCTACACCGACCGGTCGGAGATGACCGAGCGCTACCAACGGGTGCTCGACCTGTTCCCGGTGCTCGAGAGCCGCCGCCGTCAGACCGCCGGCTACCTCTCCGGGGGCGAGCAGCAGATGCTGGCCATCGGCCGGGCGCTCATGTCGTCGCCCCGGGTGCTGCTGCTCGACGAACCGTCGCTCGGCCTGGCGCCCAAGGTGGTCGAGCAGATCCGCGACATCATCGTCGACATCAACGCCCAGGGCACCAGCGTCCTGCTCGTCGAGCAGAACGCCACGATGGCCCTGGCGATCGCCGACGAGGGCTACGTGCTCGAGCACGGCCGGGTCGTGCGCGACGGCGAGGGGGCCGAGCTGCTCGCCGACAAGGACATCCGCGAGTTCTACCTGGGCATGGGCGAGGCGGCCGAGCGCCGCTCGTTCCGCGACACCAAGACCTACCGCCGCCGCAAGAGCTGGGGGGCGTGACGGCATGGCCGAGGCCACGATGGCGAGCACCGACACCACCGCCCCCGACACCGCGGCGCCCGACGCCACCGGCGGCCGGCCGCCGCCGGGCCGACCGCTGCTGCACGTCACCGACCTGACGTTGCGGTTCGGCGGGGTGACCGCGCTGTCCGACGTCAGCTTCGAGGTCCACGCCGACGAGCTGTTCGCGGTGATCGGCCCCAACGGCGCCGGCAAGACCTCGATCTTCAACTGCCTGTCCGCCGTGTACCGCCCGCAGTCCGGGTCGATCGTGCTCGACGGCGACCAGCTCGTCGGCGCCCGCCCGGCCCGCACCGCCGAGCTGGGCATCGGCCGCACCTTCCAGAACCTGGGCCTGTTCACCCACCTGACGCTCGTCGACAACCTGCTGCTCGGACGCCACCACCTCATGCGCACCGGCTTCGTCGCGGGCGCCCTGTGGTTCGGGCGGGCCCGGCGCGAAGAGGTCGACCACCGCCGCAGGGTCGAGGAGATCATCGACCTGCTCGAGCTGAGCCCCTACCGCCGCCAGCCGGTGGGCATGCTGCCCTTCGGCATCCAGAAGCGCGTCGAGCTGGGCCGGGCGCTGGCCATGGAGCCCAAGGTGCTGCTGCTCGACGAGCCCGTCGCCGGCATGAACCTCGAGGAGACCGAGGACATGGCCCGCCACATCCTCGAGGTCCGCGACGAGCTGGCGCTGTCGATGATCCTGGTCGAGCACGACATGCACCTGGTGATGGACATCGCCGACCGGGTGATGGCCCTCGACTTCGGGGTCGCCATCGCCACGGGCGCACCGGCGGACGTGCAGGCCGACCCGCGTGTCATCGAGGCCTACCTGGGAGGATCGTGATGGCGGCACCGGTGACCACCCCCCGCGACGCGGGCGAGCAGGGCACGTCCGGCCTGCCCGGGCCGTCGCTGCCGGCGATCCTGCTGCACCGGGCCCGCGAGACCCCCGACCGGGTCGCGATGCGCAAGAAGGACCTGGGGATCTGGAAGCAGTACACCTGGGCCGACTACGCGGCGCGGGCGGCGGCGGTCGGCCTCGGGCTGCGGGCGCTGGGCGTCGAGCCCGGCGACCGCGTGGCCGTGCACAGCCTGAACCGGCCGGCCTGGGTGCTCGCCGACCTGGGCGCCCAGGGCATCGGCGCCGTCACCGTCGGCATCTACCCCACGTGCCCGGCGGCCGAGGTCGAGTACCTGCTCCGCCACTCGGGGTCCAAGGTGCTGATCGCCGAGGACGAGGAGCAGGTCGACAAGGTGCTCGCCGTGCGGCGCTCGCTGCCCGACCTCGACAAGGTCGTGGTCGTCGACACCCGGGGCGTCGACATGTCCGACGGTCTGCTCATGAGCTTCGCCGAGCTCGAGGCGCTGGGCCGCGACCAGGGCGGCGTCGACGACTACGCCGGGTTGGTGCAGGGCCTCGACGCCGCCGGCGCCGCCATCATCGTGTACACGTCGGGCACCACCGGGCCCCCGAAGGGGGCGATGCTGTCGCACGACAACCTGCTGGCCGCCGCCCGCCACGCCGGCACCGTGTTCGAGCTGTCGGCGGACGACGAGATCCTGTCCTACCTGCCGCTGTGCCACATCGCCGAGCGGCTCATCTCGGTGATCGACGCCATCGGCGTCGGCTACGTCGTCAACTTCGGCGACGGCGTCGACGAGCTGGCCACCGACCTGCGCGAGGTCCAGCCCACCTTCTTCCTCGGCGTGCCCCGCGTGTGGGAGAAGCTGCTCGCCACCGTCACCATCCGCATGGGCGACGCCGGCTGGCTCAAGCGGGCCAACTACCGGTTCTGGATGGCCCGGGGCAAGGCGCTGGCCCGCCGCCGGTGGCAGGGCGGCCTGGGGCCGGTCGGGCGGGTGGAGTACGCGCTGGGCTGGCTGCTGCTCTACCGGTCCCTGCGCCGCAAGGTCGGCATGGGCCGCGTGCGGTTCGCGCTGTCGGGCGCAGCACCGATCGCGCCGCAGGTGCTGGCCTACTTCTGGGCGCTCGGCGTGCCGGTGCTCGAGGGCTACGGCATGACCGAGAACACGGCGCAGGGCACCCTCACCCCGCCCGACGACGTCCGGCTGGGCAAGGTCGGCATCCCCGTGCCCGACTGCGAGGTGCGCATCGCGGACGATGGCGAGATCCTCACCCGGGGCCCGGGCACGTTCATGGGCTACCTCCACGACCCCGAGGCCACCGCCGAGGCGATCGACGGCGACGGGTGGCTGCACACCGGCGACATCGGCGAGCTCGACGACGACGGCTTCCTCACCATCACCGACCGCAAGAAGGACGTCATCATCACCGCCGGCGGCAAGAACATCAGCCCGTCGGAGATCGAGAACCGCCTCAAGGTGTCGCCCTTCGTGCGCGAGGCCATCGTGATCGGCGACCGCCGCAAGTACCTGGTGGCGCTCGTCGGCATCGAGCTCGACACGGTCGGCAACTGGGCCCTGCAGCACCGCATCCCCTTCACCACCTACGCCGACCTGTCGGCCAAGCCCGAGGTGCACGACCTGATCGAAGGCGTCGTCGCCGGGGTCAACGCCGAGGTCGCCCAGGTCGAGCAGATCAAGCGCTTCGCCCTGCTGCCCAAGGAGCTCGAGCAGGAGGACGGCGAGGTGACCGCCACCCAGAAGGTGAAGCGGCGGGCGATCGAGGACGCGTTCGGCCCGATGATCGAGGAGCTGTACGCATGAGCGGGGCCGCCCTGGTGGCCGTGATCACCGGCGAGGACGTGCTGCAGACCGCGTTCTCGGGCATCGCGCTCGGCTGCAAGTACGCCCTGATCGCGCTCGGCTTCTCGATCATCTTCAAGGCGACGGGGGTGATCAACTTCGCCCAGGGCGGGTTCGTGCTGATCGGCGCCTACTTCACCTACAACGTCACCCAGACCTGGGAGCAGAACTTCTACCTGTCGGTGGTGCTGGCGATGGCGGGCGGCGCGCTGCTCGGCGTGCTCGTCGAGATGCTCGTGCTGCGGCGGCTCGTCAACGAGTCGCCGGTGACCGTGATCATGGTGACGATCGGCATCCTCTTCGTGATCGACAACGTCACCACGGCCATCTGGGGGCCGGACAACCGCAACCTCGGCGACCCGTGGGGCATCAGGACCCGCGAGCTCGCCGGCGTGAGCGTGGCTCTGCGCGACATGTGGACGATCGCCTTCGCGGCGGCCGTGCTGGCCGCGTTCTTCGTGTTCTTCCGGTACTCGGCGCTGGGCCTGGCCATGCGGGCCACCGCCATCGACCCCGAGGCCGCCATGGCCCAGGGCATCCCCGCTCGCCGCGTGCACCGGGTGTCGTGGGCGATCGCCGGCGCCGTGGCGGCCCTGGCCGGCGCGGCGCTGGCGTCGGGCGCCGGGCAGCTCAGCCCGGCCACGGGGGCCCTGGCGTTGGCGGCCTTCCCCGCCATCATCCTCGGCGGCCTCGACTCACCCCTGGGGGCGGTCGTCGGCGGGCTCATCATCGGCGTGGTCCAGCAGATGACCGCGCTGTTCGCGCCCGAGCACTTCGCCTGGGTGGGCAACAGCTTCGAGCTGGTCTCGCCCTACCTCGTGATGATCGTGATCCTGCTCATCCGCCCCTACGGGCTGTTCGGCACGCGAGAGGTGCGCAGGGCATGACGGCGACGCTCACCCACCCGTTCCGGCGGGGCGGGCCCGCCCCCGAGCAGGTCCTCTCCTACGCCGACGACATCAGGCTGCTTCGCGGCCCCCGCCGGTCGCCGTGGCGGTGGATCTTCCTGGCGGCCGCCGCGGCGCTCTACTGGTTCCTGCCCACCTACTACGTGGGCGACGCGGGGCTGCGCACGCTGGCGATGTGCGGCATCTTCGCCATCGGGGCCATCGGCCTCAACCTGCTCATCGGGTACACGGGCCAGGTCTCGCTCGGCCACGCGTTCTTCGTCGGCGCCGGCGCGTACACGGCGGCCTACTTCGGCGGCGAGCGTGGCTGGCCGATGCCGGCCTACCTGGCGCTCGCCGTGCTCATCGGCTTCGTCGTCGGTGGCGTCATCGGCCCGTTCGCGCTGCGGCTGCGCGGCAACTACCTGGTGATCGTCACGCTCGGCCTCGTGTTCCTGGGCGAGCACCTGTGGACCAACTGGGAGAGCGTCACCGGCGGGGGCAACGGCGTCAGCCTGCGCGAGGCGCCGATGGCCCTCGGCCCGCTCGACTTCGCCACCGGCATCGAGATCGGGGGCGAGGCCTACACCTTCGAGCAGAGCTTCTTCTGGCTCGTGTGGGCCCTGGTCGCGGTGGTCGCGCTGCTGGCCAAGAACCTGGTGCGCACCCGGCCCGGCCGGGCCATGCAGGCGGTGCGCGACCGCGATCTGTCGGCCGAGGTGATCGGCGTCAGCCTGGCCCGTTACAAGGTGGGCGCCTTCGCCTGGTCGAGTGCCTACGCCGCGCTGGCCGGCGCCCTCTACGGGCTGCTGCAGCAGTACATCAGCCCGCTCGAGTTCGGCCTGCTGCTGTCGATCACCTACCTGGCCATGATCATCATCGGCGGGCTGGGCACGATCTTCGGCTCGGTGCTCGGTGCGCTCTTCGTCTGGGGCGGCCGGTCGATGATCGAGCAGAACAGCAGCCAGGCGATCTTCGACCCGCTGATCGACACGGGCACCGGCGACTCGGGGCTGTTCACCGTGGGCGAGTTCAACAACGTCCTGTTCGGCCTGGCCATCGTGCTGTTCCTGCTGTTCGAGCCCCGGGGTCTGGCGGCGTTCTGGCTGCGGATCAAGACCTGGTTCCTCACCTGGCCCTTCTCGTACTAGCCCCGAGCCTTCATCGAAGGCCTCACCAACCCATGTCCACGACAGCCCATAGGGGGACAACGTGAAACATCGACGGTGGCTTCGGCCACTCACCCTGCTCCTGGTCGCTTCGCTGGCCGCCTCGGCGTGCGGCGGTGGCCGGGACGACGACGATGACGACGCGTCCGGCGACGGCGACGACGGCGGCGAGCTGGCGACCGGCCCCGGCTTCGACGGCGAGACCATCAGGTTGGGCGTCGTCACGCCGACCAGCGGCCCCGTTGCGATCATCGGCAACCCGCTGACCGCCGGCAACGAGGCCTACTGGGAGTACGTCAACGAAGAGCTCGGCGGTGTCGCCGGCCAGTACCCGGTCGAGCTCGTCATCGAGGACTCGGCGTACGACCCGCCCACCGCGGTGCAGAAGTACAACGAGATCAAGGGCGACGTGGTGATGTTCAACCAGCTCCTCGGCACGCCCATCGTCAACGCCGTGCTCGAGCAGCTCAACGGCGACGGCATCGTCGCCCAGCCGGCGACCCTCGACGCCTTCTGGGTGCGCGAGCCCAACCTCATCCCGATCGGCGCCCCGTACCAGATCCAGGCCATCAACGGCATCGACTGGTACGTCAACGAGGGTGGCGGCGAGGGCAGCACGATCTGCGCCCTGCTGCAGGACGACCCCTACGGCGAGGCCGGGCGCGAGGGCATCGACTTCGCCCTCGAGAACCTCGGGCTCGAGCTGGGCGTCGCCGCCACCTTCCCGGTGGGCAACCCCGACTTCACCTCGCAGATCAGCCAGTTGCAGGGCGCCGACTGCGACGCCGTGTGGCTGACCTCGACCCCGACCGACACCGGCACCGCCCTCGGCAAGGCAGCCGAGCTGGGGTTCACCCCGCAGTGGCTGGGGCAGTCGCCGTCGTGGATCGGCGCGCTGGGCGAGTCGGCGCTCGGGCCCTACCTGCAGGAGAACTACCTGTGGATCTCGGAGGGGCCCGAGTACGGCGACGAGTCGGTCGAGGGGATGGCCGAGCTGGTGCGCATCCAGGAGACGTACTCCGAGCAGGAGCCGGACATCTACTTCAACTTCGGCTACAACGAGGCCAAGGCCGTCCACCAGGTGCTCGAGCAGGCCGTCGAGATGGGCGACCTGTCCCGCGAGGGCATCCTGGCGGCGCTCGAGTCGATCGAGGAGTTCAGCTACGACGGGCTGCTCGGCGACTACGGCTGGGGCGCGGCCGAAGACCGTGACCCGCCGAGGGCCAACTCGATCTTCAAGCCCAACCCCGACGAGCCGATCGGGCTGGAGCTCGTGCTCGAGAGCCACGAGGCGCCGTACGCCGCCGACTTCGAGTTCGGCGGCTGACGCATGGGGTACGGCGGCGCCGCGGGTCGCGGCGACCGGCGACCCACCTGACGGAGGGGCCCGGCGACGGGCCCCTCCGGCGCGTTCCGTCCGGGCGCGGGCCGCCCGGCGCTCAGCGGCGGCGGCTGACCCGCCGCTCGCCGGTGGCGAGGTCGACGTGCAGGCTGGCCCGGCCGTCGCGGATGTCGAGGCTGGTGTCGCCGACGGCCGTCGTGCCGTAGCGGTTGGCGAAGCGGTCGTCGCCGTGCAGGGGCACCTCGGCGCCGTCGACCGTGAACGGCCCCGTCCACGCCAGATGCAGGGTGCCCTCGGTGGGCGAGGCGTACGTGACGTCGAACCCCTGGGGCACGCCGCCCTCGTCGCCCAGGTCGACCACCTGCACCTCGGCGCTGGTCACGGCGGCGGCGAAGGCGTCGAACGAGCCCCACCGCTCGGCGGTGCCCACCTCGGCGATCCACACGTTGTCGGCCCCACCCGGGGCGACCAGGTCGAACGGGGCGGTCAGGCCGTTGGTGAAGGTGACCGCCGGATCGTGGTCGCGCCACTCGGCGGGTCGCCACGACCACAGGGCCACGTAGCCGTCGCCCTTGCGGGCCAGCACCCACCCGTCGTGCCGGCGCACCTCGTCGAACCGCTCGGTGGGCAGGTAGGCGTGGGTGTAGTCGAGGTACCCGAAGGCGTCGAGGGGCGGGCCGTCGGGCGCCGCGTACTGCGGGGCGTACATGTTGATGACCGCGGCGCCCTGCTGGGCGCTGCGGGGCATGGTGACCGCGCCGTTCCAGTAGAGGTCGGCGTCGGCCCAGCGATCGCCCGGCCGGGGCTCGTTGCCCGGGTGGGTGGTGAACACCACCGCGTCCTCGCCGAGGGTGGCCTGCCAGGCGTGGTACTGGTGGCCGAAGCAGCCGGGGCGGTGGTCCTGGGCGGTCGACAGCATGACGTCGCGCCGGCGCCAGGTCACCGTGTCGACCGCGGTCAGCAGGCCGACGTTGATCTGGCAGCGCAGGGCGTGGGCGAGCTGGCGGGCCACCGCGGGGTCACCGCCGGCCACGTCGGCCAGGGGCCGGTAGGGCTGGAACAGCGCGGTCTCCCACAGGCCGTGCCGTTCGATGGTGTCGAGGGTGAGCGGTACGACGGGCCACGCCGTGAGCGCACCGCGCTCCCACCAGAAGGGGACGGCCTCGGGGTCGGTGAACGACACCCCCGGCACGGCGGAGACCGGCTCGGTCGAGAAGGGTTGGTCGAGGTCGAGCGGCGCGCCCATGTGCTCGCGGTCGACGAGCGGCGCGCGGTCGCGGGCCACGCGCACGATCACCGCCGGCAGGCGGTAGCGCTCGGCCCCGGCGAGGGCGGTGGCGGTGGCGTCGGTGCGGGACGGCCAGGACTGGCCGGTGGTGTCGAAGGCGAGCTTGACCGCGCCGAACACGTCCTGGTCCGCGGCGCGGCTCTTGTCCTTCATGTAGGAGCGGCCGTGGCTGACGCCGACGTTGCCCCGCACCTGGTGCAGCGCCAGGTCGTAGAACACGACGTCGAGCATGGCGGCCGCCCGCCGGGCCAGGTCGGGCTCGGCGTGCTCGGTGAGCAGCAGCAGCGGCTCGATGTCCTTGGCGTAGTAGACGTCGGAGTGCCACTCGGAGAAGCCCCACGCAGCCTTCTCGTCGAGCCACGCCTCGATGCGCCGGCGGCCGCGCTGGGCGTGGACCTCGCCGGTCTCGCCGGTCACGGCGAAGCTCGCCTCGGGCAGGGCCTGCCCTGCCAGGTACTCGAGCGTGTGGACGATGATGCGGTGGTTCTCGGACCAGAACCACTTGTCGTCGACCACCCCCTCGGGCAGCGGGTCGGTGTACCAGTAGCGGAACGAGAGGAACCGTTGCTCGATCGCCTCGCGCAGGTCGGGCGAGATGGTGCGCCGGTGGCCGTGCCACAGCGACATCAGCCGCATCATGGTGAAGTCGCTGGTGTCGGCGTGGGCGTCGATGCCGGCGAACGCGGCGGCGAAGTCGTCGGGCGTCACGCTGGCGGCGTCGAAGTCGAACCGCCGGTCGCGCCGGGCGCGCACCAGGTGGGCGAGCACGTTGGTCACCGACGAGCGGTCGAGCTCTTCGGTGGCGAACCGCAGGAAGGCGTCCTGGCGCTCGTGCCAGTCGTGCCCGTCGACCCAGCCGTCGCCCGTGCCCAGCGGGCCGCCGCCCGACGGGGCCCCGCCACCGCCACCGCCCCCGGGCCGCGGCGGGCGGCTGCACGCCAGCGCGGTCACGAGCACCACCGCCGCCACGGCGATGGCAGGCACTCGCCGTGCGGCACGTCCACCCCCCAGGACACGCACGCCCGGCACCCTAGATGACCGTGGCGGCGGCCTGGCACGGATACGAACACATGTACGATTGTCGCACGCATCCGCCGGTCTGGCTACCCCCCGCCGCGGTCACCCCGGGGCGGCACGACGTGTCATACTCTGCGTTTCCACCGCGAGGAGCCGCCCGTGAAGTTGGCCATCGCATGACGCTGCCGGCCGGGCGCCGCGACCTCTTCGGGCAGGGCGAGAAGTTCTTCCTCGGGCAGCTCGCGAGCGTCCCCGACAGCGCCTTCGACGAGCCCTGCCGTCTGCCAGGATGGCGGCGGTCGCATCTGCTGGGGCACATCGCCCGCAACGCGGACGCGCTCCGCAACCTGCTCGCCTGGGCCCGCACCGGCATCGAGACGCCCATGTACGCGTCCGCGCAGCAGCGGGCCGACGGCATCGCGACCAGCGCGGAGCAGACGCCGGCGGCGCTGCGGGCCGACGTCGAGTCGGCGTCGGCCCGCCTGGTGGCCGCCGTCGATGCGATGCCGCCGGAGGCCTGGGACGCCCCTGTCCGCACCGCCCGGGGCCGGGCGATCACCGCCGCCGAGGTGCCGTGGATGCGCGTCCGCGAGACGTGGGTGCACGCGGTCGACCTCGGGGCGGGCGCGTCGTTCGCCGACCTGCCGGCGCCCGTCGTCGACGGTCTGCTCGACGAGGTGGCCACGGGCCTGGCCGGGCGCGCCGACTGCCCGCCTGCCACCCTGGTCGACGCGGGCGGCACGAGATCGTGGCGGATCGGGCCGGGCGATCGGCCGGGCGACCCGACGGTGACGGGCCGACCCCACGAGCTGCTGGCGTGGCTCATCGGCCGGACCGACGGCGAACGGCTCACGGCCACCACGGGCGACGGGCGGGCCCCTGCGGTGCCCGCCTGGCTGTGATCGACCCCTGACGCCGGCGCATCGGGCCGACCTGCCGGTACGTCCCATCGGCCAGCCTGTTGCCGCCCTGGGGGCGCCGTCGTACCGTCGGTGGCCAGACATGCTCAAGCGCCGGATCGTCGCCCCTCCCGAGCACCTCTACCCGCCTGACGAGTGGCGGATCGTCGAGGCGCGCTGGTCGCCCACCTACGCCGACCGGGCCGAGACGATCTTCGCCCTGAGCAACGGCTACGTCGGCGTGCGCGGCACCCTCGAGGAGGGGTTCCCGTCGCTGGCCCCGGCCACGTTCGTCAACGGGTTCCACGAGACATGGCCGATCACCTACGCCGAGGAGGCCTACGGGTTGGCGCGGGTGGGCCAGACCATGGTGAACGTCCCCGACGCCACCGTGATCGAGCTGTTCGTCGACGACGAGCCCCTCTACCTGCCGACCGCTCGCATGAAGGAGTACCGGCGGGTGCTCGACATGCGCGAGGGCACGCTGCGCCGCGAGCTGTGCTGGTCGACGGCGTCGGGCAAGCACGTCACGGTGCGCTCGTGCCGGGTCGTGTCGTTCGAGCACCGCCACCTCGTCGCCGTGTCGTACGAGGTGACCGTCGACCACCCTGCCCCGGTGGCGATCGTCTCGCGGCTGGTCAACCGCATGGACGGCAACCACGGCGACGAGCCTCGCCCGCGGAAGGTGCTCGACCCCCGCCTGGGGCGCCGCTTCGACCACCGGGTGCTCGAGAACCGGCTGGCCGTCGACCGCGACGGGCGGATGCTGCTCGGCTACGAGACCGCCCACAGCCACATGACCCTGGCGGTCGGGGTGCACCACGTCGTCGAGACGACGGCGAACCACCGGCTCGAGATGGCCGTCACCGGTGACGACAGCCAGGCGGTGCTGACCGCGGAAGTGCAGCCCGGCGAGCCGATCCGCGTCGTCAAGTACGCCACCTACCAGACGTCGCGGCGGGCACCGCCCGGCGACCTGGCCGCCCGCTGCGAGCGCACCCTCGACCGCACGGTCGACGACGGCTTCCCCGCCCTCCTCGACCGCCAGCGCCGGAACCTCGACCGCTTCTGGAAGCGCGCCGACGTGGTCGTGCACGACCGGCGCCACGGCGAGCGCATCCAGCAGGCGGTCCGCTGGAACCTCTTCCAGCTGGCCCAGGCGTCGTGGCGGGCCGAGGGTGGCGGCATCCCGGCCAAGGGGCTCACGGGCGCCGCCTACGACGGGCACTACTTCTGGGACACCGAGGCCTACGTGCTGCCGTTCCTGGCCTACACCCAGCCCCGCATCGCCCGGAACCTGCTGCGCTTCCGCCACGGCATGCTGCCCAAGGCCCGCGAGCGGGCAGCCATGCTCGACCTGCGGGGGGCGCTGTTCCCGTGGCGGACGATCAACGGCGACGAGTCGTCGGCCAACTATCAGGCGGGCACCGCCCAGTTCCACCTCAACGCCGGCATCGCCCACGCAGTCCGCCGCTACGTCGAGGCCCGCGGCGACCTCGGATTCCTTGCCGAAGTAGGGGCGGAGATCCTGGTCGAGACCGCCCGGATGTGGGAGGACCTCGGCTTCTACGGCGACGACGGCCGCTTCCACATCCACGGCGTGACCGGGCCCGACGAGTACACCACCGTCGTCAACGACAACGCGTTCACCAACCTGATGGCCCGGCACAACCTCAGCTACGCGGCGTCGGCGGTCCGCCGGCTGCAGGACGAGCGACCCGACGTCCACCACGCCCTCGCCTACGAGCTCGCCCTCGATCCCGCCGAGGTCGACGCCTGGGAACGGGCCGCCGCGGCCATGCACATCCCCTTCGACGAGGAGCGGGGCATCACCCCCCAGGACGACTCGTTCCTCGAGCGCGAGGTGTGGGACCTCGAGGGCACCCCCGCCGAGCAGTTCCCGCTGCTGCTGCACTTCCACCCGCTGGTGATCTACCGCCACCAGGTGCTCAAGCAGGCGGACGTCGTGATGGCCATGTTCCTGCTGGGCGACGAGTTCACGATCGAGCAGAAGCGGCGGAACTTCGACTACTACGACCCGCTGACGACCGGCGACTCGTCACTGTCGGCCGGCATCCAGAGCATCGTCGCGTCCGAGCTCGGCGACGAGCGCCAGGCGGTCCGCTACTTCGACCACGCCCTGCTGATGGACCTGGCCGACGTCGCCGGCACGGTGTCGGACGGCGTGCACATCGCCTCGGCCGCGGGTGCCTGGATGGCGCTCGTGTTCGGGTTCGGCGGCGTCCGCAACGTCGACGGCCACCTGAAGATCGACCCTCGGCTGCCGCGGCACGTCGAGCGGCTCGCGTACTCGCTGCGCGTCCACGACCGCCAGATCCGGGTGGACCTGACCCACCGGCACGAGCGGTACCTGCTCGACGAGGGCGACCCGCTCGAGGTGACCGTCCGCGGCACCCGCCGGCGCCTCGTGGCGGGCGAGCCCGTCGAAGTGCCCGTGCCCGTCGCAGCTGGCTGATCCCTGGTGACCGGCCCGACGGCGACTCGGCGGCCGGGGCGGAACGTCATCCCTGCTCCTCGCGCGCCGGGTGCACCGGCTCGGTGGGCAGGTCCTCGCCCCGGGCCCACCGGCGCATCTCGACCACCCAGGGCGGTTCGCCGCCGTCGACCGGAAGGCGATGGCTCGCGTAGACCAGGTCGACCTGCGCCACCACGGCGGCGGCCGTGGCCCGCAGATCGCTGGCGGCGACCGCCTGCCTCGCCTGGGCCCGCACCAGCCGGCGACCCACCCGCGTCGCGGCCCGGCCCTCCCGCCGCAGGCGCCGGCCGGTGGCGCCCAGCGCGTCCAGGCGGGTGCTGGCGTGCAGGTACGACGCGGTGACCGCCACCACGGCGGCGGCGCCGCCGACGGCCAGGATCATCACACCGAACACGAGCGTCCCCAGCAGGCCGCGCAGCACCGCCAGCCCGGCGACCGTGACGGCGATGAAGACGATGAGCAGCCGCATCTTGGTGCGCTCGTGGCGCAACGCCCCGGGGTCGACGGCCTCGCTCTGGCGCCGCAGCAGGCGCCCGACGGCGTGGGCCGACATCGTCTGCACGACGGCGACGAGCAGGGCCAGCATCTGGGTGAGCCGCAGGGGCAGGCGCAGCACCTGCAGCGACCCGCGGTCGACGAGGTAGTCGGCGAGCACGCACACGGCCAGCACCACCACGAGAGCCGCGGTGCCCAGCGCCCGGCTGTGCCCGTCGAAGGCCAGGCCGCGCGGCGGCACCGGCTGCTCGTGGACCCAACTGTTCTCGCGCGCCGCCACCAGCAGCGAGCGCCGGTGGAGCGCGAGCCTGACGCGTAGGGCCTGCACCGCCGCCGTGCGCCGGCCGAGCCGCAGCGCCCGCCCGTTGATGCGCCGCCGCTGACGGTCGTGGATCTCGACCAACCGCTGCTGGACGAACGCCTCGTGCGTGCCGTGGACGGCCTCGGGCGCCGGCGCCGGGGGAAGGGGCGGGATCGGGTCGTCGAAGAAGGTCGTCGTGGCGGCCGTGGTGGCGCCGCGGTGGCCGTTGCCCTCAGACATCGTCGACCTCCCCTGCCGGGGGCTGCTGACCCAGCACCGTGGGCCCGAACGCGCCGACCGACCCGCCGCCCCGCTCGACCACGGTCCGCCAGAAGCTCTCGAGGGCGGCGGGGTCGACGAGCGGCTCCTCGCCCTGTGGGTAGGTGGTCGCGCCGAGGAAGAGCACCTCGACGCCGGCGAGGTCGGGTACGCCTGCCGGGAAGCAGGCGTCGACCGTGGCCTCGGTCGCCGACGCTGGCGCCAGCATGAGGTTGCAGGGCGGAGCGGTGCTCACCGCGTCGGAGAGGACGACCAGCCCGCGCCAGTCGTCGCCCGCCTCGCGCAGGGTGGTCGCCGCCCAGGCGATCGCACCGGCGACGTCGCTGCTGCGGGCGGTGGAGCCGGCGGCGAAGATGGCGTCGAGCTCGGCCAGCAGGTCGGCGCGGGCCGCCGTCTCGATGTCGGCCGCCACCACCTGGTTGCCGGCCGCCGCCGCCGTGTCGAACGACACCCGGCGGATCTCGGGGTCGTCGAGCGCGGCGTCGTCGATGGTGGTCAGCACCACCTCGGCCCGCTGGGCTGCCGCCAGAGGCACGACGACGTCGGCGACGTGGCGCCGCTGCGACGCCAGGGCGGCGCGTCCGCTGGGCGTGACGTCGGCCAGGACGACGAGCACGGCGTCGCTGGGGACGGGGGCGCCGCCCGCCAGCAGGTCCTCGGCGGCGCATCCGGTGAGTGCGAGGCCGGCCGCGAGGAGAACGGCCGGCCCCGCCCGCCACCGGGGATGCCCACCCCGTGAACGCTGGGGCGGTAGGCTGCGCGGCGCCCCGTGTAACTGGTGATACTTTCGCGTGACGAGCATTGTTACATCAACACCTACATTCTGTTTCCTACCTCCATCATCTGTTGCCTACGTTTCCCAACGGTGCGTAACGTCAAACCTACGATCTTGTCAGGACCCGCCGCCATGACACCCGCTGCCACGGAGCGCGCGTTCGGTGACGCGCTCAAGGAGATGCGCGCCCGGCGCGGGGCCACCCAGGAGGACGTGGCCCGGGCGGTGTCGGTCAGCCGGGCGACCATCGCCCAGTGGGAGGGCGGCCGGCACCTGCCGTCCGGGGCACGGGCGCGGGCGCTCGACGAGTACTTCACGGCCGACGGCACCCTCAGCGCCCTCGCCCGGCAGGTGCGCGAGGCGGGGCGCGCCGATGGCGCACCCGACGCGGGGCCGGCCGGCCCGACCCTGCTCGAGGTGTTCCGGCGGGTGGGCGACGGGCTCGAGCACCACCTGCAGCGCGACGCCGACGGGCGGCCGCTGGGCTGGTGCCAGAACCTGCAGACCGGCGACCCCCCCACGGCGATGTCGACCGCCTACGGCATCAAGGCGTCGCTGCTGATCGAGGAGACGGGGAAGGCCGACCTGGCTGCGCTCAGCCGGCACCTCCGCGACATGGCGCTGCCCGGCGGCGGCTGGGGGATGAGCAGCCAGGAGGAGTCCCGCCCCGAGGCGACCGCGGTCGTCGTGGACGCGCTGCTCCGGGTCGATCCCACCACCGACCTCACGCCCCGGCTGGCGTTGCTCGAGCGCACGGTCGACGACACCGCCCGTCAGCGCCCCGCACTCCTGGCCACGGTGCTCGAGACGGTTCTCGACCAGCGCCCGGCGTCCCCGCTCGCCGCCGACCTGATCCGGAGCCTCCTCGAGATCCGCCGGCCCCGGGGGCCCGACGACCTGCCGCTCTGGTCGCAGAAGACCGAGCCGGGCCTGGCGTCGCCCGAGCCCTCGACCGCCCACACCGCGCGATCGGTGGCCGTGCTGGCCCGGGCGCGGTCTCTGGGTGTCGACGACCAGATCGGCGACCAGATCGACGAGGCGCTCGGCGTCGCCGTCCCGTGGCTGCTCCACCACGCGGATCTCGACAACACGAGCGAGCCGGTCTCCCGGAGGATCGGCGACCGCTCGGAGGTGGTATACATCCGGCACTTCACTGCCGCCTGGGTGGTGCGGGCCCTCGTGCTCGCGGGGGAGCCCACGACCCATCCGGCCGTGATCGGGGCGCTTCGCCAGGTGCAGCGGTACTTCAGTGACGACCATGCCCTCTGGCGTTGGAACAACGGGGACCTTCCTGTGTGGATGACGTTCGACGCCATCGCGACCCTGCGGTTGGCGGCTCTCGCAGCGTTCACGCCTCACTGACGCAGCGCCCCGGGAGACAGGCACAAGAGAGCGGCACACGACAACTGAGAGCAGAGCGTGGGGAACGATCTGACGCATGACCGGCTCATCGGCGAGTTGGCGGCGGCGCTGGGGGGACACTCAGACGGCCAACGCTCACCGGACGACCTCGATGCAGCGGCGGGACTGATCCGCAACGACCGCGAGGGCGTGCGCGCCCTCCTCGACACCATCCGATCCGACCGGGCGCTCGCAGGCGAGGTGGCCCGCCGGTCGTACTGGCACTCGAACGGCTTCGCCAAGCTGGTCCTCCACGCCGACGACCCGCACTTCCGCCTGCGGCTGCACGTCTGGCCGGGCCACGGCGGCCCGGGGGCACGCGGCGGTCCGGCCGCCGGCGAGGAGAACGTCCACAGCCACCGCTGGCCCTTCGCGTCGGTGGTCCTGTGCGGGAAGATCCGCGTCGAGGAGTACGTCGCGGCACCGGATGCCGGTGCCGGCGAGGACATCTACGACCAGTACCGGTACGCGACCGTCAAGCACGGCCTCGTCGGGCGTCTCGAACCGCTCGGCAGGTGCGTGCTCCGCCCGTCGAGATCGGTGATGTACGGCCTGGGTGAGCAGCACAGCTGTCACCCCGACGTGCTGCACACCGTCTCGCCGCAGTCGGCCCCCACGGCCACGCTGCTGGTGCAGGGGCCGGCCACGGACCGCGCCGCGCTCGTCTACCAGCGCGCCGGCCGCCGGCCGCTCGAGGACACCGGCTCGGGCGTGAGCGGCGAGGATGTCAGGAAGCTGGTGTCGATCACGATCGGCGCCATGGACGAGGGCGGATGACGCGTTGGGACACTCACGGTTCACCTCGCTGGTCGCGCGCGCCCGCCCGGGCCGGGTGCTCGCCGACCACGAGATCGCCGCGGCGGTGCGCAAGGGCCGGCTGCGGGTCGACCCGTTCGACGACGAGCTGGTGCGGCCCGCCGCGATCAGCCTGCGGCTGGGCGAGACGGCGTTCGTGCTGCGGTCCGACGCGCCCGTCGACACGGCCGAGGCCGCCAGCTACCCGGCGCTCGAGCCCCGCCTGCCCGACGACGCCGGCCGCCTGACCGTCAACCCCGGCGAGGTGGTGCTGGCGCCGACGCTCGAGCGGATCGTCATGCCCGACACGCTGGTGGGGGTGCTCGACGGCATCTCCGACGTGGCCCGGCTGGGCATGAGCGTCGTGCTGGCCCACCAGGTGAGCCCCGGCTTCGGCGCGCCGGACGGCGCCGTGCTGACCCTCGAGATCGTCTCTCGCCTCGGCCGGCCGGTGCACCTGCGCCCCCGGACGCGCATCTGCAACCTGATGCTGATGCGTTGCGCGCCGCCCCGGCGCCCGTACTCGCAGATGCCCCACAACCACTCGGGTGACCGCGACGCCATGCCGTCGGTGCTGGCCGCCTACGCGGGGGCTCGCCTGCCGGCCCTGCCCCCGACCCTCGGCGCGTCGACGTGACGCCCGACGAGACGCTGAGCGACCTGGGCGAGCGCCGGCTGGTTGCCGAGGTGCTCGGCCCGCGCTACCGGTATCAGCCCGGCTTCGGCGACGACTGCGCGCCCGTGCCCCCGCCGGCCGCGGCCGACTTCGAGCTCGTGGCGACGACCGACCCCTGCCCGGCGCCGCTCGTCTCGTCGCTCGGCTGGGACGACCTGTACCACCGGGGCTGGTTGCTCGCCACCATCAACCTGTCCGACCTGGCGGCCGCCGGTGCCGAGCCCCTGGGCCTGATGGTCTCCTACGTGCTGCCCGGCGACCTCCCGGTCGCGCGGTTCGAGCGGCTCGTGAGCGGCGTCGACGACTGCTGCTCGGCGCACGGCACCCGGGTGCTCGGCGGCAACATCGGCGACGGCGCGGCGATCCACCTCACCGCCACGGCCATCGGCTGGTGCCCGGCCGGGCGACGGCTCAGCCGCCGCGGTGCCCGCCCCGGCGACGCCCTCCTGCTGGTGGGGTCCCCCGGCTACCTGTGGTCGACCGCCCTGCTGCGGCACGGCCGGGCCTCGCTGCCCGAGCCCGCGGCGACCGCCGTCGCGGACCGGGCGCTGCACCCCCGGGCACAGATCGCGGCGGCGCGGGCGCTCGCCGCCGAGGGCCTGGTGCACGCCGCTGTCGACGTGTCCGACGGGCTGTACGCGAGCGTGGTCAGCCTGTGCGAGACCAACGGCCTCGGGGCGCGGCTCGACCCCGACGTCCGCCTCGACCCGGCGGTGGCCGAGGTCTGCCGGCAGGCGGCGGTCGATCCCTTCGACCTCGCCCAGCTGTGGGGCGACTGGACGCTGCTCGTGGCCGTCGCCCCGGCGGCCACCGGCCGCGTGCGCGAGGTCGCCGCCCGCCTCGGCTCCGAGGCCCACCTGCTCGGTGTGATGACCGAGGCCCCGGCGATCGTGGTCGCCGGCCCGGGCGGCGACACCCCGTGGGTCGGGGCCGACGCCGAGAGGTTCACCGCCTCGTCGTGGCACACCGACCGGGTCGGCGCCTACCTGTCCCGCCTCGCCGGCCGCGCCCCGAGCGACGGCGCGGGCGGTGCACCCGTCATCGGCGGCCGCTGACCGGCGCCGGGGGCGGTGGCGGGGGAGGGGGCGGCACGGGCGCCGCCGGGCTGCGGGCCTCGGCCACCGCCAGCGCCCGGTCGACGTCGCTGGAGGTGAGGATCCCGACCAGCACGCCCGCAGCGTCGGTCACCAGCGCCCGGCGGCCGGTGCGGACCGTGAAGCGCGGGAGCACGTCGATGACCCGGTCGTCGGGGTGGGCCGTCACCACCTCGTCGATCGGACGCGCCACCGTGTCGACCGCCGTCGTGGTGCGGACCGCCTCGTCCACGTCACGCACCCGGCTGAGGCTGACCAACCCGACCGGGGCGCCATCGGGCCGCACGACCGGGAAGGCCGAGCAGCGGTGGCGGGTCACGTAGTCGTGCACGAAGGCGTCGACCGTCAGGCCCGACGGCACGGTCACGGGGTCGCGCGTCATCACGTCGGCGACGCGGGTGGTGCGCAGCAGCGTGCGCAGTTCGAAGCCGGCCCGCTCGGCGCGGGCGGCCTCGAGGACGATCCATCCGAGGAACACGAGCCAGATGCCGCCGATGCCCATCCCGCCGATGAAGCCCACCGCCCCGAGCGCCATCAGGCCGTAGCCGAAGGCGACGCCGGCCTGCGAGGCGATGACCGTCGCCCGGCGCTGGTCGCCGCCCCGCTGCCAGAGCACCGACCGCAGCACCCGGCCGCCGTCGAGCGGGTAGGCGGGCAACATGTTGAAGATGGCCAGGGCGACGTTCATGATGCCCAGCCAGCCGACGGCGACGGCGGCCACCTCCGGCCCGCCGGCCGCGCTCGTCGCCATGGCGGCGACGATCAGCACGATGCCGATGACCAGGCTGGTGATCGGGCCCACGATCGCCATGCGCAGCTCCGACCGGGCGTCGGGGGCGTCGCCGCCCAGCTTCGAGACCCCGCCGAACATCCACAGGGTGATGCCCTCGACCGGCATGCCCTGGGCCTTGGCGACCAGGGCGTGGGCCATCTCGTGGGCGAGCAGCGACGCGACGAACACCACGGCGGTGACCGCCGCCACGGCCCAGTAGACGCCGGTCGGGTAGTCGACGTCGCCCGCCGGCAGGACGCCGACCGCGACCGTCCACGTGATCAGCAGGACCACGACGATCAGCGACCAGCTCGCGCCGACGGCGATGCCCGCGATCCGACCGAACCGGATGTCCTCCTCCATGGTCTCCGTTCCTCCTCGCGCGCGGCCTCGCTGCCAGTGTGGGCGCCGGCGACCGGCTCGGGTAGGGGACGAGGGGCCGCGCCGGTCGGGCCACCGGTCACACCGACCCGAGACATCTAGAAAGCATGTCTTTACTAGACAGCGATGACTGTCTAAGGTGGCAGCCGTGCCCGAGGTGCTCACCCTCGACGATCCGGCCGCCATCGCCGCGGCCACCCATCCCGTTCGGGCCGCCCTCCTCGCCGCGATGCGACAGCCCACCACCGCGGCGGCGGCGGCCCGCGCCACGGGCCAGTCCCGGCAGAACGCCGCGTACCACGTGCGCGAGCTGGTCAAGCTCGGCCTGCTGCGGCACGCCGGCGAGCGGCGCCGCGGCAACTTCGTCGAGCAGCTCTACGTCACGGCGGCCCCGACGATGGTGATCTCGCCCCGCAGCACCTGGGGCGACGACCCCCGCCGGGCCGAGGCGCTCGCCGACCAGCTCAGCCTGGGCGAGCTGGTCGCGCTGGGCGAGCGGCTCCAGCGTGACGCCGCCGCGCTCCTCGACCGCGCCGCGTTCGACGGCGACGAGATCGCGAGCGCGTCGGCGGCGACCGAGATCCGCTTCGCGTCCGAGGCCGACCGCGCCGCCTTCCTGCGCGACTACGTCGAGGCGCTGACCGCCCTGGCCACGCGTCACGGCGCCCGCTCCGGGCAGCGCTACCGCCTCCTCCTCGCCGCCTACCCCGACCGGGAGGACCAGTGAGCAACGACCACTTCGAGGCGACCTTCACCCTCGGCATCGACCGCACCACGGCGTGGCGGCGGCTGACCGAGCACCCGGTCGACGCCGCCGAGGGCAGCGAGCGGTGCTGGCTGCCCGGCTTCGACGCCGCGGCCACGGTCACCGATCGCGACGACGGCACCCGGCTGCGCCTGACCAAGGACGACGAGCCCTGCAAGGGCACCGACATCGTCGTCACCCTCACGGACGCCGCGGACGGGACCAGCATCACGGTGGTCCAGTCGGGGTTCGGTGACTGGCTGCCGGCCCGCTACGACCTGATGGCGATCGGCTGGCGTCACATCGTGGCCGACCTGCAGACCTACCTCGCCACCGGCGTCCACGCCCGCCGCCACCTGCGTCCCTGGGGCGACCTCGGGGCCAGCGCGACACCGGGCGACGGCGGCCTGCGCATCAGCCGCGTCCGCGCCGGCACCCTGGCGGGACGCCTGGGGCTCGAGGACGGTGACCTGCTCGTCACGCTGGCGGGAGCGCCGGTCGCGTGCGACGACGACCTCGTCACCGTCCTCCGCGTGCTGCACGACCACCCCGGCCCCGTCGCGGCCGAGTGGGTGCGCGGCCAGGCCCTCGTGACCGCCGCCGCGCCGGCCGCCTGATCCGGCGTCCCGGGTTGGCCGGCCCGGCGCCGGGCTCGTCGCCGACCCCGAGCCCCAACCCGAGGTCGGCCGCTCGGCCACTGCGGAACGATCAGCCGTCGAGGGACTGCAGTGCTGCCCGCGCCTCGGTCAGGGCGGCCTCGGCCCGATCGTGGGCGGCTGCCCGGGCCTCCGCCTCACGGCGCGCCTGCCCGGCCGCCTCGGCTGCCTGGTCGGCCCGCCGCTGGGCTGCCGCGGCTTTGTCCCGCAGGTCGTGCGCCGAGGCCTCGGCCCGCCGGGCGGTGCGGTCGGCCTGCCGAGCCGCGTCGGCAGCGGACCGCGCGGTGCGCTCGGCCTCGGCCACGGCTCGGCGAGCGGCCTGCTTGTGCCGGGCGGCCTCCTTCCGTCGTGCGGCTGCTCCCGGGCGGGCGGCTCCGGCACGGGCGGCCTCCGTCCGGTCGGCGGTGTCCTGCCGTCGCGCGGTCGTCCCGCGCCGGTCGCCCTCCGTGCGAGCCGTCGGTTCCGCCGGCGCGGCGGGTTCCGCGCGGTCGGCGATCGGCGCCGCACCGTCGCCGGGCGGGATCGCCGGACCGGCGAGCGGGACCCCCAGCCCACCCCCGGCGGGAACGTCCACCAGCCGCCCGGCCCGCAGCGCGGCCAGCGCCTCGGGGTCGCCGACGACCGCCCGCACCGCCGAGGCGAGGGTGGCGCGGTCGACCGGCTGATCGTGGTCGCCGGCCGCCGCGGTGGCGGCATCGACGACGGGACCTTCGGCGGCGCGCAGGGCCGCGATGGCGGCCCGGACGTCGCCGCCGTCCTGCGCGTCTCGCAGGCCGTCCACGGCGGCGACCAGCGCGGCGAGGGCGCCGGGCTCGGCTCGCGCCCCGGCGTCGAGCGCCCAGGCGACGAGCTTGGGTTTGCGCAGCTTCTTGACCCGGGCCGCCTCGTCGCGACGGCCCGCCGATCGCAGCGTGCGGGCGAGCGCGTCGCGCTCGGCGACGAACGACGCGAGCGGCCCGCCGTAGACGGCCGCGACCAGGTCGTCGAGGTCGCCGCCCGCCGCCTCGGCGCCGCGGTCCGCTGACGCGCCGCCGTCCGCTGCGTCGCCGCCCCGCGGGCCGGCGCCGTCCGGGTCGGTGTCGTCGGCGGCGTGGTTGCGAGGCATCGGCACCAGGTTGCCAGGGCGCCGCCCGGGGCGGGCGCGATCGCTCGTCCTCTAACCTGCGGCGTGCCCACCTTCCGGGTCGACGACGACGGCGACGTGCTGCTCACCGTGCACGTCCAGCCGGGAGCGGCCAGGGCGGGGGTCGTCGGCCCGCACGGCGACGCCCTGAAGGTCAAGGTGGCCGCCGCTCCCGAGGGCGGTCGCGCCAACGACGCCCTGACCCGCCTGCTCGCTGCGGAGCTCGGGCTGCGCCGGTCGGACGTCGAGGTGGTCAGCGGCCACGCCGCCCGGCGCAAGCAGGTGCGGCTGCGCGGGGCCGACCCGCGCCGCGTCGCCGACTGGCTGGGGAACACCGCCGGCTGACCGGTGAGCAGGTTCTCGGGACGTGGGTGGCTGCTCGGCAACCAGTGACGTGCCAGGAAACCAAGGACGTGCCAGGAAACCAAGGACGTCCCACGAAGCCGGAGACGTCCGAGGGAGCGCGCGGGTCTCAGCCGGCGACGGCGGTGGCCTGCTCGCGCATGGCGCTGGCGGCGCACTTGCTGAGCGACCGCCCGCGGCGGAAGACCGTGACAGGGCCGTCCTCGCTGACCACGATCGCCACCGCGTCGGGGTGGTCGTACGTGTAGCGGGCCGCCGAGCGGTGGCGCATCCCCCGGGTGGTCCCGACCGCGGCCTCGGCGTCGTCGCTCCAGTTCAGGCCCACGCCGATGTGGTGGGCGGTGCCGGCGGCGTCGACCACCGTGGCGAGGTCGGTCTGCATCAGGGCGGAGAACAGCGCGGGGTAGTGGTGCCGGGTGGTCACCGACAGGGGCGGGATCGCGGTGGCCCGGCCGAGGTCGAGGCCGTCGTCACCGTGGGACACCGGCACGATCAGGATGGCCCCGACCCGACCGGGACTCAGCCAGTGCAGCGCGAGCTCGAGCAGCCCGGCCACCACCCGCGGGGCGACGGCGGGCAGGTACGGGCGGAGCTGCGCGTGCAGGGCGTGGGCGTTCGGACGCGACGTCCACCGGTAGCCGGTCCACTCGACGGTGGTGGTCGACGTGAACAGGCGCGTGACCTCCAGCACCGGCGTGCGCTGCACGATGACCACCCCGGTGTCGGCCTGGATCTCGACCAGGTCGGCCTCGTACTGCACGCTGCGCCGGAAGAAGGCGAGCTGGCGGCGACCGTCCGGGTGCACGGCCAGGTAGCTCGAGCGGCCGTCCGCGAACCTGCGTGCGACAGGCAGCGGATGGTCGTCGACCGGGACCAGGTCGACCAGGTCGCCCGCGGCGATCAGCGACCGGTCGTCGGGCACGATCAGCGACCCGTACAGGGGCACGCGGCGCTCGAACCGGGGTGGGCGGCGGGCGTAGCCCAGCTCGTCGAGGACGAGGGGCACCAGCGAGTCGTCGACGTCGAGCTCGATCCCGTCGTCGGCCAGCTCGGACCGCAGGCGGCGGGCGGGTCGGCTCAGCTCAACGGGCCCGGGCATCGCCCCACGATACGAGCGGTCGCCCCGATCGGGACGCGTCAGGCGAGGTGGCCGGCCTGGTGGGCGGCGATCGTGGCCGCCGCCTCGGCGTAGGTGGTGGGACCGTAGGTGGGCGCCGGCGGCATGGCGGCGCGGACGGCCTCGACGTCGGCCGCAGTGATCCCGCAGCCGCCGGTGAGCGGCTCGATGCCGTACAGCCGGGCGGCGTTGACCCCGAAGATCTTGGCCTTGACCTCGTCGGTCAGCGCCGGGTAGCCGTGCCGCTCCTGCAGCTCGTCGCTGATCTGGAAGGTGCGCAGCGCCTGGATCTGGTCCTGCGGCGTGCCGAACCAGATCGAGTCGGTGCCCCACAGCACCCGGTCCTCGCCCACGTGCTTGAGCAGCTTCCCCAGCACGTGGGCGGCCGCCGTGGGGTCGCGCATGACGAACCACCACGTGCCGCCCAGCTCGGCGTACACGTTGGCGCCGGGCTCGACGCCGGCGTCCTCGAGCGACCGGATGAGCCGGTCGACCCCCTGGGGTGCCGGGTCGTCGGGGTCGTAGGGCCCGGTTCCGCCCCCGCCGGGCTCGAAGCCCGAGTGGTAGACGACGAACGAGACGTCGGCGTTGCGGGCGGCCGCGGGGCCGATGTCGCGGGGGTCGGCCAGCTCGGGCGACGAACCCACGATCCCGCTGATCCCCTTGTGCGTGCAGATGATGGGCGGGCCGATGTCGCGGACGTGGTCGATGAACCGCTGGCCGATCTGCGGCCTGTCGGGGTCGTGGTCGTCGAAGTAGAAGTGCGCGTCGGTCGGCGTCATCGTGTAGATCTTCCAGGCGGCGATGTCGTAGCGGTCGCGCATGTCGGTCATGTCGGCCAGCGCGGCCTCGATCGGCCCGTGGTGGGGATAGGCGCCCCCGTGCATGAGCACCCGGCCGTCGCAGCCCAGGCGGGTGGCCACGTCGATGGCGAACACCATGTCGTCGGCCTGCAGGCCGAGCGCCGCCTGGCTGGGCAGGGCCGACAGGATGGTCATCGACGTGTCCGAGCGCACGAACACCTCGCGGAAGTAGGCGTCCGCCGTGAAGCACACCGTGGCGTCCCCCTCGGCGTCGCCCTCGGGGCAGGCGCTCTGCGGGAACGCGGCCGTCCACTCGCCCACCTCGGCCCGGTCGTAGTTCACGTAGTGGGTCTGGACGTCGAAGATGAACTCCTCGCCGCCCAGCTCGTCGAGCGCGGTCGACGTGTCGGTGGTGGCGTCCTCGGACACGTCGAACGTGCCACCCGGCGACTCCCCCCGGCTGTTCGCCTCCTCCCGCGAGCAGGCCGCGAGCACGAACAGGGTCGCCGCCGACCCGGTGACGCCCGTGAGGAACCGGCGGCGGGTGATCCCCATCCGGCGGGCGTTGGCGTCGGCCAGCCGGTGGGTGCGGCGGACCACCTCGCGGACGAGCGGGCTGTGCCGGGGCGGGTGGAACTCGCCGTTGGACACCGGGCCGAACTTGATCGGGAGCCAGTCCTCGTGGACGTTCGTGCGCTTCGTGTACCCCCAGTCACCCATGGGAGCCAGTCAACCACCTGGTGCCGTTCGCCGCTGCGGCGCGGCCCGCGAGGTGGCGCCGCGGCCGGCCCGTGCTCTGGCACGATGGCGGCGTGGACGAGACGCGCGTCGACAAGTGGTTGTGGGCCGTGCGGTTGTTCAAGACCCGCGCCCTGGCCACCACCGCTTGCCGGGGCGGTCACGTGCGGGTGAACGGCACGCCCGCCAAGCCGGCCACCACGGTGCGGGTCGGTGACCGGGTCGAGGCCCAGGTGCACGGGCGGTCGCGCGTGCTCGAGGTCGCGCGCGTGATCGACAAGCGGGTCGGCGCCCCGCTGGCGGCCGAGTGCGTGGTCGACCACAGCCCGCCCGAGCCACCGCGCGGGCTGGCACCACCGGTGTTCGCGCGCGAGCGCGGCGCCGGCCGTCCCACCAAGCGCGACCGGCGCCGGCTCGATCGCTTCCGCACCGGGTAGTCGGGCGGGTCCTCGGGACCTCATGGCCGGTCGAGCCCGGCGCCGCGTCGACCGCGGACGCCACACGACCGGCCTGGGGTGAACGCGGCGTTCCGCGCCCCCTCGTGCCGACCCGAGGCGCTCGGTTCGGCAAGACTCACGGCATGGGGCTCGGACAAGCGCACGCCCACGCGCACGCGCACGACGACGCGCCGGGGCTGGACGTCGAGGCCGTGAACGTGCGGCGCGTGCTCGTGGCTGCCGTGGGCCTCATCGGGCTGGCGGCGCTGATCGGGCTGGCCGTCCTGTGGCCGCGCGGCGATCCCGACATCGACCGCACCGCGCTCGGCTTCCGGGACCGTGTCGAGGCGACGGTGACCTCGTCGGCCGTCGCCACCTGCGCCGGCGCCGCGCCCGTCCCGTCCGAGCCGGGCGGCCCGGCCGACGACGTCGAGCAGATCGATCCGGAGGCCGGCGACGGCACCGGACCGCAGTGCGTGGTGGTGACGGCACGGATCACGAGCGGCGCCAGCGCGGGGGAGACCGCCACCCTCGAGACCTCCACCGACTTCGACAGCCCGGTGTCGCAGCTCGCGCGCGGCGACGAGATCGTGCTCAACGACGCCGGCTCCGACGTGCCCGGCGAGGTCCGCTACTCGTTCGCGGACATGCAGCGCAGCACCCCGCTGGTCGTGCTCGCGGTGGTGTTCGCCGCGGTGGTGGTGGCGCTCGGGCGCCTGCGTGGCCTGCTGGCGCTGGCGGGCATCGGGCTCAGCATGGGCGTGCTGCTCGCGTTCATCTTCCCGGCCCTGCTCGGCGGCGCGCCGCCCGTCGGCGTCGCGGTCACGGGCGCCACCGTCATCGCGTTCGGCACGCTCTACCTCGCCCACGGCGTCAACCACCGCACGACGGTCGCGCTGCTCGGCACCCTGATCAGCCTGGGGCTGACCGCGGGGCTCGCCGCCGGGTTCAGCGCCGCCGCGGGGCTCACCGGGCTCGCCTCGGAGGAGTCGCTGACACTGCTCGCGTTCGCGCCCGACCTGGACTTCCGGGGCCTGCTGCTGGCCGCGGTCATCATCGGCACGCTCGGCGTGCTCGACGACGTCACGATCACGCAGGTGTCCGCCGTGTGGGAGCTACGGCGCAACGACCCGGGCATGGGTATGCGACGGCTCTACGCCTCGGGCATCCGCATCGGGCGCGACCACATCGCCTCGACGGTCAACACGCTCGTGCTGGCGTACTCGGCGGCCGCGCTGCCGCTGCTGCTGATCTACACGCAGTCGGGCCTGGCCTTCGGCGAGGTGCTCGCCACCGAGACCATCGCGGTCGAGATCGTGCAGACGCTGGTGGGCTCGATCGGGCTCGTCGCCTCGGTGCCGATCACCACCGGCCTGGCCTGCTGGGTCATCACGCGCACCCACACGGCGGGCGGCCGGGATGCCGTCGGCGGCGAGGAATGGGATGACCGGGCGCCGTGGGACCGCCCGCCGGGCTGGGACGAGGCAGCCGGCTGGGACCGTCCGGCGGGCTGGGACCGTCCGGCGGGCCACGCGGTGCCGGGGCCCGGGGCGCCGCAGCAGCCGCCGTGGGGGGCGCGACGACCGCCACCGTCACCGGGACAGCCGCCGGCCGGGCGACGGCCGCCGGCGCAGGGTCGACCGCCACGGCGGCCGCCCCGCCGGGACGACGACGACTTCTGGACCAACCAGCCCTGGTGAGCCGGGCGTTCAGGCGCCCGGCGACGCCCCCAACGACGTGTCGGGGCCCAGCGTCGACCGCGTGCCCCACAGGTCGCCGCACCGCTCGCACACCTGCTCGGGGATGACGCCCGCCCGCATGAGCAGGGCGAAGATGCGGCAGCCGAGGCAGAGCCCGAGCACGGCCTCGAGCGCGGCCGCCACCACGAGGGCGCCGAGCAGGGTGTAGGCGGCGCCCCGCTGGTCGAACCCGAGGGCGAGGACGGCGGCCGTGGCCGACAGCCCCGCGCCGATCCCCTGGGCGAACCGCTTGGGCGGGCCGGGCACCAGCCGGGGAGCGACGGGCAGGCGAGGCGTCACGACCCGCGTCACGACCTGGCCGAGCGGGCTGAGCTTGGGCCCGGTGAGGACGCGGGCGACGAACCCGTAGGCGATGAGGGCGGTCAGCCACGGCAGGTCGAGGGCGATCGTGGCCAGTGCCAGCACTACCACCCCGCCCGCCACCAGGCGGGCGGAGACCTCGTTGACGGGATCGGGGAAGGAGAGCAGCTTCATGGTCACCTGCGGCGGGTCCGGACGATTCCCGACGGGAACGGTCGGGTTTCACCCTAGCGCCGACCGTTGCGCCGGGGCACCCCCGCGTGCACAATTCGCCCATGGGGGAACGACCGGCGCGCCGCCGCCGAGTGCTCATCGAGGACGCCCGGCGCAACGGGCACCACCTCCGAGCCACCTGGCACCCCGAGCGCGGCCAGTTCGTCATCAGCACCTGGAACGGGGACGTGTGCACCGGCTCGGCGCGCCTCGCCGTCGGCGACGTGGCCGAGCTCGCCTGCCTGCTGGTCGACGGCGTGAGCGACGCCGCGTCCGCGTCGTCGTCGGCGACCCCGCCACCGTCCCGCCCCGGTCTGCCCGGCTTCGTCGACCGGCTCCGCTGGCTGGTCCGGGGCACGCCGCCCGAGCCGCCGGCCACCGGCGCCGGCCGGTCCGCGACGGGGCCCGCCGCGGTTCAGCGGGGCCGGTTCACCGCGGCCAGCCGCTCGGCGTAGCGCGCGAAGGCGGCGCGCAGCTCGGGCGGCCCGAGCACCTCGAGCGCCACGCCCAGTCCGCCGAGGTAGCGCACCATCCCGTCGACGTGCCCGCCCCCGATCTCGACGACCG
>DASTFE010000394.1:0-7035 GCA_035708905.1 Acidimicrobiales bacterium | reverse complement strand
CAGATCGCACGCTCGATCGAGGTGAACAACCCCGAGGTCGTCCTCATCGTGCTGCTCGTCGACGAGCGCCCCGAAGAGGTCACCGACATGCGCCGGTGGCTGAAGAACCCCACCAGCGAGGCGGTGGCGTCGACGTTCGACCGTCCCGCCGAGGAGCACGCCCAGGTGGCCGAGCTCACCATCGAGCGGGCCAAGCGCCTGGTCGAGGAGGGCAAGGACGTCTGCATCGTGCTCGACGGCATCACCCGCCTGGCCCGGGCGTACAACCTGGCCGCCCCGGCCACCGGCCGCATCATGTCGGGCGGCGTCGACTCCGGTGCGCTGTACCCGCCGAAGAAGTTCTTCGGCGCGGCCCGCAACGTCGAGGAGGGCGGCTCGCTGACCATCCTGGCCACCGCCCTCATCGAGACCGGTTCGAAGATGGACGAGGTGATCTTCGAGGAGTTCAAGGGCACCGGCAACATGGAGCTGCGGCTCGATCGCCGCCTGGCCGAGCGGCGCATCTACCCGGCGATCGACGTCGGGGCCAGCTCGACCCGCCACGAGGAGCTGCTGTTCCGCCGCAACCAGCTGAACCTGGTGTGGGCCCTGCGGCGCGTGCTCACCGGCCTGTCGTCGACCGACGGCGGGAATGCGGCGGCGCTCGAGCTGTTGATGGACCGGATGAAGACGTTCCGCACCAACGACGAGTTCCTGACCGAGGTGGCCAAGAACCGCCTCGCTGCAGGTTGACGGTCGCCGGGCGGTAGACTGCGCAGTCCTCTTTCCACCAGGAGACCACGATGAAGGCTGGTATCCACCCCCAGTACCGCGAGACGACCGTGACCTGCTCGTGCGGCAACACGTTCGTCACCCGCTCGACCAACCCCAGCCCCCACCTGCACGTCGAGCTGTGCAGCGAGTGCCATCCCTTCTACACGGGCAAGCAGAAGCTGGTCGACACCGGCGGCCGCATCGACCGGTTCGAGCGCCGTTACGGCAAGCGCAAGAAGAAGTAGTGCGCCACCCGGCTTGGCGCCCGGCCGCCGCGTGAGCGCGCCGCCGCCGGGCGCCGCCGACGACGTCGAGCGTCGGGCGGCCCTCAACGGCGCCAAGCTCGGGGCCCTCGTGGCCGGCCGGTGGGGCCCGGCAGATCGTGTGCGCGGGGCCATCGGTGCCACCGCCACGCTCGTGGACCGGGCCGCCGGCGCCGGTTGGGTGCTGCCCGACGGCGACGCCGCCCGGTCGCTGGGACCGGCGCTCGTGTGGGGCGACCGCCACGGCGTCACCGACCTGCACCTGCTGGCCGAGGCCCGCGGCGGCGCCGCCCGTGTGCTCGCCCGCCAGGCGGCGCTGTTCGTGCCGCCAGCCCCCACAGTGTGGGCGGTCGAGGGCACCGCGCTCGCACCCGCCGCCGCCGCGCCCCTGCGCACTCCCAGCCCGGCGCCGGCGCCCCCCGACCTCGTCGACCTGCTCATCGACGCCGGGCTCGAGATCGTCGTCGAGGGCGGCATGGTTCGGGGCGAGGTCGACGGGCTGGAGGTCGCCCGCATCGTCCACGGCGAGACCACCGCCGGCGTCCAGATCGACGAGCCCCAACTCGAGGTGGGGGTGGGCAAGGCAGACCGCGAGCTGACGGCCATGGTGCACGGCGATCTCCCGCCCACCGCCCAGCTCGGGCGGGTCGTCGACATCGTTCGCCGGCACCGCACGCCCGGCGCCCCCCGGCACCCGCTCAACCAGCTCGTCCCCGAACGCTGGCTGCGGGCGGTGCTGTGCCGGGCACCGGACCTGGTGGGGCTGACCACGTTGCGTCCCGCCGAGGGCGCACGCGCCCGGTCGAACCTCTCCGAGCGCGACATCGCCGTGGCCGCCGGCGAGGCGGCGGGAGGCGCCCCGGTGATCGTGGCGTGCTCCGTCGGCATCGCCCCCGACCTGGTGCCCTTCGCCGCCGACGCCCGCGCCGCCATCGATGCCGCAGCCGGGCGCGCGGCAGTGTCCCGCCTGGTGCTCGCGATGCCGGCCCGCGACGACCATCCGGGCACGCGCCGCCTGGCGGCGCGCCTGCAGGCGCCGGCCGAGGTCGTGCCGGTGCACGGCGACTGGCGGGCGGCGGCCTGACCTCCCCGCGCCGATGCGCCGCCTCTCAGGTGTCGAGGCAGGGGCTGAGCACCGGCCGGGGAGCGGCGACCACCTCCAGATCGCCCGAGATGTCGGCGTCGACCTCGCCGTTGGCCACCGACACGGTGAGGCGGTGGGGCCCGAGGGCGATGTCCTCGACGTGCAGACGGCGGATCGAACGGGGCAGTTCCGGGGCGAGCCGCACCTCGCCCTGCGGTACGCAGGGGTCGAGCCGGGCCAGCGACCGCAGCCAGAGCAGCGGCGCGGCGGCCGCCCAGGCCTGCGGCGAGCAGGAGGCCGGGTAGGCGGCGGGCACGCGGACCTCGGCACGGCTGAACCCCGCGAACAGCTCCGGCAGGCGGTGACCCTCGGCGGCGGCGACGGCGAGCTGGCCCTCGATCACGCGGTGGGCGTGCTCCACGAAGCCGTAGCGCACGAGACCCGCGGCGCAGATGGCGTTGTCGTGGGGCCACACCGATCCGTTGTGGTAGCTCACCGGGTTGTAGGCGACCATCGATGTCGCCAGCGTGCGCACGCCCCAACCCGAGAACAGGTCGGGACCCAGCAGGCGGTCGGCGACCAGCGCCGCCTTGTCCGGGTCGGCGATGCCCGTCCACAGGCAGTGGCCCGGATTCGACGTGACGGCGTCGATGGGCCGCTTGTCGCCGTCGAGGCCGAGGGCGTACGTGCCCTGGTCGTCGAGCCAGAAGTCCTCGTTGAAGCGGCGGCGCAGCTCGACCGCCTTGGTGCGGTAGCGCTCGAACGAGGCGGTGTCCCCGGCGGTCCGGGCGAAGTGGGCGCGGGCGAGGAAGGCGGCGTAGGCGTAGCCCTGGACCTCGCACAGGGCGATGGGCGGTCGGGCGAGCCGGCCGTCGGCCGAGCGCACACCGTCCCACGAGTCCTTCCATCCCTGGTTGTCGAGTCCGTTCGGCGACTGACGGTCGTACTCGACGTAGCCGTCGCCGTCCCGGTCGCCGAAGCGGTCGATCCACTCGAGCGCCCTGTCGGCGTGGGGCATCAGGCGCGCCAGGCGCTCCCGGTCGACACCCCACCGGTGCGCTTCGCCGAGCAGCATCACGAACAGGGGCGTGGCGTCGATCGACCCGTAGTAGATGTCGCCGCCGCCGAGCGCGAGCTCACCAGGGCCGCCGGGACGGACCTCGTGCAGGATCTTGCCCGGTTCCTCCTCGATGGCCCGGTTCGTGTCGTTGCCCTGCATCCGAGCCAGGGTCTCGAGCACGCCGCACGCGAGAGAGGGGTCGGCGGGCAGGGTCATCCACGACGTGAGCAGCGAGTCACGCCCGAACAGCGTCATGAACCAGGGTGCTCCGGCGGCGAGGATGGCCGTGTCGGGGTGGTCGGGATCGAAGATGCGCAGCGCCCCCAGGTCCTCCGCGGATCGCTGGACGGTCTCCGCGAGACGGCGGTTGTCGGTGCGGACGTACGGCAGGCGGGCTCGCCACGAGGCCAGCCGCTGCACGGG
Organism: Acidimicrobiales bacterium; assembly: GCA_035708905.1. Lineage (GTDB taxonomy): Bacteria > Actinomycetota > Acidimicrobiia > Acidimicrobiales > VFJN01 > ZC4RG19. The sequence goes on along the minus strand of DASTFE010000394.1, from coordinate 3,452 downwards.
CACCGCCGTCGCCCGGTCGTCGTCGCAGCGGAACACCGGCTCGACGTCGATGCCGCGGTGGCACACGGCGACCTCCACGCACAGCTCCCACCGCTCGCCCGGCGCGAGGGTGGGGCGCCACGTCGCGCCGCCGGACCGCACGGTCGCCGGGTGGGAGAACCGCACCGTGGCGTCGGTGGTTCCCCGCTCGTCGGTGTGGCCGAGGCGGAGGGTGCGCTCGTCGTGCTCGCGGCTGTGGCGGCCCCGCTCGGCGACGCGGCCCTCCTTCACCTCGAAGATGCCGGCGAAGTCGGCCTCACATGCCAGGTCCACGGTGACGGTGGTGCGGTCGAGGCCGAAGTGCCGCAGCTCCAAGCGCTCGCGCATGCCCGAGCTCACATCGCGGCGGCGCAGGACCACGAGATCGGCGTCGCCCACGTCGTCGTGCCCGGCCCGGGCCACGAACGTGGCCGAGAACGGCGTGGACGCGTCGACGGCCAGCGGCTCCAGCGGGTGGCCGTTGATCCGCACGGTCCAGCGCGAGATCACCCGGGTGTCGAGCACGAACAGGCCCTGGGCCACGCCGGCGGTCATGTCGCCCGACCGGGTCGAGATGCAGAACGTCGAGCCTTCAACCAGCGCGACGTCGCCCCCCGCCAGTGCCACGGGCGCGGCGGCGGTGCTCTGCCACGGCGACGACACGCTCAGGCGCCCTCCTCGGCGAGCGCCACGGCGCTGCCGCCGGTGCCGGCCGCGCCGGTGTCGTTGTCGCCCGTGCCGTCGCCGGGGCGTGAGGTGGTCGAGAGGGCGTCGATGCCTGGCGGACCGGCGCCGTTGCCCGACGTGCCGGCGCCGGTGCGGGGCGTGCCGGCGGCTGGCGGTCGGGACCCGTTGCCCGACGTGCCGGCGCCGTTGCCCGACGGGGTGCCCGCCGCCGCGACCGCGTCGAGCGGCGGCCGGCCCGTGCCCTGCGTGGCGTCCCGCACGAGCCGTTCGAACACGGCGAGGTGGTCGGCCACCATGCGCTCGGTCGTGAACCGCTCGGCCACCGAGGCCCGGCACGTCGGCCGGTCGAGCGCCGCCGCCTTGGCGAGGCAGCCTGCCAGCTCGTCGATGTCGGCGCACAGGTAGCCGGTCACGCCCGGCTTCACGATCTCGGGCGCGGACGCCATGTCGTAGGCGACCACCGGCGTGCCGCAGGCCAGCGCCTCGATCATGACCATGCCGAACGGCTCGGCCCAGCGCAGCGGGTTGACCAGCGCCGTGGCCCCGGCCAGGAGCCGCACCTTGTCCTCGTGGGACACCTCGCCGACGTACACGACGTCGTCGCCGAGGAGCGGTTCGACGGCCTCGCGGAAGAAGCGGCGCTCGTGCCGCTCCCGCATCTTCGCGGCGATGAGGAGCCGCCCGCCATGGGCGCGCACGGCGCGGGCGGCGTGGTCGACGCCCTTGTCGGCCACGATGCGGCCGAGGAACAGGAAGTACGGGCCGTCGGCGTCGCCGGCGCCGTCGCCCATCGGGAAGGTGTCGAGATCGACGCCGTGGTGGATGACGCCGGCGAGCGGCAGGGCGCCGGCCCGCCGGGCCTGGTCGTAGCTGATGGCGATGACCGGCACTCGGGGCGCGACGGTGCGGTACAGCTCGGCCAGCTCGTCGTCGAAGGGACCGTGGTTCGTCGTGACGACCGGCATCGCCGAGTAGCGGCTCGCGTAGATCGGCCCGGCGAGCGTGTGGTCGTGCACCACGTCGGCGCCCCAGGCGTCGAGCGCCTGGTAACCGGCGATCAGGTGCTTCAGCTCGACGACCCCCGAGCCGATCCGCTCGTGCTGGGCACTGTCGAAGGTGTGGCCGCGGGGGACGGGGCACGTCGAGTCGCCGGTCGTCCACAGCATGACGTCGTGGCCGGCAGCGGCGAAGCCGCGGGCGAGTTGGTCCACCACCGCCTCGGTGCCGCCGTAGCCACCGGGCGGGACGCTCACCCAGGGTGGTGCGATGATCCCGATCCTCATGGCGGCCTCCACGTGCTCCTCGACATGTGCACGAGAGCTACCCGAGGGACCCGGGAGTCAACACACACCCGTACGCCCGCGCGGTGGGTAGCGTTGACTTTCGTGCTCGAACGCCTCGCTGAGCTGGACAAGGAGTTCCTCGACGTCGAGGCGCGCCTGGGTGACCCCGATCTCATCGCCGACCAGGCCCGCTACCAGCCGGTTGCCAAGCGCTACCGCGAGCTGGCGCCGATCGTCGAGCGGGCCCGCGAGCTTCGCACCCGGCAGGACGACCTCGTGGCGGCCCGCGAGATGATGAGCGGCGCCACCGGCGACGAGCGCGAGATGCTCCGGGCCGAGGTCGCCGAGGCCGAGGCCGCCATCGCACGGCTCACCGACGAGCTGCGGCTGCTCCTGCTGCCGCGCGACCCCAACGACGAGCGCAACGTCATTGTCGAGATCCGGGGCGCGGAGGGCGGCGAGGAGGCCAACCTGTGGGCCCGCGACCTGTTCGAGATGTACCGGGCGTTCGCCGCCCGGCAGGGCTGGTCGGTCGACGTGCTGGGCACCGACCCCTCCGACCTGGGCGGCTACAACGAGGTCACCTTCGCCCTCGCGGGCGACGGCGTGTGGGCCCGGATGCACCACGAGGCCGGCCCCCACCGGGTGCAGCGGGTGCCGGTCACCGAGAGCCAGGGGCGGGTGCACACCTCGTCGGCCACGGTCGCGGTGCTGCCCGAGGCCGAGGAGGTCGACGTCGAGATCGATCCGGGCGACCTGCGCGTCGACGTGTACCGGTCGTCGGGCCCCGGCGGGCAGAGCGTGAACACCACCGACTCGGCCGTCCGGGTGACCCACCTGCCGACCGGCACGGTCGTGTCGATGCAGGACGAGAAGAGCCAGGCGCAGAACAAGGCCAAGGCGCTGGCGGTGCTGCGGGCCCGCCTGCTCAAGGCCGAGCAGGACCGCCAGGCCGACGCCGCCTCGGCCGCCCGGCGGGGCCAGGTGGGCAGCGGCGGCCGGGCGGAGAAGGTGCGGACCTACAACTTCAAGGAGAACCGCGTGACCGACCACCGCATCGGTCTCACGGTCTACAAGCTCGACAAGGTGCTGGCCGGCGAGCTCGACGACATCAGCGACGCCCTGGTGGCCGACGAGCAGGCCCGCCGGCTGGCCACCGCGACCGCGACGTCGTGAGCGCCACGACGGGACGACCGCGGACCGGGGTCCCAGCCACGGGTGCCCGGGCCGAGGGCGGCGCCGCCACCGGCTCCGGCACCGGTGCCGCCACCGGTGCCGACGCCCGCGCCGGAGACAGCGAGGTCGTGCCCTGGCGCCGGCTGCTGGCCGACGCCGCCGCCCGGCTGCGCGAGGCCGGCGTCGACGACCCCGTCCAGGAGGCCCGCTGGCTGGTCGAGCGCGCCACCGGGTCGACGGCCGCCGAGCTGGCGGTGCGGCTCGACGAGCCGGCGACCGTGCGGGGGG
>DASTFE010000393.1:0-4025 GCA_035708905.1 Acidimicrobiales bacterium | reverse complement strand
TCGTCGCGCGACGCCGAGGACACGTTCGGGTCACCGGCCGGCGCCCGCGGCGACGACGCCGACGGCGGCCCGCCCGCCGGCCCGCCCGACACCTGAGCTTGCGGGCCAGGCGGGCATCCCCGAACCCGCGCCTGCACGGTGGTGCAGCGTTCCTCCCGCGGCGGAAACGGTGGCGCAACGTTCCTGCCGCGGGATCTGGGGCCCCGACCCCAAAGTCCGCGGCGAGAACACGGCGGGCGGCTGGCGGCGGGCGGCCGGACGTCGCCGGCGGCGGTCAGGGCGTCGGCTCGGGGGCCAGGTCGACCGTGACCGAGAAACCGTCGCCGGCCTCGGTGGTCAGTGCGTCGATGCGGCCCGCCGAGCGGACGTCGTCGGCCGCCAGGGCCAGCAGCGCCAGCCGCTCGGGCGTGTCGACCACCACTGCGGCGGCCACCTCGGTGCGCATCGACCGCTTGGCCTCGCTCTTGGCCTTGCGCACCTCGCCCAGGACGGCGGCGGCCACGGCCAGCACGGCCGGGTCGGGCTCGTCGCCGGGCGAGGCGGCGTCGGCGCCCGCGGCGTCGCGCAGTGCGTCGGCCGACGGCCACGGCGACCGGTGCACCGACCCCTGCTGCCACCACGACCACACCTCCTCGGTCACGAAGGGCAGGAAGGGCGCGAACAGCCCGAGCAGCGCGCGCAGCGCCAGCCCCAGCGCGGTGCGGGCCGAGGCGGCGCCGTCGTCGCCGTCGGCGCCGTAGGCCCGGTTCTTGACCAGCTCGAGGTAGTCGTCGCAGAACGACCAGAAGAACCCCTCGGTGCGCTCGAGCGCCCGGGCGTAGTCGAACCGGTCGAACGCGGCCGTGGCTTCGGCCACCAGGTCGGCCAGCGACGCGAGCATCGACCGGTCGAGCGGCTCGGTGACGTCGCCGGCGGTCGTCGACTCGAGGCCCAGCGCGAACTTCGAGGCGTTGAGCAGCTTGATGGCCAGCTTGCGGCCGATCTTGAGCTGCCCCGGCTCGAAGGCCACGTCCATGCCCGGCCGTCCCTTCGCCGCCCAGTAGCGCACGGCGTCGGCGCCGTAGTCGGCGAGGAGCTTGTCCGGGTCGTCGGGGGCGTTGGCCGCCGACTTGGACAGCTTCTTGCGGTCGGGGTCGAGGATGAAGCCGGAGATGGCGGCGTTGGCCCACGGCAGTGCGTCGTGCTCGTAGTGCGCGCGGACCACCGTGTAGAAGAGCCAGGTGCGGATGATGTCGTGCGATTGGGGCCGCAGGTCCATCGGGAACGTGCGGGCGAACAGGTCGGGGTCGTCGACCCAGCCGGTGGCGATCTGGGGTGACAGCGACGAGGTGGCCCACGTGTCCATCACGTCGGGATCGGCCGCGAACCCGCCGGGCTTGTCTCGGTCGTCCTCGCTGTAGCCGGGCGGCGTGTCGGTGGTCGGGTCGACGGGCAGCACGTCCTCGGAGGCCAGGATCGGCGACAGGAAGTCGACCACGCCGTCGGCGTCGATCGGGTACCAGGCCGGGAAGGGCACGCCGAAGAAGCGCTGGCGGGTGATGTTCCAGTCGCCCTGCAGGCCCTCGACCCAGTTCTCGAAGCGCACCCGCATGAAGTCGGGCCACCACGCCAGCTCGCGGCCCCGGGCCAGCATGGCCTGCTTGTCGGGGTAGCGGATCAGCCACTGGTTGGAGGTGACGATCTCGAGCGGCCGGGTGCCGTTCTCCCAGAACTTGACCGGGTGGGTGATCGGGCGGGGCTCGCCGTCGATCAGCCCGGCCTCGGTCAGCAGCTCGACGATGCGGGCTTGGGCCTGCTTGACGGTGCGGCCGGCCAGCTCGTCGTAGGCGGCCTGGGCGCCGGGGGCGTCGGCCGACTCCCACCCGGGCTCGCCCCACGTGACCCGGCGGAGGCGGCCGTCCCGCTGGACGACGGCCCGCACGTCCAGGCCCAGCTCGCGCCACCACGTGACGTCGGTTGTGTCGCCGAACGTGCAGATCATGGCGATGCCGGTGCCCTTGTCGGGCTCGGCCAGCTCGTGGGCGACGATCGGCACGTCGACGCCGAACAGCGGCGTGCGGGCCGTGCGCCCGAACAGCGGCCGGTAGCGCTCGTCGTCGGGGTGGGCGACGAGCGCGACGCACGCCGGGATCAGCTCGGGGCGGGTCGTGTCGATCCAGATCGGGCCGTCGGGGCCCTCGAAGCGGATCTTGTGGTACGCGCCGGGGATCTCGCGGTCCTGCAGCTCGGCCTGCGCCACCGCGGAGCCGAAGTCGACGTCCCACAGCGTCGGCGCCTCGGACCGGTAGGCCAGGTCGCGGTGCACCAGGCGCAGGAACCCCCGCTGGCTGGCCCGGATCGCCTCCGGCCCGATGGTGCGATAGCTGTGGTTCCAGTCGACCGACAGGCCCAGGTTGGACCACAGGTCGAAGTAGGACTCCTCGAGCTGCTCGACGACCGCGCCGCACAGCTCGACGAAGTTGGGCCGGCTGACCGGGATGGGCTTGTCCTTCTTCGAGACCTTTTCGGGCGGCCGGAAGTCGCGGTCGTAGGGCAGCGACGGGTCGCAGCGGGTGCCGGTCATGATCTGGACGCGGCGCTCGACGTTGAGGCCGTTGTCGTCCCAGCCCATCGGATAGAAGACCTCGCGCCCCCGCATGCGCTGGTAGCGGGCCACGGTGTCGGTGTGGGTGTACGAGCACACGTGCCCCGGGTGCAGCGTGCCCGATACGGTGGGCGGCGGTGTGTCGATGGAGAACACCTGGTCGCGGGCCTTGGTGCGGTCGAAGCGGTAGGTGCCCTCGTCGGCCCAGCGCTGGCGCCATTTGGCCTCGAGCCCGTCGAGGCTGGGCTTGTCGGGGATGGTGCTCACCCCCGAAAGGGTACCGGTGGCCCGGGAGCGGCTCGAAAGCCGTTGCGCGGCTCCGGTGCACCGCCGGTTTCCGAGGTGTGCCGCCTGGGTAGCACCCGGGGCGTCCCCGAGCCGGAGGCACGACGATGGCCCGTACTCCGCCCGCCGACAACCCGATCGACCGGTTCTCCCTCGACACGTCCGAGGACCGCCTGACCTGGATCTTCGGGTCGTCGCGCAGCGGCAGCACGTGGCTGCTGCGCATGCTCTCGTCGCTCGACGCGGTCGTGCCCGTCGACGACCCCCACCTCGGGCACCACCTCGGGGTGTGGCGGCCGATCTCGCTGGCGTGGGCCACGGCCGAGCACCCGCCCGACCTCACCACGCTCGACCGGATCAAGCACGACAAGGACAGCTACTTCTTCAGCGACCGCTACCGCGACGCCTGGCAGCCGGCGCTGCGCCGGCTGATCGTCGACCGCTTCGACGCCCAGGTGCGGGCGGAGTCGGCGATCCTCGAGCCGGTGGTCGTGGTGAAGGAGCCGGGATCGCACGTGGCCGACGTGCTGCTGTCGATGTTCCCGGCGTCGCGGTTCGTGTTCCTGCTGCGCGACGGGCGCGACGTCGTCGACTCGTGGCTGGCCGCCTACCGGGCCGGGTCGTGGGCGCTCGACGAGGGCGCCTTCCCGGTCACGGATGGCGGGCGCGAGGCGCTGGTGCGCTGGCAGTCGGCGGTGTGGGCGTTCCGCACCGACGTCGTGCAGCGGGCGTTCGAGCGCCATCCGGCCGACCGACGGGTGCTGGTGCGCTACGAGGACCTGGTGGCCGACCCGGGTCGCGAGCTGGCTCGCATCTGCGCCTACCTGCCCCTCGAGGCCACTGCGGACACCCTCGCCGCGGTGGCCGACGAGCACGCGTACGCCGCGGTGCCGCCGACCGACAAGGGCGAGCGCAAGGCCATCCGCTCGGCCTCGCCCGGCGGCTGGCGCGAGAACCTGACGCCGGCCGAGCACGACGTCATGCACGAGGTCATGGGCCCCAAGCTGGCGGAGATGGGCTACCTCGAGCCCGAGCCCGTCGGCCTGGCCTGAAGCCGGTCGCGGACGGGCGACCTCGTCGCCCCGTATCCGGATCCGTCGTCCGGCGGCGAGGCAATGGCGGTCGTTCCGCATCCGGATCCCTTCGTCGGGCGGCG
>DASTFE010000392.1:0-6652 GCA_035708905.1 Acidimicrobiales bacterium | reverse complement strand
CTACGCGCCGCTGCTGGTCGCCAAGTCACCGCCACCCGTCCGGCTGCTCGACGTCGCCGCGACGCTGAGCGACGGCGGCGTCGACCCGGCGCGCCGTGACCGCCTCGAGGTGGCCTGGGACCGCATCACCGAGGTGGCCGGCGCGCTCGGCGGTCACGATCACGGCCTCACCCCGATCGCCGCTCCCTAACCTGCCGGCTGTGCCGTCCTTCGAGATCACGCGCCAGCACTCGCCCGACGACGTCGCCGCGGTCACCGCGCTGATCCGGGCCGCGGAGGAGGCGGTGGGCCACCAGCTCATCACCGAGCACCGGTTCCACGACGCCGCCTTCGGCGGGGGCAGCGACTTCGCCGGGTTCGCGGCGTGGGACGAGCGCCGGGACCACCCGCTGGCCTACTCCCAGGTCATCCGCGGCGACCGGCGCTGGGAGCTGGAGCTGGTCTACGACCACGACGCGGGCCGTCACGACGACGCGCTGGAGGCCGCGGAGCAGGTCCTGGCGGCGGCCGTCACCACCGTCGGTGCCGAGGGCGGCGGCCACGTGCACCTGTGGATCACCCGGCCGACCGAGGCCCACGACCGCCTGGCCGCCACCGCCGGGCTGGCCCCCGGGCGCGACCTGTGGCAGCTCCGCCGGCCGCTGCCGGTCGGTGAGGAGTGGACGCTCGACACCCGTCCCTTCGTCGTGGGGCAGGACGAGGAGGCGTGGCTCGAGGTCAACAACCGGGCCTTCGACTGGCACCCCGAGCAGGGCGCGTGGACGCTCGCCGACCTGCGCAGCCGCGAGGCCGAGCCGTGGTTCGACCCCGCCGGCTTCCTGCTGCACGAGATCGACGGGCGGCTCGCCGGCTTCTGCTGGACCAAGGTCCACGGCGACCACCGGCCTCCGCTGGGCGAGATCTACGTCATCGCCGTCGACCCCGACCTCCACGCCCGGGGCCTGGGCCGCGCCCTGGTGCTGGCCGGGCTCGACCACCTCCACGGGAAGGGGCTGGAGGTCGGGATGCTCTACGTCGACGCCGGCAACGACCGCGCCACCCGCCTGTACTTCCACCTGGGGTTCACGCTCGACCACGTCGACCGGGCCTACACGGGCGACGTGGCGCCCGCGTAGGGGCCTAGCAGCGCCTCGACGGGGTCAGGCGGTGCCGACGCCGAGGGCGCTGCCGATGGCGAAGGTGATGACCGCCGGCACCACGGTGAAGGCGACCTGGCGGGCAACGGCGCGGAGCAGGGGCCGGTCGGTCGTCCGGCCGACGACGACGCCCACCACCACGGCCACGGTCACGCCGAGCAGCAGCGACGCCAGGGCGGCGGCGGTGCCGGCGCCGACGAACCAGGGCACCAGCGGCACCACGGCGCCCAATGAGAACGCCACGAACGACGACCCGGCCGCGCCCAGCGGCGAACCGAGCTGGTAGGGGTCGATGCCCAGCTCGTCGCGAGCGTGGGCCTGCAGCGCCGTGTCGGGGTCGCCCATCATCGCCTCGGCCACCTCGCGGGCCGTACCCGCGTCGAGGCCGCGCCGCTCGTAGATGTCCGCCAGCTCGGCCGTCTCGTGCTCGGGACGGCGGCGCAGCTCGCGCGCCTCGATCGCCAGCTCGCGCTCGAGCAGCTCGGACTGCACCTTCATCGAGTTGTACTCGCCGGCGGCCATCGAGATGGCGCCCGCCACCAGACCCGCCAGGCCCGCCAGGCGCACCACGCCGGGCGCGGGGTCGGCGCCCGCCACGCCCAGGATGAGCCCCATGTTGCTGACCAGGCCGTCGCTCACGCCGAACACGGCGGCACGGGCCGAGCCGCCCTGGATCTCGCGGTGGTGGAACTCGGGGTGGGCCGACGGCACGGGCGGGAGCACGCCTGAACGGTACCTACCTGGGGGACGCCGCCCTACGCTGGCCGCCGTGCCCACCCGCTACGACCTCGACCGCGACGCGCTCGCCGCCCTGCTGGCCGGCGAGCCCCGCTACCGCGTCGACCAGGTGTGGGACGGCCTCCACCGTCAGCTCGCCGAGCCTGCCGAGCTGACGACCCTGCCCAAGGCGCTGCGCGCCCGCCTCGACGCCGAGCTGCCGCCCGCCCTCACGCCGGTGGCCACCTCGACCGACCGGCGGGGCGACACGGTCAAGTGGCTCTTCGCCCTCGACGACGGCGCCCGGGTCGAGACGGTGCTGATGCACTACCGGGACCGCAGTACGGTGTGCGTGTCCAGCCAGGCCGGGTGCGCGATGGGATGCGGGTTGTGCGCCACCGGCCAGGCGGGGTTCCAGCGCCAGCTCTCCACGGGCGAGATCGTCGAGCAGGTCGTGCGGGCCGCCCGGCGGGCGCGCGCCGACGGCCGCCGCCTCGGCAACGTGGTGTTCATGGGCATGGGCGAGCCCCTGGCCAACTACGACCGCGTCTGGTCGGCGATCGAGCGCCTGCACGGCGACCTCGGCCTGTCGGCCCGTCACCTCACCGTGTCGACGGTGGGGCTCGTGCCCGGCATCCGGCGGCTGGCCGGCGAGGCGCTGCCGGTCAACCTGGCGGTGTCGCTGCACGCCGCCAACGACGACCTGCGCACGGCGCTGGTGCCGATCAACGCCCGCTACCCGCTGTCGGTGCTCATGGCCGCGTGCGCCGACCACCTGCGGGCCAGGGGCCGCCGGCTGTCGTTCGAGTGGGCCCTGATCGACGGCACCAACGACCGGGCCGCCGACGCCCGCGAGCTGGCCGAGCTGGCCCGCTCGCTGCCGCTGCCCGCCCACGTCAACCTCATCCCCCTCAACCCGACGCCCGGCTACCCGACGCGGGGCACGCCGCGCGACGGCGTGGTCCGCTTCCGCCGGTGGCTCGACGACCTGGGGGTCAACGCCACCATCAGGCGCAACCGGGGCACCGACATCGACGCGGCCTGCGGCCAGCTCGCCGCCCGGGTCGAGATGGGCGCCGGGCCGCGGGTCACCGCACCAGCACCGTGACGCCGTCGTCGGTGCGCACGGCGTCGATCAACGCCTCGCCCCGTCGCACCCGTCCGCCGGCCCACACCACCGACCGCTCGACCGTGCCCTCGATCTCGGCACCCTCGCCGATCACCGGGGCGCCACCGCTCGCCGCCAGGTTGGCGGCGAGGTAGCGGGCGGGGGTGCCGCAGTCGAGGCAGGGGCCGTCCCAGCGGACCACGTCGAGGCGGTCCGCCACCTGCTGGGCCCGCCACGACGCCTCCCACAGGCCCGACGGCACCGGCGCCAGCCGGGCCACCTCCGACCAGGGCATGAGCGCGCCCGCCAGCCGGCTGGCCGGACGGTCGGGCGGGCGCAGCCGGTCGTCGCCGGCCACCAGCAGCCGCACCCGCTCGCGGTCCCAGCCGGCGGTGACCGCCGCCAGGTCGCCCGGTGACCAGGTGTCGGCGTTGAGCACCAGCACGCCCCGGCCGTCGATCCACGGGCGCAGGTGGCCCAGGGCCCCGGCGGTGCCGAGCGCCTCGTCCTTCTCGACCGACAGGTGCACCGGGCCGAGCCGCCCCTCGGCCAGCACCAGGTGGGCCTCGATGGCGTCCCGCCGGTGGTGGACGTTCACGGCCACCGCGGCCGTGGCTGTGCGGGCCCGCCGCACGGCGAGGTCGAGCAGCGCCACGTTGCCCACGGGGCAGAGCGGCTTGGGCCGCATCCACGTGAGCGGCCTGAGCCGCCGCCCCTCGCCGGCGGCCAGCACGACGGCGCACACGTCGGTTGGGAGCGGCTCCGGGAGGTGGGGCATCATCGCCGGCATGACGACCATCGTGCAGGGCATCCAGGGCCTCCGCGACATCGTGGGCCAGCACCTCGGCTACAGCGGCTACGTCGAGGTGACCCAGGAGCAGGTCAACCAGTTCGCCGAGGCGACCGGCGACCACCAGTGGATCCACGTCGACGTCGAGCGGGCCCGCAGGGAGAGCCCGTTCGGCGGGCCGATCGCCCACGGCTACCTCACGCTGTCGATGGGGCCCCGGCTCGTGCCCGAGGTCGTGCGGGTCGAGGGCGTGAAGATGGGCGTCAACTACGGCTGCGACAAGGTGCGCTTCCCGGCGCCCGTTCCGGTCGGCGCCAAGGTCCGGGTCGGGGTCGAGCTGCTGGACGTGTCGGACGTGGCCGGAGGCGCCCAGATCAAGATGCGGTTCACCTTCGAGTGCGAGGGCGCCGACAAGCCGGCCTGCGTGGCCGAGAACCTCTTCCGCTACTACGAGTGACGGCGGGCCGGCGGGCCGGCCACGGGGTCGGCTGACCCCCGCCGCGTTCCCGCCGCGGTCCCCGGGGCCGGAGCACCGGATCCCGCGGCCGGAACATCAGGCCGACAGCCGGGCCCGCACGGCCGGCCATCCCGGCAGGTCGCGCACGGGCGCCAGGTCCGGCTCGCCGTCGAGCAGGCCCGGAGCCCGGAAGCCGGCGTCGACGGCCACCTCGACCCAGCGCAGCGCCTCGTCGGGCGACCCCGCCCGGGCCCACGAGCAGGCGACCTCGAACGCGGTCTGCGCCGGGCTCTGGGGGCCGGCGGCGAAGACCTGCTCGCCGACCTCGGCGGCCGCGGGGAACCGCTCGGCGTAGTGCAGGTGGGTCTGCAGGCTGGCGGCCGCCTCGACGCCGACACGGCCACCGCCGACGAGCCGGGTGGCGAGGGGCACCGCCCGACCGGCATCGGCCAGCAGGGTGGCGGGCCCGAGGTTGGGCGGGCCGCCGGGCTCGGCCCGGTAGGCGGCGTCGAACAGGTCGTCAGCCATCTCGACCGGGCCGGTCAGCAGGGCGATGCTGGCCCGCAGGAAGCCGTTGCCGCCCTCGCCCGAGTGCCGCAGGATCGACGCCGCCCGGGCGCCGTCGCCCGACCGCAGGGCGTTCCAGGCGCGGGTCTCGGCCTCGGCCGGCGCCACCCGGGGCGTCAGGTCGGCCGGGATGTCGGCGGGCGTGACGACCTGCAGGTCGGGCCGGCCCCGCCGGCGCGGTCGCGGCGAGCCGCGGCGACCCCGCGCCCGCCCCTGGCCGGCCTCGGGCGCGTCGACGTCGAACGCACCGGTGCTCTGGCCGGCGCGCAGGTCCTGGAAGTTCATGTAGGCGAACAGGCCGAAGTAGATGAGGCCGAACAGGCCGAACCGCCCCGAACGGAAGGTGATGAAGGCGGCGACGATGGCGGCGCCGATCGACACCTTGCAGGCCGTCTCGAACCCCAGCAGCGTCTCGGCCACGTGGCCCCCGTCGAGCGGCCGGATGGGCAGCAGGTTGAACACCGCCCACCAGATGCTGACGAACTGCAGGTAGTAGACGATCGGCGCCCAGCTGAAGCCGTCACCGCCCTGGACCGCCCAGTCGAAGAGCGTGTCGTCGTACCAGTCGCTCTTCCACAGCAGCCACATGGGCAGGCCCAGGATCAGCAGCTGGGCCAGCGCCCCCGAGATGCTGACGAAGACCGACTTGGGCTTGCTGAGCACGCGCCGCCCCCCGCCGGTGGGCACGGTGAACCCACCGAAGCCGTGCAGCACGATGGCCGAGCGCTGCCCGAGAGCCCGGTAGGTGAGGGCGTGCCCCAGCTCGTGCACCAGCACCGACACGAACACGATGCCCACCCAGGCGAACACCACCCACAGCGGCTCGAGCCGGATCCCGAAGAGCGCGGCGACGATGACGAAGAACGGCTCGATCCGGATGGGGATGCCGAAGAGTCGGAAGTGCGCCCTCACGCAGCGCAGCGTAGGCGCGCGGCGCGGCCGGGCGGTGATCGAGTCGGTGACGTGGCCGCGGGTGGGCCCGGGGCGTTTCGGGCCCCGGCCGCCCCGCCCGTACCATGCCGGGCGATGGCCAGGTTCTCGATGCCCGAGTCGCTGCCCGAGGGCGACGACAAGGTGGCCGCGGTGCGCGGCATGTTCGACGCCATCGCGCCCCGCTACGACCTGGTCAACCGCATCATGACCTTCCGGCTCGACGTGCGCTGGCGGCGGCTGGCCGTGCGGGCGCTGGCGCTGCGCCACGACTCGGTCGTGCTCGACCTGGCCTGCGGCACCGGCGACCTGTGCCGCGAGCTCGAGGCGGCCGGGCTGACCCCGGTGGGCGTCGACCTGTCCTACGGCATGCTGGCCGCCGCCCGCACCCGGGCGCCGCTCGTGCAGGGCGACGCCCTGCGGCTGCCGGTCCCCGACGCCGCGATCGACGGGGTCACCTGCGGGTTCGCGCTGCGCAACCTGGTCGAGCTGCCCCCGTTCTTCCGCGAGCTGGCCCGGGTGCTGCGCCCGGGCGGCCGCATCGCCCTGCTCGAGGTGGCCACACCCCCCAACCGGCTCGTGCGCTGGGGCCACGGGCTGTACTTCGGCAAGGCCGTGCCGCTGATCGGGCGGCTCGTCTCGGACGCCTCGGCCTACCGCTACCTGCCCCGGTCGGTCGCCTACCTGCCCCAGCCCGACGAGATGCGGTCGATGATGGCCGCCGCCGGCTTCGGCGACATCGAGCGCCGGCTGCTGTCGGGCGGCGTCGCCCAGCTCGTCACCGCCGCGCTGCCCGCCGGCGAGCGGCCGGGCCGCGACGGCGAGGCGCCGCCCGTCGTCACGACCCGGGACGCCACGCGGTGACCCTGGTCGCCCGCAGCCGGCGCCTCGACGCCGACGTCGACCTGCTGGCCTTCGCCGGCGCCGACGGGTTCGTGTTCGAGCGG
>DASTFE010000391.1:0-7520 GCA_035708905.1 Acidimicrobiales bacterium | reverse complement strand
GGTGGACGAGCGGAACGGTCATCGAGGCGAGGTCGCTGGTCAGCCACCCGGGCAGGATGGCGAGCGGCGCCTCGGGGCGGTCGGGCATGCCGTCGGGCGGCGTGTAGACCAGCGTCTCGACCAGCTCGAAGTCGTTGTCGTCCACCTGCCGGAGCACGATCCGGCAGGGCTGCCGGGGTTCGCCCGCCGCCGAGAACGGAGTGCTGTCCACCTCCCGGAACCGGGGGATCCGCGGTCCGCGCCGCACCGCGCGGAGGGTACCGACGCGGCGCCCCCGCGTCGACGATCCGGTCAGGCGGCGGCGGGCACCTTCTCGGCCCGGTAGCCGAGCGGCCACAGCACGTCTTCGAAGATGAAGTCGGCGGTGCGCGCCCGGATGTCGGCCGCCTGCGAGAAGGCGATCAGGTGGTCGCCGCCCTCGTAGGACACGAACCGGCACACGTTGCCGGCCGCCTTCGAGCTCTCGCACACGTCGAGGCTGGCGCTGTGGGGCACGGTCGTGTCGGCCGTGCCGCTGAACATGATCGACGGCGGCCGGCCGGCGCTGGCGGCCGTGAACGTCAGGCCGGCGATGGCGACGGCTCCTGCGACGGGGGTGGTGGCCGGGCGGTAGAGGGCGTGCAGCGCGTTGACCGCTCCCGCCGAGTAGCCGGCGACCACGATGGCGTCCGCGTCGAGCCCGTGCTCGCCGGCGTGGTCGCGCAGCCATTCGACCGCGGCCATGGTGTCCTCGTAGGCGTTGGCGGACGCCGCGAAGACGTCGAAGTCGGGCCCCCGCCAGGTGCGGTAGTCGATGGTGACCCCGACGTAGCCGCGACGGGCCGAGTCGATGGCGTAGCCCGCGAGCTGGTTGCGGTCGCCGAACCGCCAGCCGCCGCCGAACATCCACACGACCACCGGCCGCTCGGCGCGGGTGTCGCCTGCCGGCTCGTAGATGTCGAGCCGCAGGTCGATGGGCTCGCCGGTGTCGGTGGTGGTGCTGCGGTAGGTGATGCCTGCCGTCACCTCGTGATCGTCGAACACCTCGTGCACGAAGCGGGTGCCGTCGGGCCAGTCGCAGCCGGGCAGCGTGGCGGCGACGAGTGCTACGCCGAGCACGGCGGGCACGAGGCGGCGCAAGGTCGTCATCATCTGTCCCCCACGAGAGGTCCCCGCCGGCGCCGCCGGATGACAGCGCGACCGCGACGATAGCGCCGGCGGGCGCGGTGCGTCAGGCGGCCGCGGCGACCTCGAACCCCGGCAGCGACCGGACCGCCCAGCGGAAGGCGGCCCCGGTGAGCACGACGGCCGAGAGGCCCTGACCGGCGAGGACGGTGGCGTCGTGCGGCACGCCGGCCAGCTCCTCGCGGGCGCCCACCACGTCGCCGGGCCCGAGGCGGGCGACCTCGAGGCCGTCCCGCACGACCACGGCCTCGCCAGCGAGGATCACCACCACCTCGTGGGCGTGCGACCCCTCCCGGGCGAGCGGCGTGCCCGGCGTGACGACCAGCCGATCGGCGTGCCGGGCCAGCGGGGAGAGCTGCCGGCCCGGGTAGCCGTCGAAGAGCCGGACACCGGCGAACACCGAGACGTCGGGACGGTGCCGGGCCATCACGCCGCCTCCGTGACGTGCCGCGGGTGGCCGGTCGCCGGCTCCCGGCGGGCGGGGCGCCCGACCGGGATGGTGACCGCCAGCTCGGGGCCGGACAGGGTGTGGCTCGCGCCCGGCGCCATCGCCCGGAGGAAGCGCGCCGCCCGCTCGTTGTCGGACTGGACGAGGGCCACCACGGCGGGGGCCGCGGCGCGGCGTGCCTCGGCGGTGAGGGCGGCGAAGAGCGCCCGGCCGATGCCCCGCCGGAACCACGCGTCCTCGACGAGGAAGGCGGCCTCGACGGTGCCGTCGCGCCCCCAGGCGAGCGTCGCCGTGCCGCGCACGTCGCCCCCCGCCACGGCCACCCACGAGCGGTGCTCGTCGGTCGGGTGGGCGATGCGAACGAGCTCGCGCCGGATGGGACGCGGGGCGGCGCCGTGGAAGCGCCGGCGGACCGTGCCGTCGCTGCACCGCTCGACGAGCCTGATCAGGGCGTCGAGGTCGCCCGGCCCGGCGCGCCGCACGGCGGGCGCAGCGGTGGTGAGGGAGAGAGGCTGCATGGCGCGAACGTAACTAGACCGGTCGTCATAGTCAATAGACCGGTCGGCATATTGCTAGGCTGCGGGCGTGGCATCCGACACACGTGACCGCTTGATCCGCTCGACCAGCCGCCTCCTGCGCACGCAGGGGTACGCGGCCACCGGGCTCAACCAGGTGATGGCCGAGGCCCAGGCACCCAAGGGGTCGATGTACTTCCACTTCCCCGGCGGCAAGGAAGAGCTCGCCGCCGCCGCCGTCGACCACTTCGCCGAGCGGTCGACGGCCAGCCTGCGACGGTTCCTCGACGACAACGACACGGTGGCCGACGCGGTCGTCGCCATCTTCGACAGCTACGTCGACCACCTCGGCCGCACCGGCTACACCGAGGGCTGCGCCGTCGCCAGCGTCGCGCTCGACGCGGCGGCCTCGCACGCGGTGCTCGCCGAGGCGACCGGCCGCGCCGTGCGCACCTGGACCGGCACCCTCGCCGCCGCCCTCGAGGCCGAGGGCCGCTCCGCCGAGCAGGCGCACGCCCTGGCGACGCTCGTGATCGCGGCCATCGAGGGCACGCTCGTGATGGCCAAGGCCCAGCAGTCGACCGAGCCGATCGCCACCGCCCGCGACGCCCTGCGGGCCACCCTCGCACCCGAGGCGGCGGCTGCCACCTGACGGTGCCGCGAGCCCGCCCGGCCGGCCATGGGCGAACGTACGTCCCCTGGCATACAGACGTTCGCTAGAGTCGAGGGCCATGACCGCAATGCGGTGGGACCTGGCCGACGAGCCCCGGCCCCAGCAGACGCTGTTCGACGAGCCCGTGTTCGAGCGCCAGCCGGGCCTGGGCGAGTACCGGGGCATCGAGTTCCTGCACGTCCGGGCGCAGCGGGTCATCAACGAGGTCCCGGGGGCGCCGTTCGGCTTCCGCTACACGATCAACCCCTACCGCGGCTGCACCCACGCCTGCACCTACTGCTTCGCCCGGCCCACCCACACCTACCTCGACCTCGACGCGGACCGCGACTTCGAGCGGCGCATCGTCGTCAAGGTCAACGCCGTGTCGCACCTGCGCAGCGAGCTCGACCCGCGCCGGTGGCGGGGCGACCTCATCGCCATGGGCACCAACACCGACCCCTACCAGCGGGCCGAGGGCAAGTACCGGCTCACCCGCGGCATCGTCGAGGTGCTCAGCGAGTTCGCCAACCCCTTCTCGATCCTCACCAAGTCCACGCTGGTGCTGCGCGACGTGTCGCTGCTGGCCGAGGCCGCCCGGCGCACGAGCGTGCGGGTCAACCTGTCGATCGGCACCCTCGACGAGCAGGTGTGGCGCGCCACCGAGCCGGGCACGCCGCATCCGCTGCGGCGGGTGCGAGCGGTCGAGCAGCTCAACGCGGCCGGCGTGCCGTGCGGCGTGCTCGTCGCCCCCGTCCTGCCCGGCCTGTCCGACGCTCCCGACCAGCTCGAGGCCGTGGTCGAGGCGTGCGTCGCCGCCGGGGCGCGCTCGATCTCCACGGTGCTGCTCCACCTGCGGCCCGGCGTGCGCGAGGTGTTCCTGCCCCGGCTCGCGGTCAGCCACCCGCACCTGGTGGCCGACTACGGGCGCCGCTACCGCGACCGCGCCTACGCCCCCCGGGCCGAGCAGCAGGCCCTCGACGGGCTGGTGCGCGACCTGGTGCGCCGCCACGGCGGGCTCGCCGCCGACCGCGACGACCCCGAGCACATGACCGGCAGCTCCCCCACCCCGGTCGCCGTGCGCGGCGCCCGCCAGCCGGCGGGCCCGGCGCCCGTGCCGGCCGGCCCGATCGCCGACCAGACCGGTGACCAGCTATCGCTGCTGTAGGGCCCGCCCACGGTGGCTCCGAGCCCGATCACGCCCACCGCGCCCGCAGGGCAGCGGCCGTCACCTCGTCGGCGGGGAAGAACGACTCGACCGCCAGCTCGTCGACCGTGATGTCGCGGGCCGTGCCGAAGGTGGCGACGGTGCTGAAGAACGAGAGGCGCTCGTCGCCGTGCCGCAGCACGAGCGGCACGAACAGGCGCCCGGCGGTGTCGCCGGGCGACGACGACCCGGCCACGCCGGGGTAGCCGCAGAGCTCGTCGTGCAACTCGGCCAGCCGGCTGTCGCCGTAGGTCTCGGCCTCGCGGCGCACCCGGTCGACCAGGTGCGCCGCCCACTCGCCCAGGTTGACGATGCGCGGGGCCAGGCCGTCCGGGTGCAGGCTGACCCGCAGCGCGTTGACCGGCGGCGCCAGCAGCTCGTCGGCCACGCCCACGGTCAGCAGGTCGAGCGCGGACTGGTTGGCCGTCACCAGGTCCCAGTGGCGGTCGACCACGATCGCCGGGAAGGGCTGGTGGCCGGCGAGGATCCTGTCCAGCGCGTCGCGCACCGGCGCCATCTCGCCGGCGTCGAGGGGCGTGCGCTCGTAGCGGGGCGCGTAGCCGGCGGCGAGCAGCAGGGCGTTGCGCTCGCGCAGCGGCACGTCGAGGTGCTCGGCCAGGTGCATGACCAGCTCGCGGCTGGGCCGCGACCGCCCGGTCTCGACGAAGCTGAGGTGGCGGGCCGACACGGCCGCCTCGTTGGCCAGGTCGAGCTGACTGAGGCGCCGCCGCTGCCGCCAGTCGCGCAGCAGTGGGCCCACGCCGGAGGCGCCCGCAGGCGGGGTCATCGTCGCTGCCATCGCCCGCGACACTAACGATGCGCGGTCGCCTGGGCGCCTACCCGCCAGGTAATCGCCGCCGGCGCCGCCCGCCGCGCATCGTGACGGCCATGAGCGACACCACCACGACCACCACCGATCCGACCACCGACCACACGGCGACCGTCGACGCCTACTTCGCCATGCTCAACGAGACCGACCCCGACCGCCGCCGGGTGCTGACCGAACGGGTGTGGACCGAGGACGCGGCGTACTACGACCCCCTGATGGAGGCCCAGGGCCACCAGGCGCTGAGCGACATGGTGGCCGCCGTGCACGCGCAGTTCCCGGGCCAGCGCTTCGTGCGCACCTCCGGCGTCGACGCCCACCACGGCCTCGTCCGCTTCGGTTGGGAGCTCGGCGACGGCGAGGGCGCCGTGACCGTCGCCGGCATCGACGTGGGCATCGTCGCCCCCGACGGTCGCCTCAGCCGCATCGCCGGGTTCTTCGGGCCCCTGCCGGAGCACGAGGCGGCGTGACGACCGGCGTCGCGCCGGGCGCCGCGGCAGGATGAGGCCGTGCGAAGGATCACGGCCATCAGCGGCAGCGCCGCCTTCTTCGCGGTGGCGCCCGGCGTCGTCGCCGGCGTCGTCCCCTGGGCGCTGACCGGCTGGCAGGTGCGCCACCTCTCCCCCTGGTGGACGCCCCTGCGGGTCGCCGGCGCGCTCGTCCTCGCCGCCAGCGCCGGGGTGCTCGTGCACGCCTTCGTGCGGTTCGTGCGCGAGGGGGCGGGCACCCCCGCGCCGGTGGCGCCGACCGAGCGGCTCGTGGTCGGCGGACTCTACCGGCACGTGCGCAACCCCATGTACGTGGCGGTCGTCGGCGCCATCGCCGGGCAGGCCGCCGTGCTCGGCCAGCCGGTGCTGGCCGGCTACGCGGCGGTGGCCGGCGCGGTGATGGCCGCGTTCGCCCGCTGGCACGAGGAGCCGGTGCTCGCCGCCCGCTTCGGCGACGACTACGAGCGCTACCGCCAGGCAGTGCCCGGGTGGCTGCCACGCCTGCGGCCCTGGCGCGTCCCGTGATCCCGGGGTGCTAGCTGTTACGGTGTGTAACACCTAGCACGCGGAGGGGAACGCACGATGCCGTACGCCGAGGGGCGCACCTTCTACGACGCCGACAGCCACATCATGGAGCTGCCCGACTGGTTGGGCGGCTACGTCGACGACGAGATGAAGGCCCGCGTCGGCCCGCTGCGGCTCGGCGCCGCCGGCAAGCTGGCCGACAAGGCGGTGGCCAAGGCGGCCGAGCGCGCGCACGACCGGGATGCGGCCGCCCGCCTCGAGGAGCGGCTGCTCGACGCCAAGGGCTGGGGCGCGCTCGGTGCCTTCGACCCGGGCGAGCGCAGCCGGGCCCTCGACCTGCTGGGGTTCGACCGCCAGCTCGTGTTCGCCACCTTCGCGTCCACGCAGTTCGCCACCCACGACGACCCCGCGGTGCGGGCGGCCGGCAACCGGGCGCTCAACCGCGGCATCGTCGACTTCTGCGCCCACGACGACCGGCTGCTGCCGGTGGCATTCGTGCCGCTGGCCGACCCCGCGGCGGCCGCGGCCGAGGTCGAGGCCTGCCTGCGCGACGGCGCGGCCGCCGTGCACGTCACCCACGAGGCCCCCCGCCGGATGTCGCACACCCACCCCGACTACGACGGGGTGTGGGGGCGGCTGGCCGAGGCCGGCGTCCCCTTCGTCCTGCACGTCGGCGGCGGCCGGCTCAACGTGCCCCGGTCGCTGCACGAGAACGGGCTGGCCCCGGTCACCGACTTCATCGGCGGCGGCGAGAACATCCGCTCGAAGGACTACATCGCGCTGAGCCACGGCCCCGAGCTGTTCCTGTCGTGCATGGCCATGGACGGCGTGTTCGAGCGCCACCCCCGCCTGCACGGCGGCGTCATCGAGCTGGGCGCCTGCTGGCTGCCCGGCATGCTGCACAAGCTCGACGGTGCCCTGCGCAACTTCCGCCGGACCGAGCCGCAGCTCACGGCCATGCCGCTGACGCCCCGCGAGTACGTCGAGCGTCAGGTGTGGTTCACGCCGTTCCCCGGCGAGCCGGTGGGCGACCTCATCGAGCAGGTGGGCGACGGCATGCTGCTGTTCTCGTCCGACTACCCGCATCCCGAGGGCACCCGCGACCCCCTGGGCCGGTTCGAGGCCACGATGGACGGGGTGTCGGCGGTGGCGCGCGAGCGCTTCTACGCGGGCAACTTCGCCGAGATGATGCGCATCACGGCCGGCGCGCCCGGCTGAGCGGGGTGGTCAGCGCCGCCGGGCGCTGCCGGTGGCCCCGACGGCGGTCGCCGGTCCGCCCGCGTGGCGGAACCCGGCCCACAGCACGTCGGTGAGCCGGTCGGCCAGCTCGTCGTAGCCCACGGCCGGATCGTCGGCCCACCGGCTGGCCGCCGTCTCGACGCCGCCGACGAACAGGTCGGCGGCGGCGACCGCCGTCGATCGGTCCCACCCGGCCCCTGCCAGGTACTCGGCGGTGGCGTCCGCGACCAGACGCGAGAACCCGCTGCGGTGCGTGGTGGGTCGGGGGCGGTCGGGCGGCGCCTGGTGCATCAGGAACCGGTAGACGTCGGGCTCCTCGGCGATGAAGGCGAGGTACGTGACGATCTGCCGGCGCAGCAGCGCCCGACCCGAGCCCTCGCCGGCGGCCGGCCGGCGCAGCCGCGCGAGCAGCTCCTGGCAGAACCTGTCGGCCACCGCCGCGTACAGCCCGGTCGCGTC
>DASTFE010000390.1:0-4545 GCA_035708905.1 Acidimicrobiales bacterium | reverse complement strand
GCTCGCCGGCGACCTCGAGCGCGGCCACGTCGCCCGCCCGCACGGTGCGGCGCCGCCTGCCGCCCCCGTCCCGGGCAGCCAGATGCTCGGTGCTGCCGACCCGGCGCCCGGCGACCACGGCGTCGCCGCTCCGGGGCCCGGTGGTTCGACGCATGCGCCCCGCGATGCGGCGCCGGGCGGTCCGGTGCTGGGCACGGGTTTGCGGGCCTACCGGTACCCCGACCGTCACGTCCGGGTGGTGATCCGGTCGCTCCCCGGGGCCGTGGCCGAGGCCGCCGTGACCGCCCAGCGCACGGGCACCGACCAGGTCGAGGTCCGCGTCGGTGGCTGGGCCGAGCGGTGGCACGGGCTGTGGGCCCGAGCGTTCGACCCCGACGACGGCACGCTGCTCGCCGTGGGCCCCCTCCGCCGGGATGGGCGGGACGCCGTCGCCCGCCTGCTGGTGCCGCGACGGGCCGTCGGTCGCGTCGAGGTCGACATCACCGACCGTCCCGAGATGCCACGACCCTCGGCGGCGCTCGCCGCGGTGGGCCGCGCCATCCACCTCGGCGGCGTCGCAGCCCGGGCCGAGCGCCTCGGCGACCGCCGCTCGGCCGCCCGCCGCTGGCGACAGTGCGCCAGGGCCTGGCTCGGCGCCGGCGACCTCACCCGCGCCGACCAGGCGTTGGCCTACGCGGCCCAGGTGAACGGCGACGGGCGAGCGGGCAGCCGGGTCGCCCGCCCTCTCGTCAGCGACCTCATCGCCGGCCCGTCGTGACGGCGTCCGGGTTGCGTGGCGGACACCACGCCCGCTTGTCGGAGACCGGCGCCACCGACCGGCCGATCGACGGCGCAGCCCGCGCCGGCCGGGGCAGACGTGCGCCCGAACACGTGCGACAGTGGTGGGATGCAGCCGCGCGCCGTCCACCACGTGTCGATCAACGTCGGCGACGTCGCCGCGGCCACCCGGTTCTACGTCGACGTGCTCGGCCTGGCGCAGCGCGGCGACCGGCCCGACGACATCGGCCCGGGCGCCTGGCTCGACGCCGGCGGGCAGCAGGTCCACCTCATCCAGGCCGAGCGACCGACGGCCCGGGGCCAGCACTTCGCCCTGCTGGTCGACGACCTCGACGCCACCGTCGCCGAGCTGCGCGCCCGCGGCGTCGACGTGGGCGACCCACGGCCGATCGGCACCAGCCGCCAGTCGTTCCTCGCCGACCCCGACGGCAACCTCGTCGAGCTGCACCAGGCGTCCGCGCCGCAGCACCGGCACGAGCCGGCCACGGCCGACACGTCCAGCCCATGACGGCCCGGGTCCGCGAGCCCTGGCGCACCCGCATCCCGGGTGGCGGGTCCCAGACCCTGCGTCGTGCCGTGGCGACCCACGGCGGCGACGCCGCCGAGTGAGGACGCCGTGCTCGCCGACCTGCTGGCCCATCCCGGCGTCGAGGAGGTCTGCGACCTGCGCAGCCGCGCCGGGGTGCTGGCGCCGCACGGCGGCAGCCTCGAGCGGGGCACCGACACGATCGCGGCCGCCGCCGCCGAACGGGCCGGGGCGTCGCTGTACGCGGTGCGCCAGCCGCCCGACCTCTACTGGCACGTGCCGTCGGTGGCGTTCGATCCCCAGGCATCGCCGGCACTGGCGGCGTTCATCGGGCACGTTCGCACGGTCGTGGCCATCCACGGCTACGGCCGGCGCGGCATGTGGACCACGCTGCTGGTCGGCGGTCGCAACCGCACGCTGGCGGGCCGGCTGAGCCGCGCGCTGCGGACGGCCCTGGGCGACGGGTTCACGGTGGTCGACGACCTCGAGGCCATACCCCGGCGGCTACGGGGCCTGCATCCCCGCAACCCCGTCAACCTGCCTCGGCACGCCGGTGCCCAGCTCGAGCTGCCGCCGCGCGTGCGCTCCGGCACCGGCGCCCCGACCTACCGCCCCGCCTACGAGGCCGCCGTGGTCGACGCGCTGGCCACGGTGCTGTCGTCGCTGCCGGTGCCGTCCGCCGGCTGATCGGCGGCGCCCCGTCCTACCCTCCATGGTCGGTGGTCTTCCGGATCGCGGCCGACGCCGTCGTGGTGGTGCACGCCGGCTTCATCGTGTTCGTCGCCGTCGGCGGCCTGCTCGCCTGGCGATGGCCCCGGCTGCTGTGGCTCCACGTGCCGTCGGTGGCGTGGGCGCTCGCCATCGTGTCCGTCGGGTTCCTCTGCCCGCTCACGCCGCTCGAGCGGCACCTTCGCCGGCTCGGGGACGAGCAGGGCTACGACGGCGGCTTCGTGGATCGCTACATCGAGGACGTGATCTACCCGGGCCGGTTCACCTGGCTGGCCCGGACGCTGGTCGCGGTGCTGGTGCTCGTGGGATGGACCGGGTGGGTCGTCCGCCGGCGCCGCCGTCGCCCGCAGCCGGGGCTGCCGGAGCGGCGGGGTCTCCCCGCCTGAGCGAGGCCCGGGGCGCGAGGCCCGGGGCGCGAGGTCGGAGCGATCGGTGGTGGCACGGCGACCGGCACGCGGTCGGCGGCGGTGGGCGCGCGGGCGCCCGTCGCGCTGGAATGGCTGCATGCCCGACGACGCTGCGGCGGACGACGCCGCCACCGTGACGGCCGCCGGCGACGCGGTCGCCCCGTTCCACCTGGCGGTGCCCGACGCCGACCTCGACGACCTGCGGGACCGGCTGCGGCGCACCCGCTGGCCCGACGCCGAGACGGTCGACGACTGGTCGCAGGGCGTGCCGCTGGGGTACGTCCAGGAACTGTGCGCCCACTGGGCCGACGGCTACGACTGGCGTGCCACCGAGGCCCGGCTCAACGGGCTGGGCCAGTTCCGCACCGTGATCGACGGGCTGGGCATCCACGGCCTGCACGTCCGCTCACCGCAACACGACGCTGTCCCGCTCGTGATCACCCACGGTTGGCCCGGCTCGGTGATCGAGTTCCTCGACGTGATCGGACCGCTCACCGACCCGGTCGCCCACGGCGGCGACGCCGCCGACGCCTTCCACGTGGTGTGCCCGTCGCTGCCCGGCTACGGCTTCAGCGATCGGCCGCCCACGACCGGGTGGGGTGTCGAGCGCATCGCCCGCGCCTGGGCCGAGCTGATGCGCCGCCTGGGCTACGACCGCTACGGCGCCCAGGGCGGCGACTGGGGGGCGATGGTCACCACCGACCTGGGCCGCCTCGACCCCGAGCACGTGGCGGGCATCCATCTGAACATGCCCATCGCCGCCCCGACCTCCGACGGCGGCGACCTGACCGAGTCCGAGCTGGCCGCCCTGGCCACGTTCGAGGAGCACCGCCGCTCGGGTACCGGCTACTCCAAGCAGCAGTCGACCCGCCCCCAGACCCTCGGCTACGGCCTGGTCGACTCGCCGGCCGGACAGTGCGCCTGGATCGTGGAGAAGTTCTGGGCGTGGGCCGACTGCGACGGCCACCCCGAGAACGTGCTGACCCGCGACCAGCTCCTCGACAACGTGATGCTCTACTGGCTGCCGGCCACCGCCGCGTCCTCGGCCCGCCTGTACTGGGAGAGCTTCGCCAACCGCAACCTCGAGCCGGTCGAGGTGCCCACCGGCTGCTCGATGTTCCCCAAGGAGATCGCCCGCCTGCCGCGGCGGTGGGTCGAGGGCCGCTTCCCCGACCTGCGCTACTGGCACGAGGTGGACCGTGGCGGCCACTTCGCCGCCTTCGAGCAGCCGGCCCTCTACATCGACGAGCTACGGGCCTTCTTCCGCCTCGTGCGCTGACGAGGGACGCGCGCCGGCGCCCCGTCGGCTGGCGGCGGAGCCAGAAGCGGCTACTGCCAGGCACGCGTGTCGGATCGCGCCACGCGCGCACGCCAGACCCCGGATCACGCCGCAGGCGGCCGGGCGCACTCGGTCCGGCGGATGTCCTCGACACCCGCGTCCTCGACGGCTTCGGCCTGCCGGTCGACGAGGGACGACAGCTCGATGATCTGTGGGTCGGAGGTGTCGAGCAACCTCTCGCTGTCGGTCATCAACAGGTAGATCCCGAGCATGCCGCGGTCCCAGGCATCGGCCGCCTCGTCGGGACTGGTGGCGGCCTGCTCGAGGATCGTGATGGCATCGGGAGTGGCGAGGTCCGGCCGGGCAGCGAGGTCCACGAGCACCATCGTGTAGACGAGCGACACCTCGGCAGGCATCGCCCGACGGTCGGTGATGACCATGCGCTCGGTATCGGGTCGACGCCGCTGGTGGTCGGCGACGGCGTCGACGATGCCCTGAAGCTCGGGATGCGACTCGGCGATGCCGTGCGCCACGGCGATCGCGCCCGCCGGGTCGTAGCGGTAGGCGCTGGCCTCGGCGATGCGCCGGTCGGCGCAGGACGGCTGGGAAGCGGTCGACGCACTCTCGGTGGCGCAGCCCGCCAGCAGGAGGGCGGCCAGCCCGATGGACGACGCACGGGCGCGGAGCGCGTGGCGCCGCATCACCCACCCTCCCGTTGCGTCACCTCGTCGAGCGCCAGCGCCAGCTCGAGATCGATCCTCTCCTCCTGGTGGTCGACGAGGCGCTGCAGGTCGGCGAGTGCGCGACCGCCGCCGGTGTCGAGCGGC
>DASTFE010000389.1:0-3069 GCA_035708905.1 Acidimicrobiales bacterium | reverse complement strand
TCCTGCTGCTCCTGGCTGGCGAACCCGGCGATCGCGTCGACCGGGTCGCCAGGGAGCAGGCTGGTGAGCAGCGCCACGAACAGCGTGACGCAGAACAGCACCACCAGCAGGTGGGCGAAGCGCGGGAGGAACCTCCTCACTGCGCCGTCCCGGGGCCTACTGCTCGACCCACATGTACGCCACCGGGTGCCCGGTCGCCAGGCCGGGGAAGCCCTCCTCGCCAGTGGGGCCTTCGCCCGGCACGCCGTGCACGTCGGTCGCCATCCCGATGGTCCACGGCGTGGGGTGGAGCCAGATGTTCCACATCTGGTCGGCGAAGCGCTGGGTGAGCTCCTGGTAGATCTCCTCGCGACCCTCGGCGGTGGTGCGGCCCTCGTCGAGCAGGCTGTCGATCTCGGGGTCGCTGAAGCGGCCGAAGTTCACGGGCGAGCCCGTCTTCCACCAGTTGTACTGCCGGTCGGGGTCGCCGCCCGGGTGGTTGCGCCAGCCGTTGGCGTCGAAGTCGCCCTGCAGGGCCAGATCGATGAGCGTCGACTGGTCGACGGTGACGATCTCGACGCGCATGCCGGCCGCCTCGGCCTGCTCCTTGAGCAGCTGGGCGGCGTCGATCGTCGCCTGACCCTGGGTGGTGCTGTAGGTGAACGACAAGCTCTCGCCCGTCTCCTCCTCGTACTGCTCGACCAGCTCCTGCGCCCGCTCGAGGTCGTGCTCGGGCATGAGCGAATCCTCGACGTGGCCGATGTTGCCCGGGGCGAACGGGCCGGAGGCCCGCTCGAGGATGCCGGCGCCGATGATGGCGTTGTACTCCTCGAAGTCGGCCGCGTAGGCGAGGGCCTCGCGGGCGATGGGGTTGTCGAACGGCGCCTTGGACGCGTTCAACATGATGTAGGTCACCTCGCCGAAGTCCGACGACTCGTAGGCGTTGATCTCGCCGGCGTCGGCCAGGTCGCGCAGGTCGGCGACCGTGCGCGGGTCGCTGGTGTGCATGGCGTTGATCTCACCCGACTCGAGGGCGTTCTGCCGCTGCGCCACCTCGACGATGGGGCGGAACTCGATCTCGTCGAGGTACGGGAGCTGGTTGCCGTCGGCGTCGGTCGCCCAGTAGTCGGGGTTCTTCTCGGCGACGAACCGCTGGTTGGGCACCCAGTCGGGGGACATGAACGGACCGGTGCCGATCAGGTTCTCGGCGCAGCTCGTGGCGTCGTCGAGCTGGGCCTGGGCCATGATGCCGACCCGGCCGTCGCCGTGGAGCTGGGCATCGAACGACACCCACGGCTGCTTCATGTTGACCTGCACCGTGAGCGGGTCGACGACCTCGACGCTCTCGATCGGCTCGAACACGAAGACGAAGAGCTGAGGCGACCGGCCCTCGTAGGCGCCCCGGTAGGCGTCGAGGTTGTTCTTCACGACCTCGGCCGTCAGCTCGCTGCCGTCGTGGAACGTGATGCCCTCGGGCAGCGTGATGGTCCACTGGGTGCCGTCGTCGTTCGACTCGACCGACTCGGCCAGCCAGGGCTCGTACTCGCCCTCGGCGTTGGGGCGGGTCAGCGTGTCGTAGATCGACTGGGCGACCATGATGCCGCCGATGGCGAGCTGGGCCTCGGGCAGGCACCACCCGTCGATCGTCTCGGCCTCGAGGCCGTAGACCACCCGCCCGCCGGGCGTGGGGGTGCCCGCGTCCTCGTCGCCGGTGCCGCCGGCACCGCCGTCGTCGTCGCCACCCCCGCCACAGGCCGCGGCGACCATGCCGAGCGCCAGGATGGCGGCTGCCCGCCTGAACCATCGTCCGTGCATCGCGGTCGACACCACGTGCCCCCCTGTTCCGGTTGCTGCCGTTGACCGTAGGGTCAATACGTGACTCGCGTCACATCAGCGGCAAGCTAGGACGCGGACTGGAATCCTGTCAACAGACGATCTGATGACGACGTCACCTCCACCTGACAGCGGCGTCACCGAGCGTGCCCGACGCCCACCTGGCATGCTGCGGCCGATGAGTTCCGGCTCTCGCCCGCTCACCAGGATCGCCGCTCTCGTCGGCATCCTCGTGCTCGTCGCCGCCGGGTGCCGCGCCCCCGGCCCCGGTCTTCCGGGTCGCCCGGGCGGCCACGGCCCGCCCGTCCGCCTCAACGAGATCCAGGTGCTGGCCTCGCACAACAGCTACCACGTCGAGCCCGAGCCCACCCTGCTCGACGCGCTCAAGGCCTTTCTCGGCGAGCCGGCGAACGGCTTCGAGTACACGCACCGCCCGCTGGCCGAGCAGCTCGACGCCGGCGTCCGCCAGATCGAGCTCGACGTGTTCGTCGACGACCCGGCCGGCGGCCGCTACGCGGCGCCCCGGCTGGTGCCCGCCCTCGGCCTCGAGCCCGTCGACCCGGCGCTGGACAGCCCCGGGCTCAAGGTGCTCCACGTCCAAGAGGTCGACTACCGCTCGACGTGCCCGACCTTCGTCGACTGCCTCACCCAGGTGCGCGACTGGTCCGACGCCAACCCGGGGCACCTGCCCGTCACCATCCAGATCGAGGCCAAGGACGGCGACATCCCCGACCCCGGCTTCGGCTTCGTCGTCCCCCTGCCCTGGACGGCCGCCGCCTTCGCCGAGCTCGAGGCCGAGATCGCCGCAGTGTTCCCGCCGACGCGGGTGCTCGCGCCCGCCGAAGTGCGGGGCCGCCACGCCACGCTGGCCGACGCCGTCCGCGCCGGCCGCTGGCCGCGGCTCGACGCGGCGCGTGGCCAGGTGCTGTTCGTGCTCGACGACAAGGGCGCCAAGCGCGACGCCTACCGTGCCCAGGTGCCCGACCTGGCCGACCGGTCGATCTTCGTCGACGTGCCCGAGACCGATCCCGACGCCGCCATGATGGTCGTCAACGACCCGATCGGCTCGGCCGAGCGCATCCGGTCGCTGGTCGAGGCCGGGTTCATCGTGCGCACCCGGGCCGACGCCGACACCGTGCAAGCCCGCACCGGCGACACCAGCCAGCGCGACGCCGCCCTGGCCAGCGGCGCCCACTTCGTGTCGACCGACTACGTGTGGCCCGACGACCGCTTCGGCACCGGCTACGTGGTCGACCT
>DASTFE010000388.1:0-18594 GCA_035708905.1 Acidimicrobiales bacterium | reverse complement strand
GCCCTCGGCCGTGACCCCGAACCGGCCGCCCGACGGGCGCACCTCGGCGAGGCAGCGCTCGGGCACGCCGAAGAGGCCGGTCAGGTCGGGCGACCAGGCCAGCCGCTCGATGTCGAACAGCATGGTGCGGCTGGCGTTCGATGCCTCGGTGGCGTGCACGCCGCCGTCCGGCCCGCCGGTGAGCTGCCACAGGAGCCACGAGTCGACCGTGCCGAACACCAGGTCGGGACCGGTCGCCACCCTGCCCTCGGTCAGCAGCCACTCGAGCTTGGTGGCGGAGAAGTAGGGGTCGAGCACCAGGCCCGACGTGCGCCGCACCAGATCGAGGTGGCCCGCCTCGCGCAGCTGGTCGCAGCGGGCGGCCGTGCGCCGGTCCTGCCACACGAGCGCACGGTGCAGGGGGCGGCCGGTGCGGCGGTGCCACACCACGGCGGTCTCGCGCTGGTTGGTGATGCCGATGGCCGCCACCGTCTCGCCGTCGAGGGCGCCCACCAGCTCGGCCAGGGTGGCCACGGTGGCCGACCAGATGTCGTCGGGGTCGTGCTCGACCAGGCCGGGGGCGGGGAAGTGCTGGGGGAACTCGCGGTAGGCGTAGCCGGCCGGCGTGCCGTCCGGGCGGAGCGCGAAGCTGCGCACCCCCGTCGTCCCCGCGTCGATGGCGATCACCACGGGCATCCGACGACGTTACTGCGCCCCGGGCGGCGGGCCGGGGGCTGCGGCGCGGACCGGGGCGGCCCCGGCGCTCGGTAGGGTCGCGGGCATGAGAGTGGCGATGCTGACGGGCGGCGGCGACTGCCCCGGTCTCAACGCGGTGATGCGGGCCGTCGTGCGCAAGGGGCAGGCCGTGTACGACGACCAGCTCGTCGGGATGCGCGACGGGTGGCGGGGGGCCATCGAGGGCGACCTCGTCGACCTGACGATCGACACCTTCCGGGGCACGCTGCCCCGGGGCGGCACGATCCTCGGCTCGTCCCGCACCAACCCCTACAAGGTCGACGGCGGCCCCGAGGCGGTCAAGGCCACGCTCGCCGGCAACGCCATCGACGCCCTGGTGGCGATCGGCGGCGAGGACACCCTGGGCGTCGCCGGGCGCTTCGCCGCCGAGGGCGTGCCCGTGGTCGGCGTGCCCAAGACGATCGACAACGACCTGTCGGCCACCGAGCTGACGTTCGGCTTCGACACCGCCGTGCAGGTGTGCGTCGACGCCATCGACCGCCTGCACACCACCGCCGAGTCGCACGACCGCGTCATGGTGGTCGAGGTCATGGGCCGGCACGCCGGCCACATCGCCACCTGGTCCGCGATCGCCGGCGGGGCGACGATGGTGCTCGTGCCCGAGAAGCCCTTCGACATCGACGACGTGTGCGCGGTGATCGAGCGGCGGCACCACCGGGGCCGGTACGCCTCGATCGTGGTCGTCGCCGAGGGCGCCACGCCGGTCGAGGGTTCGCACGCGCTCGTGTCGGGCGAGGTGGACGAGTTCGGCCACGTGCGGCTCGGCGGCATCGGCGACGAGCTGGCCAAGGCCATCGAGGACCGCACCGGCTTCGAGACCCGTGCCATCGTGCTGGGCCACGTGCAGCGGGGCGGCACGCCGACCGCCTTCGACCGCGTGCTCGCCACCCGCTTCGGCATCGGGGCCATCGACGCCGTGCACGACGAGGCGTTCGGGTCGATGGTGGCCCTGCGAGCGGGCGACATCGTGCGGGTGCCGCTCGCCGAGGCGACAGCCGAGCTCAAGCTCGTCGATCCTGCCATCTACGAGGTCGCCCAGGTCTTCTTCGGCTGAGGCGCCGGCCGGCGCCTCCGGTCAGCCGGCGGCGCCCTGGCCCTCGATCGAGTTGTCGAGCGCGGCGCCGTCGGCGCGGCGCGCCAGGCAGAAGGTGTCGGTCTCGCCCTCGTTCCACTGCGCCTCGGTCGGCGTGACCGGGTCGAGGTCGAGGCCGTTGGCCGCGGCCACGTCGGCCGAGGCCCCGTAGTAGTCGACGAGCGCCATCAGGCAGCCGCTGCCCCCGTCCTCGCGCACCTTGTCGGCCCCCGGGAAGGCGGCGGCGGGGTCGGGTGCCGCGGCGACGGCGAACAGCTCGAACTGGTGGGGCTCGCTGCAGGCGACGGTGTCGAGGTCGTTGGGGCTGCCGTTGAAGCAGTCGCCGACCTCGGCGTCGGCGACGGTCTCGGGCTTGTTGGCCTCGGCGGTGATCGCGGCGTAGGCCAGCACGCCGCCCAGGATGGCGATCACGGCGATCACGCCCGCGAGCACCCGCTTGCGCCGGGCCGAGCGGTGCCGCGCCGCCTTGGCGTCGCCGGTGAGGTATCCCGGCGGCAGGTCGTCGGACGAGCCCGGCGGGGGCGGCGCGGCGCCGGTGCGGTAGCCCCCCGGCCTGGACGGTCGGGGGGCGCCGGGCGGTGGGCCGGTGGGCGAGCCCGGCGGGGGCGGTGCGCCGGGGCGAGGGGAGGCCGACTGAACGGGCGGCGGCGGTGCGGGTGCGGCGTAGGCCGGTTGGCCGGGCTGGCCGGGCGGGGGTGCGGCGTATGTGGGCTGGCCCGGCGGTGGGGGCGAGGGTGCCGGGGTGCCGTGGGTCGGCGGGGCGGGCTGGCCCGGCGCCGGGGGCGACGGTGCGGCGTAGGTGGGCTGCCCCGGCGGCGGGGGCGAGGGTGCCGGGTAGGTGGGCTGGGTCGGCGGGCCCGGCGGCGGTGCCGGTGCGCCTGTCGGGGACGACGTGCTGGCGGGGGGAGCGGGGCGCGCGTGCGCCGGTGCGAGCGCGCCGGCGGCGCGGGCCGCGACGATCGCCGCACCGAGGGCCACCGCGTGCTTGGGGTGGGCGTCGACCGCCACCGGGCGCCCGAGGCCCGACGCGACGAGCTGTGCCACCAGCGGGATGCGCGACGACCCGCCGACGAGCAGCACGTGGTCGACCTGGGCGGGCGTGACCGACGCCGAACGCAGGGCCCGCTCGAGCGCGGTGACCGTCTCGGCCAGGGTCGGGCGGATCATGTCCTCGAGCTCGGTGCGCGTGACCCGCACCTCGGTCTGGACGGTCGGCAGCAGCACCGGCACCTGGATCTCGTTGTCGAGCGACAGCCCCTCCTTGGCCTGGGTGCAGTCGATGCGCAGGCGCGCCACGGCCGCCAGGGCCTGGGGGTCGTCGGGGTCGAGGTTCTCGTAGGCGCCGGCGATCGCCTCGGTGACGTGGGCGAACACCGCCGCGTCGACGTCGATGCCGCCCAGGCGCTCGATGCCCTCGGGAGTGCCGAGCACCGTGAAGCCCCCGTCGGCCTCCTTGCGCAGCACGGCGGCGTCGAACGTGCCGCCGCCCAGGTCGTACACGGCGACGACGGCGCCCTCGTCGACCCGCTCGTGCGAGGAGTACGAGATGGCGGCCGCCTGGGGCTCGGTCACGTGCACCACGCCCGGCACGCCGGCCATCTCGGCGGCCTTGCCCAGCAGGTCGCGCTTGTAGGGCCCCCAGTTGGCCGGGTGGGTCAGCGCGATCGCGGCCGGCGCCGCGCCGCCGCGCGAGCGCACGACCGTGTCGACGACCCACCGCAGCAGGTGCCCCGTGAGCACCTCGGCCGGCACGCCGGCGCCGCCCACGAGCAGCGGGGTCGGGTCGCCGAGGCGGCGCTTGAACTGGCGGGCGATGCGCTCGGGGTCGGTGACCGCGTGCCGCTCGGCCGCGTCGCCGGCGACGTAGCTGCCGTCGGGCTGGAGGTGGAGCACCGAGGGCGCCGTGGGCCCGCGCTCGCCGAGCGTCACCACCTCCGGGCCCCGTCGCGGCGACCCGTCGTGGACGGCCGCGGCCGTGTAGGTGGTTCCGAGATCGATGCCGAGGAAGTAGCTCATGGTGTCCCGCGCTGACGTGACCGGGCCGCTCCCGGTGCGAGCGGGGAGGCTACTGCGCACCGATGGCGCGCCAGTCGCGGGCGTCAGCCGTCGCGGGGCGCCGCCAGCAGCACGGCGTAGTCGTCGCAGGTCACCGTCCGGCTGGGCGTGTCGCCGTCGCCGGTGGGGGGCGACACCGGCGAGCCCTCGACGGTGAAGCGCACGCTCGTGACGTCCTCGAGCTCGTCGGCCGTGCACACCATCTGGCCGTAGGCCAGCGAGGCGCCCGGGGTGGTCACGCCGGAGATGGCCGCGTTGAGGTCGACCGTCAGCACCCCGTTGCCGGCCAGCTCGGCCTCGCGCAGCGCCGTGCCGTCCGGGATCTTCGTGGCCAGCGGGGCGTCGGCGTCGGCCGGGTCGGCGGGCGCGTCGCCGCTCTGCACGCCGTCGAGCAGGGACTCGAGCACGATCGCGGGGGTGGGCGCGGACGAGCCGGCGGTCGACGGGACGTCCCGCTCGACCGCGACCAGGCGGTCGCGGTTGCCGTCGAAGCTCGAGAAGTACAGGTCGGCGACCGCGGTCTGGCCTGCGCTGGTGACGCCGTCGTCGCCCTGCACGTCCTCGGGCACCCCCTCCTGCGAGATGGCGCGCGGGTCGTCGTCGGCCGGGATGCCGCAGGCCGCGGCGGCCGCGACCACGGCGGCGGCCAGCACGAGGCGGGATGGGCGGGTCATGACACCTCCGCGGGGAGCTCGATGACGAAGCGGGCGCCGGGACGGTCCTCCGGCCGGCCCTCGACCCACACCTGGCCGCCGTGCAGGCGGATGTGCTCGGCGACCAGCGCCAGGCCGAGGCCGACCCCGTCGATGCCGCGGCGGTGGCCGGCGGAGCTGCCGCGGTTGAACCGGAAGAAGATGCTGTCGCGGTCCTCGGGCGGCACGCCGGGGCCCTCGTCCTCGACCGCGATCAGCACGCCGTGGCCCCGCTTGCGCAGCTCGACCCGCGAGGCGCCGTCGCCGTACTTGGCCGCGTTGTCGAGCAGGTTGGCGATCACGCGCGACAGCCGGCGCTTGTCGGCCTTGACCACGACCCCCGCCAGGTCCGAGTCGATGTCGATGGGGACGTCCACGTCGGTGGAGCTGGCCACCGCCTGCAGCACCAGCTCGTCGACCCGCACCTCCTCGAGGTCGAGGTGCATGACGCCGGCGTCGAAGCGCGAGATCTCCAGCAGGTCCTCGACGAGCTGCTGGAAGCGGTCGATGTCGGCCTCCATCAGGTCGAGGGCGGCGCGGGCCCGCACGGGCATGTCGTCGCGCTGGTTCTGCATGACCTCGATCGAGGCGGCGAGCGTCATGAGCGGCGACCGCAGCTCGTGGCTGACGTTGGAGGCGAAGCTGGCGTCGCGCTCGATCCGCTCCTCCAGCGCGGCCGCCATCTCGTTGAACGACTCGGCGAGGGCGGCCAGGTCGGGGTCGTCGCTGGCCTCGACCCGCGTGTCGAGGCGACCCGTGGCGAGGGACTCGGCCGCCTGGCCGATGCCTCGCAGGGGCCGGAGCACCCGGCGGGCGGCCCAGAACCCGACGGCCGCACCGGCCATCGTGGTGAGCAGCGCCGCGGCGAGCAGCGAGATGCTGATCGACTCGAGGGTGGTCTCGAGCTCGTCGAGCGACGAGATCTCGAAGTAGGCGCCGTCGATCGACGCCACCGGCACGCCCACGGCCAGCTGGGTCGATCCGTCGAGGTCGAAGCGCATCAGCGCCGGCTGCCCCGACAGGACGGTCTCGCGCAGCTCGGGGGGCAGCGCCTCCTCGCCCAGCTCGGGTGCCCGCGTGTACCAGCGACCGCCGTACTGCAGCACGGGGTTCGACCCCGACGGCGTCGGCAGCGAGGCGAGAACCGCGGCCGGGTCGGCGCGGGCCTCGTCCTCGCCCGTGCCGGTGGGGAGCTGCAGCGCCACCGTGCGGGCGTTCTGGTAGGTGCGAGCGGTCGACGAGGACTCGCGCTGGTCGAGCAGGTTCTGCCGGGTGAGGCCCAGCGTCGTGACGGCCAGTACCGTCGACATGAGGAGGGCGCCGACCGCGAACGCGATGGTGATGCGCGCCCGCAGCCCGATCCGCGGCATGACCGCCGGGAGAAGGCGCAACCGACTGGCCATCGACAGTCGCCGGCCCTCGCGGAACGCGGTCAAGCCTGCAGCTTGTAGCCGAGGCCCCGCACCGTGACGACGTGGCGCGGGTTGGCGGGGTCGGCTTCGACCTTGGTGCGGAGCCGGCGCACGTGCACGTCGACCAGCCGACCGTCGCCGAAGTAGCCGTAGCCCCACACCCGCTCGAGGAGCGTCTCGCGGTTGAAGACGCGCCCGGGGCTCTGCGCCAGCTCGACCAGCAGGCGGAACTCGGTCTTGGTCAGGTGGATCTCCTCGCCGCCGCGGCGGACGACACCCTCGTCGGGGATGACCTCGAGGTCGCCGAAGCGCAGGTGCATGCTGCCCGCGTCGCTGCTGCGGACCCGGCGCAGCAGGGCACGGATGCGGGCCGACAGCTCCTTGGGGGCGAACGGCTTGGTGCGGTAGTCGTCGGCCCCGGCCTCGAGACCGGCCACGACGTCGTGGGTGTCGGCCCGGGCCGTCACCATCACGATCGGCACGTCGGACACCCGCCGGATGGCCCGGCACACGTCGAAACCGTCGATGCCGGGCAGCATGATGTCGATCAGGACGACGTCGGCGGGTTGTCGCTGGAACGCGTTGAGCGCCTCCTCGCCCGTGTCGGCCTCCTCGACGGCCCAGCCCTCGTCCTCGAGGGCCAGCTTGACGGCCGTGCGGATGCGCTCATCGTCCTCGACGCACAGGATGCGGGTACCCACGATCAAGATCGTGCCTCATCCGGCAGCGGCGTGTGCAGACGGGCGCGCCTGGGGCGCCCGTTCACAGACCGTTGCTCGCCGCGTCGTCGTCGGTGTAGGCGACCAGCAGAGCGTCGCGCCCCGGTCCGCGGCCGGTGCGGTAGTGCAGGCCCTCGGGCAGGCGGGCGCCGAGGTCGCGGCAGCCCACGAGGGCACGCGCGCCGGCCTCGGTGAACGACTCCAATGACCGCAGGTCGACGTCGATGCGCCGGGGGCCCCTGTCGACCGCGGCGGACGCGGCGTCGAGCAACGCGCCGCCCGCCGCCTCGTCGAGGCAGCGCACGACCGAGAGCACGACGGTGCGACCCTCGGTGGAGACGTCGATCGGTGAGTGCCGCGACTCGGTCGGCGAGCCGTGGGTGGCCTCGCTGCCGGTGGCGGTGGGCCGGGACGGCGACCCTGCAGGTGCGGCGGTCATTGCTGAACAGTGTGCCCGACAGTTCATGTCAGCGCGCGGTGCAGAGGCGTTGCGATCTGGTGACGACTACCCTTCTCGGTGATTCACGGCACCTTCTGTGCACCAAGAGAGCACAGGAGGTCACGCAACGGGGTCGCGATCGGGGGCGCGGCGGCCAGCACCGAACCCGGCTCGACCGGGCCCCCGTCGATCGCGCTCAGCGTGGCGCCCGCCTCCGCGGCGATGAGGCCACCGGCCGCGAGGTCCCACCACGAGAGGCCCCGCTCGTAGTAGGCGTCGAGCCGCCCGCATGCCACCGAGCAGAGGTCGACGGCGGCGGCGCCCATGCGCCGGATGTCGCGGACACGGGGCAGGAGCCGGGCCACCACCTCGCCCTGGGCCCGGCGGCGCTCCGGGTCGTAGCCGAAGCCCGTGCCCACCAGCGCCCGGGACAGGTCGGCGCGGGCCGAGCAGGCGATCGGCACCCCGTTCCGCCGGGCACCCCCGCCGCGCACGGCCGTGAACACCTCGCCGTGCACGCCGTCGGCCACCACGCCGGCCACCACGCCCTCGGCGTCCTGCGCGGCGATCGACACCGCCCAGCCGGGGTGCCCGTACAGGTAGTTGGTGGTGCCGTCGAGCGGGTCGATGACCCACTGCAGGCCGCTGGTGCCGGCGCGGGCACTGCCCTCCTCGGCCACGATGCCGTCCCCGGGGCGTTCGGCCAGCAGGGCCGACACGATCAGCCGCTCGGAGGCCCGGTCCATCTCGCTGACCATGTCGGTGGCCGTCGACTTGGTCTCGACCGTGGCGCGGGCGCGGTCCATGCCGTCGAGGAGCAGCCTGACGGCCCGGCGGGCGACGTCGCCGGCCAGCTCGACGAGCGCGCCGGGATCGGGAGCGGGGGACACCGGGGGATCGGGCACCCGAGCGACGGTACCGTGCGTCCGATGGCAGACGACGCACCGGTCCGGCCGCACCCCGGCGTGCCGCAACCGCCGCCGGTCGACCTCCGCAGCGACACGGTCACCCGGCCCACCCCCGCCATGCGCCAGGCGATGGCGACGGCCGAGGTCGGCGACGACGGCTTCGGCGACGACCCGACCGTCCACCTCCTGCAGCAGCGGTTCGCCGCCCTGACCGGCAAGGAGGCGGCGCTCTTCGTGCCCTCGGGCACGATGGCCAACCAGGTCGCCGTGCGGGCGCTGGCGGGCCCCGGCTCGCTGGTGGTCGCCGGGCGGCGCCAGCACATGGTCTCGCACGAGGGCGGCGCCTTCGGCGTCAACCAGGTGGCCCAGCTCCAGGTCGTCGACGACGACGACGGCATGCTGTCGCCCGCGGCCGTCGAGCACCTGGTCGAGGGCGCCCGCCACCGCTGGCCCCCACCGGCGCTGGTGTGCGTCGAGGACACCCACCTCGCGTCCGGCGGGCGCCCGTGGCCGCTCGACCGGCTGGCCGCCGTGGCCGCCGTGGGGGTCCCGGTGCACCTCGACGGGGCCCGTGTCTTCAACGCCGCGGTGGCCACCGGCACGACCGTCGCCCAGCGGTCGGCCGGGGCGACCACCGTCACCGCCTGCCTCTCCAAGGGCCTCGCCGCCCCGGTCGGATCGGTGCTCGCCGGGCCGGCCGAGGTCATCGAGCGGGCCCGGCTCGA
Organism: Acidimicrobiales bacterium; assembly: GCA_035708905.1. Classification (GTDB taxonomy): domain Bacteria; phylum Actinomycetota; class Acidimicrobiia; order Acidimicrobiales; family VFJN01; genus ZC4RG19. The sequence continues at coordinate 9,816 of DASTFE010000388.1, read as the reverse complement.
GCGCAAGCGGCTCGGCGGGGGCATGCGCCAGGTCGGCATCCTGGCCGCTGCCGGGCTTGTCGCCCTCGACACGATGGTCGACCGGCTGGCCGACGACCACCGCCGGGCCCGCCTGCTGGCCGAGGCGGTGGCGGCCCGGTGGCCGGGCGCCGGGTGCGATCCCACCGAGGTGCGCACCAACGTCGTGCTGTTCCGCCACGACGACCCGGGCAAGCTGCTCGACGCGCTGGCGCAGCGGGGCGTGGGTGCGGTCACGCTCGGGCCGGGGATCGTGCGCCTGATGACGCACGCCGGCATCGACGACGACGCGCTGGCCGTGGCGGTCGCGGCGATCGGGGACGCGCCGTGACCCTGCTGGCCGACGTCCCGGACCGTGTGCTCGCGGTGTACGCCCACCCCGACGACCCCGAGGTGTCGTGCGGGGGCACGCTGGCCCACTGGGCGGCGCACGGGGCGCAGGTCCGCCTGGTGGTGGTCAACGCCGGCGACAAGGGCGCGCACGACCCCGCCACCGACCCGGACGAGCTGACCCGCCGGCGCGCCGGCGAGGTGGAGGCCGCCGCCGCCGTGCTGGGGCTGGCGGGCATCGACCTGCTGGGCGTGCCCGACGGCGAGGCCGCCAACGACCTGGCGCTGCGGGGCCGGCTGGTCGAACTGGTCCGCACCCACCGGCCCGACGTGGTGGTGGGCCCCGATCCCACCGCCGTGTTCTTCGGCGACAGCTACGTGAACCACCGCGACCACCGCGAGGTCGGGTGGGCGCTCGTCGACGCGGTGGCGCCCGCCGCGGGCAGCCCCCTCTACTTCCCCGGCGCGAGCGCCGCCCACCAGGTCGGCGCGCTGCTGCTCTCGGGCACCTTCGAGGCGGACGTGTGGGTCGACGTGAGCGACGCGGTCGAGGCCAAGATCCGCGCGGTGGCGTGCCACGAGAGCCGCATGGCGGGCGATCCCGACCTGGTCGCCGAGCTGCTGCGGCAGCGCACCGCCGAGACGGGGGCCCAGGCCGGCGTGGCCCACGCCGAGAGCTTCCGGCGGTTGCGCTTCGGCTGAACGGCTGCGGGTTGCGGCGGTCGCGCCCGGCCGGTGCTCAGTCGGGCTTGCCGGCCTGGCGGTGCTGGATCGTGCGCCACTCGCCCATCGCCCGCAGCGCCAGCACGGCCACCACGGCCACGCCCCCGGCGCCGACGACCGCGCCGACCACGCCCGCGATGCCGGCGGCCACCCCGCAGTCGCCCTCGCACTGCAGGTCGACGAACGCCCACCCGATGACTCCGCCGCACAGGCCGCCCACCAGGATCGACACGAAGGCGAGCACCCGCGCCCCGGCGGAGGGCAGGGCGCTGGGCGCGTACTCGCCGTCGGGGGCGGGCGGGCGGTCTCGCGGGGCGTCGGCCATGGCGCGGCCATCGTAGGGGGCCGCGGCCCAGCCGCCCGAACCCCGCTCAGCCGGCCCGGAGGGGCGCGACCCGGCCGCCGGTGACCCGCACCAGGTCGCCGGGAGCTACGGCGAACACGTGCCGCGGCGTGCCCGCCGCGGCCCACACCTCGTCGAAGGTCAGCAGGTCCTCGTCGACGTAGGTGGCCAGCGGCTGCGGGTGGCCGAAGGGCGGCACGCCGCCGATCGGGAAGCCGGTCGCGGCCCGCACGCCGGCGGCGTCGACTCGCGAGATCGCCGCCCCCGGGCGCCGGGCCGCCGCGGCCAGGCGGGGCTCGTCCAGCCGGTTGGGGCCGCTGACCAGCGCCACCACGACGTCGCCGTCGACGCGGAAGATCAGCGACTTCACGATCTGGCCCACCGACACGCCGATGGCGCGGGCCGCGTCCTCGGCGGTGCGGGTGCCGTCGGGGAACTCGCGCACGCCCACGGCCAGGCCGAGCGAGCGGGCGGCATCGACCACGGCGCGGGCGTTGCGGTGCAGGTCGGATGCGGCGGGGGAGGGAGAGGGGTCCACGGCTCCACGGTGCCACACTGGGCCGATGCGACAGTGGCTGGTCGGAGGGGGACTGATCCTCGGCGACGCGGGATTGCTCCTGGTCCGCAACCGCCGTCGCAACGGCGACCACGACTGGAGCCCCCCGGGTGGCGTGATCGACGAGGGCGAGACCCTGCTGGCCGGGCTGACGCGCGAGGTGGCGGAGGAGACCGGCGTGGTGGTGTCGCGCTGGCGGGGCCCGGTCTACGAGGTCGAGGTCGAGGCGCCCGGCCTCGGCTGGCACCTGCGGGTCGAGGCGCACGTCGCGCTGGAGTTCGCCGGCGAGGTGCGGGTCGACGACCCCGACGGCATCGTCGTCGACGCCGAGTACGTCGACCCCGCCGCCTGCGCCGGGCACCTGGCCGGCTGCCACCCGTGGGTGTCCGAGCCCCTGGGGGCCTGGCTGACCGAGCGGTGGGAGGCCTCGCGGCGGTTCCGCTACCTGCTCGACGGCGACGATCCCCGGCGGGCGGTGGTCTCGCGGCGGTGACGGCCCGGTGAGCCGGCCCCGCACGATCCTCCACGTCGACATGGACGCCTTCTTCGTGTCCGTCGAACTGCTGCGCCGGCCCGAGTTGCGGGGGCGGCCGGTGGTGGTGGGGGGCACGGGCGACCGGGGCGTGGTCGCGGCGGCCAGCTACGAGGCCCGGGCCTACGGCGTGTTCTCGGCAATGCCCAGCGTGCGGGCCCGCCGGTTGTGCCCGCACGCGGTGTTCCTGCCCGGCGACCACGACGCCTACGCGGCGGTCAGCGAGCGGGTGATGGCGATCTTCCGGTCCTACACCCCGCTGGTCGAGCCCCTGAGCCTGGACGAGGCCTTCCTCGACGTCACCGGCGCCCGGCGCGCGCTCGGCGACGGCGAGCGGATCGGCCACGCCATCCGTGCCGAGGTCCGGGCAGCCGAGGGGCTCACCTGCTCGGTGGGCGTCGCCGCCACCAAGATGATCGCCAAGCTCGCCTCCCAGGCCGCCAAGCCCGCGGCCTCGCCGGGCGGCCCCGTCACCGGCCCGGGCGTGCGCCGGGTGGCGCCCGGCGCCGAGGCGGCGTTCCTGCGGCCGCTGCCTGCCCGGGCGTTGTGGGGGGTCGGCCCGGCCACGTTGGCCAAGCTCGAGCGCCTGGGCGTGCGTACCGTGGGCGACATCGCCGACATGCCCGAGCCGGCACTGGTGGGCGCGCTGGGCCAGGCCGCCGGCCGGCACCTCGGGCGCCTGGCCAACGGCATCGACCGCCGGCCCGTCGAGCCGGGCCAGCGGGCCAAGTCCGTCGGCCACGAGGAGACCTTCCCCACCGACCTCCACGACCACGGGTCGCTGGGCCGCGAGGTGGTGCGCATGGCCGACGCCGTCGCCTGGCGGCTCCGCCGCGAGGGGCGGGCGGCCCGCACGGTCACCCTCAAGCTGCGCTTCGGGGACTTCCGCACCATCACCCGGTCGACCACGCTCGACCGCCCGGTCGACGAGGGCCCGGCTCTCGCCCGGGCCGCCCAGGCGATGCTGGCCGTGATCGACCCGTCGCCGGGCGTGCGGCTGCTGGGCGTCACCGGCTCGGGACTGGTCGACGCAGCCACCCGCCAGCTCACGCTCGACGACGCCGGGGCCGCCGATTGGCACGACGCCAGCGGGGCCGTCGACGCCATCCGCGCCCGGTTCGGGCCGGCGGCGATCGGTCCCGCCTCCGCGGTCGACGAGCGTGGGCTGCGCGTCAAGCGGCGGGGCGATGCGCAGTGGGGTCCGGAGGGGCCGCCGGCCGGGCCCGGCGACCAGCAGGATTGACGATTTCTCTGCACATCTGCGCCCATCACGCGTTGTCGTTTGCGCAGGCCTGTGGAACACTTGTCCGTGCCGGTTCGGTCAGCCGGGCGACAAGGGGTTCAGGTGCCGCTTTCCGAGGACGAGGAACGCATCCTCCAGGAGATCGCACAGCGCTTCTACGAGGACGACCCCACGTTCGCGCGTGAGGTCAGCGAGACCACGCTCTACCGGCACACCGTCCGTCGCATGAAGTGGTCGCTGGTCGGCCTCGTGGCAGGCGCCGTGTTCCTGGTGGCCACGCTGTCGACGTCCTACCTGGTGTCGTTCGCCGGCTTCCTGGTCATGCTCGGGTGCGCCCTCGTGTTCGAGCGCAACCTGCGCAAGCTGGGCCGGGCCGGGCTCGACGAGCTCACCCGCACCGTGCGCGCCAACGGCGTGCGCGATGCCCTGGGCGGGGCCGGGCGGCGCGTGCGCGAGCGGTTCCGCCGCGACGACGACGCCGACGCCGACAGCGACGACAACTGACTCGCCCGGCCGACGCTTCTTGCCGCGGTTCCTGGGGCCCCCGCCCCCGATCCCGCGGCAGGAACGACCGTCGAGCCGCCGCCCGGGGCGGTAAGGTCCCTCAGCCTCCGTGTGCGGGCGCCGGGCCGCCGTGGGCCACCAGCCGGTTGCGCCGGCCGCCGACGAGCTGGCGCACGTCGAGGTAGGTCAGCACCCGCTGGTGCCAGGGCCGCAGGCGGTTGGCCTCGGCCACGATGGCCGCCCACTCGCGGGTCAGCCGCACCGCCTCGTCGTCTCCCGGCGGCACCTCGGCGTAGGCGAGCATCTCCACGCTGCGGGCGAGCTGCTGGATCCGGGGTGCCGACTCGGGCAGCGCCGCCGCCATGCGGTCGGCCGCCTCGGCCACCGTCATCGACGGCGCCAGGCCGATGCCGGCCCGCGCCGCGCTCTCGGTGACGCTGCGCCAGCCCAGGCGCACCTTGGCGCCCGCGGTCGACGCCCGGCGCCGCCGGATCATCCGCTGCCCGACGACGGCCAGGGGCACCACCACGAGGTAGGCGAGCGCCCCCATGCCGACGGGTCGGCTGGCGTCGCGCACCGGCGCGGGCACGATCGGCCGGTCGGGGCGCCCTTCGTCCGCGGCTGCGCCGGCCCCCTCGTCGCCCAGGGTCAGGCCGAGGTCGCCCGCCGCGTCGCTCGAGATGCCGTCGCCGCCCTCCAGGCCCGCGCCGTCGCCGCCCACCGGGTCGGGGTCGGTGATCGCCGCGCCACCGCTGCTGGTGTCCTGGCTCTCGGAGATGCCCAGCCAGCCGTCGGCGCGGGGCGGCCCCCGTGTGGGCGTCGGCTCGAACTGCACCCACCCGTACTCGCCCAGGTACACCTCCGGCCACGCGTGGGCGTGCGTGCCCCGCACGCGGAAGAGCGTGGGGTCGTTGGGATCCTGCACGCCGGGCGTGAACCCGACCGCCACGCGGGCCGGCAGGTCCACGGCCCGGGCCAGGGCGGCGAAGGCCGCCGCGAACTGCTCGCAGTAGCCCCGCCTGGTGCGGAACAGGAACTCGAGCAGCGCGTCCTCGCTGTGGCCGGGGCCCATGTGCTTGTCGTACGTGAAGGTGCGCAGGTGGTCCTGGATGGCGAGGGCCTTGTCGTAGGCCGTCGGCTCGTCCTGCGTGAGGCGCGTGGCCTCGGTGCGGGCGTGCTGCGAGAAGCCGTCGGGAAGCTGCGTGTAGGCGTCGCGGATGTCCTCGGGCACCTCGGGCGACGCCGTGCGCAGCTCGTCGGCCGACCAGGCCGGGATCTGCGAGGTGACGGTGTACGTGTAGCCGTCGGAGCTGGCCACCTCGCGGTCGACCATGAGCGTGCTCGACCGGGCGTCGAAGTCGGTGGCCTGGTCGCCGGCGTCGATCGCCACCGGCTCGTAGGCCGAGGGCAGCCAGACCGAGCTGAGGGCCTCGATGGTGATCTCCTGGGTGACGGTGTCGCTCGCGGCCGCCGAGTCGACCGCCCGGGGCAGCCGGCCGTCGGCGTCGCCGGTGCTGTACGACGACCGCCAGATCTCGCCGTCGAACTCGTCGAGCGACGTCAGCCGCCAGTACGAGCTGCGCTCGCTGCGCACGGTGAACACCTCGACGTCGGGCTGGTCGACCAGCTTGGTCTGCAGCGACACCATGGGGCTGAGCACCACCCGCGTGGGCTCCTCCTTGGTGAGGTCGCGCCACGCCACCACCGGCTCGGCGTCGGCCCCGGGCAGGCGCGGGCCGGCGATGGCGGCCGCCACCACCGTGGCCGCGGTGAGCCCCGCCCCGGTCATCACCAGCGACCAGCGGCCCTGGCTGCGCTGGCCGCCGGCCCAGCGCGAGTTGCTCTCCTGGTTGGCGATGCGGTGCAGCAGCACGAACAGCAGCGCCGCGCCGGAGAACAGGCTGGCCCCGGCCACGGTGCTGCCGGGGCCGCCGAGGGCGGCCGCGAACACGAACAGCGTGGTGGCCGGCAGCACCGCCTCGAAGGTGGCCACGACCCGGAAGGCCGCCCAGTCGGCCAGGAAGACCAGCAGCCACACGGCGGCGGCGCTGACGGCGATGAAGCCGTTCGCCACCGGGGCGGGCGCCTTCACGTCGCCGAACAGCGTCCACGCCGCGCCGACGTCGTCGCCGAGCCGGCCGAACGTCTCGCCGGTGGGCAGGAGCCACCACGACGTGCCCGGGAACCGGGTCCAGGTGATGACCAGCACCGCGAGGGTGGCGGTGGCGAGCGCCGCGGGGACGAGGCGGACGCCGGCGCGCCGCAGGGCCGTGACGGCCACGTGGGCGAGGATCGCCTGCTGGGCCAGCGGCCCGAAGTACGAGCCGCTGTCGAACAGGCGGTGCATGCCCACGACGGCGGCCAGGGTCACGAGGGCGAGCGCCACCTCGCTGGCGGGCACCAGGTGGTCGCGACGCGAGCTCACCGGGCGCTCCGGACGACGCGCCGGGCCGCGGACCTCGCGACGATGGCACGGTCCCAGGCGGTGGGGAACGACGTGTCGGCGTCGACACGGATGACCGCGGCCTCTGACGCCGCCGGCCGGTGCCGGCCGGGGCCGGGCGACAGGTCGACCTGCACGACGCGCACCAGGCCGTAGCGCCCGCGCAGCCGGGCCGTCGACGCGATGTCGTCGCCCGTGCCGTGCCCCATCACCACGATCAGCGCGCCCTGCCCGTCGTTGCGCAGCACGTCGAGCATGGCCCGCAGGCTGGCGCTGCCCGTCCACTGGCACACGGCCAGGTGCTCGAGCAGGCCGTGCGTGTGCGCGGTGCCGGTGCCGAAGCCCGAGTCGGTGCCGTCGCTCGTCACGAGGCGGATCAGGTCGCGCTGGGCGCCGGTGGTGGCGACGATGCTCGCTGCCGCGGACACGGCCGCCTCGAACGACTCGGGGTCGTAGCCGGCGCGGCGGACGTCGAGCAGCACGGTGGTGCGGGCCTGCCACGGCTGCTCCTGCTGGCGCACGAGCAGCTCGTCGTGCCGGGCGGTGGACGGCCAGTGGATGCGCCGCAGATCGTCGCCCACCACGTAGGGGCGCAACGCGTAGAAGTCGTCGCCGGTTCGCCCCAGCGCGTGGGGGTGGAGCACGCCGGCGAGCGGGTCGTTCCCGGTCGTCACCGGGACCGGCCGGATGTCGTCGACGGCCGGGAACACCGTCACCTCGACCTCCGGCGCCGCCCGCGTGCTGGTCTGGGCCAGGCCGAACGGGTCGCCGACCACCACCCGCAGCGGCCCGACGTGCACGATGCCCCGCCGGTCGGTGGGGAGCCGGTACGAGGCCGCCGACCGCTCACCATGGTCGAGGGGCGGTACCAGCAGCTCGGCACCCGCCGTGCCGCTGACCGGGTCGACCAGGCGCAGCACCGGCGTGACCGCGGTGCGCAGGTTGCGGACCCGGATCTGGACCCTGCTCGCCTGGCCGACGTGCACCCGGGCCGGGTGCACGACGCGGTCGACCTGGAGGTCGAGCCGCGTGAGGCGGACGTAGAGGGACGCGATCACGACGAGGGTGAGGATCACCGCCGCGAACACGTTGAGCTCGCCGATGCCGAGCAGGCGGGCGAGCACGAAGAGGGTGACGCCGCCCCAGACGCACAGCCAACCCTGCCGGGTCAGCACGACCCCGCCGCCGGCGCGACCCGATCCATCAGTGCCCCCCGGGGACGGGCACGACGCGGAGCACCTCGCGCAGCGCGTCGGCCGGGCGGATGCTCTGGAGCTGTGCCTCGGGCGTGACGAGCAGGCGGTGGGCGAGCACGGGCACGGCCATCGCCTTGACGTCGTCGGGGATGACGTAGCCGCGCCCCTCGGCGGCCGCCCGGGCCTTGGCCACCCGCTGCAGCGCGAGCGTGCCCCGGGGCGACACGCCCAGCGCCAGGTTGGGGCTGCGGCGCGTGGCCTGGGCGACGTCGACCAGGTAGGCCTTGAGACTGGGCGCGACGTGGATCTGGCGCGTGGCCGCGGCCATCCGGGAGATGTCGGCGGTCGTCACCACGGCGCGGAGGTCGTGGAACGGGTCGTGGTCGCCGTGGGCGTCGAGGATCTCGAGCTCGGCGTCGCGCGCCGGGTAGCCCACCGACACCCGCATGAGGAACCGGTCGAGCTGCGATTCGGGCAGCGGGTAGGTGCCCTCGTGCTCGATCGGGTTCTGCGTCGCGATTACCATGAACGGCGGCGTGAGCGGGTAGGTGACGCCGTCGACCGTGACCTGGCCCTCGGCCATGGCCTCGAGCAGCGCCGACTGCGTCTTGGGCGACGCCCGGTTGACCTCGTCGGCCAGCACGACGTTGTTGAACACGGGCCCGGGGCGGAAGTCGAACGTGCTCTCGCCCCGGTTCCACACGGTGAGGCCCACGACGTCGGAGGGCAGCAGGTCGGGGGTGAACTGCACCCGCCCGAAGCTGCACTCGATCGACGTGGCGAGGGACTTGGCCAGGTTGGTCTTGCCGACGCCGGGAACGTCCTCGAGGAGCAGGTGACCGCCCGACACCAGGCACAGCAGCATCATCTCGATGACGTCGCGCTTGCCCTGGATCACGTGCTCGACGTTGGCGACGATGGTCTGGAAATGGTCGGAGAAGGTCGCCGCCCGGGGTGACGTGGCCTCGATGCTCGCCACAGCCTCGATCTCCCTCCGTCGTGGGTGAGCGATGCCAGGTTACGCGCTCTGCGCCGCCAGCCGACCTCGGCGCCGCGGGTACCGTCCCCGATTCGTGGAGACTGCCCTGGCCATCGACGTCGGCGGGACGAAGTTGGCGGTCGCCTGCGTCGACGCCGCAGGCCACCTGTCCGACCGCCGCGCCGCGCCCACGCCGGCGCACGGCGACGCCGAGGCGATGTGGTCGCGGCTCGCCGAGCTGGTCGTTGCGGTCCGCCGGGGCGACGAGGTGGTGGCCGGCGTCGGCTGCGGTGGCCCGATGACCCCCGGCGGCACGGCGGTGTCGCCGCTCAACATCCCCGCATGGGTCGACTTCCCGCTGCGCGAGCGACTGGGCGATCTGACGGGCCTGCCGGTGCACGTCGACAACGACGCCAAGGCCCTGGCCCTCGGCGAGGGATGGGTCGGTGCCGCCCGGGGCCGGCACGACTTCGTCGCCATGGTCGTGTCGACCGGGGTCGGCGGCGGCATCGTGCTCGACGGGCGCCTGCTCGAGGGCGCCGGGGGCAACGCGGGCCACATCGGCCACGTCATCGTCGAGCCGGGCGGCCGGGTGTGCGGCTGCGGTGCGCGCGGGTGCCTGGAGGCGGAGGCCTCGGGCACCGGCATCCGGGCCGCCACGGGGCGCGACCCGCGCGAGGCCGGCGAGGACGTGCGCCGGCGGACGGGCACGCTCGTCGGCCGGGCGGTGGCCTCGGTCGCCAACCTGCTCGACCTGCGCCTGGCCGTGGTGGCCGGGTCGGTGGCCCTCGGCTACGGCGCCACCTTCTTCGCCGCCGCCCAGCGCGAGCTCGACGCCCTGGCCCGCATCGACTTCGCCCGCGGCGCCCGCATCGTGCCGGCGGGGCTCGGCGACGCCGGGCCCCTCGTGGGCGCCGCCGCCGTCGGCTGGCGCGGCTCGGGGCGCGAC
>DASTFE010000387.1:0-8344 GCA_035708905.1 Acidimicrobiales bacterium | reverse complement strand
GCGTCCGGCGACGCGACCCCGATCGGCGACCTGCTGGCGGGGCCCTGAGCGGGGCGCCGTGCCGGCCGACCGCACCGAGGTCACCGAGATCGTCACGGGGCTGGCCACCTACGGGGCGCCCGACCTGGCGGTGGCGCTGGGCGACCCGCCGCCGTCGTTCGGTGGGGTGGGCGCCGAGCGCTGGCGGCGGCTGCGCGAGCTCGAGCGGGCGGGACGGTACCGGGCCGAGTTCGCCGCGGCGTGGGCCAACGGCCGGTGCTTCCTCGCCGCCCGCGACGGGCTACGGGGGCGGCCGCCTGCGGTCGTCGAGTGGAAGGGCCCGCAGCGCCCGCCCGGTGTCGACCCGGTGCCCGCCGACCTGCGGGTCGACCACGTCTTCCTGGTGAGCTGCAAGTACAACTCGCGCATCCAGCTCAACGCCTCGCCCCGGGCGATCTTCGGGCCGGGGTCCGAAGACGAGGGCCGCGGCGACTGGTACGGCGAGGTGGCCGCCGCCGAGCAGCAGGCGCTCTACGAGATCGTGCGGTTCGAGACGGGCCTGGTCGGCGCCCTGCCCGACCGGGTCGAGGCCCTGTCCGCCAACCAACGCCGCGCGCTCGCGTCGGCGCTGGGCCGCGGCGCCTGGACGTCGCCGGCCGCGGCCGAGGCGTACGCCGCCCTGTCGACGGCCGTGGCCGAGGGCTCGGTGCGCCGGTGGCGTGCCTCGCTGCGCAGCGAACGCACGCGTGAGGCGACGCTGTGGCGGTTCCTGCGGGTGGCGGCCGCCACGTACTTCGTGCTCGGCTCCGACGGCCGGCGCATGGTGCGCCTGCGGGTCGGCAGCCCGTGGGACTGGCGCCAGTCGTTCCGCCTGCGGCGGTTCGACGTCGAGGCGGTGGCGTCCCGCCAGCCGGTCGTGCGGTGGGCGGCCGCGGTCGACGACCGCGAGCGCGGCGACCGGCGCACGGTCGAGGGCCACATCGAGGTCCGCTGGAGCCACGGCCGGTTCGGCGGCCTGCCCGAGGCCAAGGTCTACCTCGACACCCCACACCACCTGGTGCCGGGCTACTGGCCGCTGGGGGCGGCCGCCGACGACGACGCGCCCGCGGGTCCTCCGGCACCGGCCACCGGGCCGCTACAAACGGGGTCATGAGCACACCGCACGGCGGTGACGCCGCCGGACCGGAGCGCGGGCCCGGCGAGAGCCCCGGGGTGGCCGCGCCGGGCGGCGATCCGCCGACGCACCGCGCCGGGCGCGGGACCCTGTCCCTCGTCAGCGTGCTCGCCATCTACTACGCCGTGCCCGTCGGCGCCCTGCCGTCGGGCATCGGCATCGTCATCAGCGTGGCGGCGCTGCTCGGCGGCGTGACCCTGCTGGGCTGGCTGACCGTCCGCCAGGTCCAGCGCCTGGCGCGACGCACGGCCGACGAGGCGGTGCGCCTCGACAGCCTGGTCTTCCTGGTGGTCGTGGTGGTGCCGATGTTCGCCCTGGGCTTCTTCGCGCTGAACGACGCCGATCCCGACCAGTTCGTGTCGCTCGACACCAAGACCGACGCGCTCTACTTCGCGCTGTCGACCCTGGCCACCGTCGGGTTCGGCGACGTGCACGCCTCCGGTCAGCTGGCGCGTGGTCTGGTCACGCTGCAGATCGCCTTCAACCTCGTGATCGTCGCGACGGCGGCCTCGCTGCTGACGGCGCAGATCCGCGCGCGTGCTGCGGCCGGCCGGGCCAGAGGCGACCGCCCGGACGGCTGAGCCGCCGCGCCATGTCGCCGCGCCGGGTCGTCGCGGCTGAGCCCGCGGCGAACACGTCGTCGAGCGCCAGCTCGAACCCCGGCAGCTGGCGCGACGTGACGCTCTCGCCGGCCGCCAGCTCGACAGGGCGGGCCCGGTGCGGCGGGCTGCCGGTGGGAGCGGGTCAGCCCGCCATGGCCTTGTTGAGGTTGGTGTCGAGCGCGTCGAGGAACTCGTCGGTGGTGAGCCACGGGGTGTCGCCGCCGACGATGAGGGCCAGGTCCTTGGTCATCTGCCCGCCCTCGACGGTCTTGACGCAGGTGTCCTCGAGCGTCGCGGCGAACCGGGCCACCTCGGGCGTGCCGTCGAGCTTGGCCCGGAAGGCCAGGCCCCGGGTCCAGGCGAAGATCGAGGCGATCGGGTTGGTGGACGTCTTCTCGCCCTTCTGCCACTGGCGGTAGTGGCGGGTGACGGTGCCGTGGGCGGCCTCGGCCTCGCAGGTGCGGCCGTCGGGGGTGAGCAGCACCGACGTCATCAGACCGAGCGAGCCGAACCCCTGGGCCACCACGTCGGACTGCACGTCGCCGTCGTAGTTCTTGCAGGCCCACACGTAGCCGCCTTCCCACTTCATGGCCTGGGCGACCATGTCGTCGATGAGCCGGTGCTCGTAGGTGAGCCCCGCGGCGTCGTACTCGGCCTTGAACTCGGCGTCGAACACCTCCTGGAACAGGTCCTTGAAGCGACCGTCGTACGCCTTGAGGATCGTGTTCTTCGTCGACAGGTAGACCGGGTATTCGCGCTCGAGCCCGTAGCGGAACGAGGCGCGGGCGAAGTCGCGGATCGAGTCGTCGAAGTTGTACATGCCCATGGCGATGCCGCCCCCCGGGTACTGCGCCACCTCGAACTCCATGGGCTCGCCGCCGCCGTCGGGCGTGTAGGTGATGGTCAGCGTGCCGGGCCCGGGCACGACGAAGTCGGTCGCCTTGTACTGGTCGCCGTGGGCGTGGCGGCCGATGACGATCGGCTTGGTCCACCCGGGCACGAGGCGGGGCACGTTCGAGCAGATGATCGGCTCGCGGAACACCACACCGCCCAGGATGTTGCGGATCGTGCCGTTGGGCGACCGCCACATCTTCTTGAGCCCGAACTCCTCGACGCGGGCCTCGTCGGGCGTGATCGTCGCGCACTTGACGCCGACGCCGTGCTGCTTGATGGCGTGGGCGGCGTCGACGGTGATCTGGTCGTCGGTCGCGTCGCGCGTCTGGATCGACAGGTCGTAGTAGCGCAGGTCGACGTCGAGGTAGGGCAGGATCAGCTTGTCCTTGATGAACTGCCAGATGACCCGGGTCATCTCGTCGCCGTCGAGCTCGACGACCGGGTTGGCGACCTTGATCTTGGGCATGGGGCGAACGTCTCCGGGATCGTTGCGAACGGGTCGGCGGGGGCAGCCGCCACTTGTATCAGACTTGTACAGCCTAGGGGATCGGCCGGCGGTCGCCGCGGCCAGGTCCCCGTCTCCGGTGGCAACTCACGTTACGGTCTAGCTGCGACACCCGACGGGGTACGCACCGTTCGTACCCGAGAGGGGAAGCGGTATGGCGTCGAGCTCGTCGTCCAAGTCGTCCAAGTCATCGTCCACGGGGACGATCATCCTGGTGCTGCTCGCCCTCTTCGCGCTGGGGTCGGCCGGGGCCTCGATCGGCGACGACGACACGACGACCGGCGCCGACACCACGTCCGACGACGACTTCAGCTTCGAGTCGGACGGCGGTACGACCACCGGCGGGTTGCCCGCGTGCGACGACGTCGTGGTGGCGCCGGCGCCCGGCGGGGGCACCGTCGAGGTGCCGGCCGAGAGCACCCTGTTCAGCTCGTCGATCACCGCCGACTGCCGGGTCGGCGAGGGCAGCAGCGACGAGGCGATCTCGGCCGTGCAGGAGGCGCTGTCGAGCTGCAACGGGCGGCCCGTCACCATCGACGGCGAGTACGGTCCGGAGACCCAGGGGGCAGTGGCCGACCTCCAGGCGGCGAACGGCCTCGTGGCCGACGGCATCTACGGCCCGGCGACCCGGCAGGCGATGCAGTGGCCCGGCACGGCGCCGTCGGGCGAGCCGACCTGTCGCCAGAGCGGCTGACCGACCGGCGGGGCGGGCGGCCGATCGACCAAGCTGGAGCGATGAGCGCCCCCGATCACGCCGACGTCGAGCCGGCGCGGCCGTGGTCGGGCGGTCACGGGCGGCGCATGGTGACCGATGGGCGATGAGACGTGGGTCGGCCCCTACCGGCTGATCGAGCGGCTGGGCCGGGGCGGCATGGGCGAGGTGTGGCTGGCCGAGGACCCGACGGGGGCATCGGGCGGCGCGCCACGGCGGGTCGCGCTCAAGCTGCTCGACCCCCGGCTGCTGGACGACCCCGGCGCGCGGGCCCGCTTCGCCCGCGAGGTCACGGCCGCCAGGCGGGTCCGGGGTGAGTCGGTCGCCGCGCTGCTGGACGCGGACGTCGACGCCGAGCGCCCGTGGCTCGCCTCGGCGTACGTGGCCGGGCCGACCCTGGCCGACCACGTGGATCGGCACGGGCCGCTGGGCCCGGCGCCGCTGCGGGCCCTGGGCGCGGCGTTGGCCGACGCCCTGGTGGCGATCCACGGCGCCGGCGTCGTCCACCGCGACCTCACGCCCCGCAACGTCGTGCTGGGGCCGGACGGCCCGCGGGTGGTCGACTTCGGCATCGCGTGGATCGAGGGCGCGCCCGCCATCACGCAGACCGGGTCGTGGGTGGGCACGCCGGCGTGGATGCCGCCCGAGCGCTTCACCGACCGTCCCGTGACCGCGGCCGGCGACGTGTGGTCGTGGGGCGCGGTGATGGCCTACGCGGCCCGGGGGCGGCCGGCGATCGACGGCCCGGCGCCGGTGGTGGCCGAGCGCGCCGCCCGCGGCGCGGCCGACCTCGACGGCGTGCCGGGATGGCTCGAGCCCGCCGTGCGGGCGGCGATGGCGCCCGACCCCGACGCACGCCCGAGCGCGGCGGCGCTGCAGGCGGCGCTGGCCGGCGGCCACCCACCGCCCGGGCCGCCGCCCGGTGCCGGAGGTCCGACGGCGGCGGGTGGCCCCACCACATGGGCGGAGCCCGGCGGGGCGGAGACCGTGCCGTGGTCACCGGCGACGACCCGCCGGGCCGGCGGTGTCCCGCGCCCGGAGACGGGGGCGCCCGTCCGGCCCCGAGGGGCGGGCGGCACGGGCGCCGGCGGCTCCGGGCCCGTCCCGGGCGCCGCAGGCGTGCCCGGGCGCCATGGTGGGCGACGGGTGGCCCGCTGGGTCTCGGGTGCGCTGGTGCTGGCGGCGGCGGCCGCGGTCGGCCTGGTCGCCGGCCTGCTGGTCAGCGTCATCGCCGCCGCGGTGCTCGTGATGGCGGCGGTCGGCCTCGCCCTCGCCCGCGAGGGCTCGCCGCCGGGGGCGCGCCCCGTGCCGCCGACCTGGACCGTGGGACTGGCCGGGCCGGTCGCGCTCGGCGTGGGGCTGGGCCAGGCGCTCGGGGCCGTCTGGGGGGCGGTCGCCATCGTGGTGCTGATCGTCCTGTTCTTCCTCCTCGGCGGCGACATCGCCTGACGTGCGCCGGTCACCGGCGGGCGGTCCGCCCGGCGGCCCCGCTGCCTTGCGGGTGGCCCGGCGGGGCGGCGACGATCCCGGTCGTGCGCTCACCGGTCGACGACCCCGACGACCCGCGCATCGCCGACTTCGTCGGGCTGCGGGACCGCGAGCTGGCCGGCCCCCGCGTGCGCGGCCGGCGGGCGGTGGCGAACGGGATGTTCGTGGCCGAGGGCGACGTCGTGGTCGAGCGCGCGCTGCGGGCCGGCTACCGGCTGCGGGCTGCGCTGGTCGACGCCACCCGCGCCGACCCCCTGCCACCCGGGATGCCCGCCGACGCCGAGGTCTTCGCGGCCTCGCCGGCCGTGCTGCGCCGGATCACCGGCCTCGGCGTCCACCGGGGCATGCTCGCCACCTTCGACCGGCGGCCGGTGGCCCCGGCCGACGAGGTGCTCGCCGAGGCCCGCCGCGTCGTCGTGCTCGAGCGGGTGAGCAACCCGACCAACCTCGGCGTGATCATCCGCACCGCCGCCGGCCTGGGCTTCGACGCCGTGCTGCTCGACCCCACCTGCACCGACCCGCTGTACCGCCGGGTGGCCCGCGTGGCGATGGGCGAGGGCTACGCGTTCCCGTGGGCCTGGCTGCCGCGGCTGCCCGGCGGCCTCGACCCGGTGCGGGCGGCCGGGTTCCGCCTGCTGGCCCTGACCCCCGCCGCCGGAGCGTGCCCGCTCGACCAGGTGCGGCTGGCGGCCGACGAGCGGGTGGCGCTGCTGTTCGGCGCCGAGGGACCCGGCCTGTCGGCCGAGACGCTGGCGGCGGCCGACGAGCGGGTCGGCATCCCCATGCAGGGCGGGGTCGACTCGCTCAACGTGGGGGTGGCGGCGGGCATCGCCTGCTGGGTGCTGGGGCGGCGACCGTGAGCGCTCGGCCGGCGTGGCGACGTAACGTTACTGCTCCGGCACGCTCGGTATGTGGACCGCGAACGACGAGCACCAGGGGAGGGTTGCCGCCGTGGCGTTCGAGAACGTGAAGGGCACGCACGTCCTCGGTGGCCTCGCCGCGGTGGCGCTGCTGCTCGCCGTGATCTCCGACGGCGCACCCGACAACGACGCCTGGGGTGGGGGCGCCGACGTGGACGCGGCGTCGGTCGCCGACGCCGACCGGTCCGAGCTGCAGGGCGACGACGGCGACGCGTGGTCGGTGCCGGAACCGGGCGACGAGGGTTCGCTGCCCACCTGCACCGGCACGGCCCCGTTCGCCTCGGGCGGGGGCACCGTCCGGCTGCCCACCGACGGGCCCGTGGTCCCAGTGGCCTCGGCCGATTGCGGGATGGGCGTCGGCCGCGGCGGCGAGGCCGTGCGCCTGCTGCAGGAGGCCCTGGTGGCCTGCAACGGGCAGTCGATCACGGTCGACGGGCGCTACGGCGACGCCACGCGCGCGGCGGTGCGGGCGGTGCAGCAGCGCCACGGCATCGGCACCGACGGCGCCTACGGGCCCCAGACCCGCGACGTCATGTCGTGGCCGACCCTGACGTCCGGCGGCGACGGGGTCGAGACGGCGTGCGCGACCCACCCGGGCACCGGCTGACCCGGCGACGACCGCAGCGGGCGTGGCCGCCGGCTCGCCGGCTGGCTACCATCTGACGCACCGTCAGAAACGCCGAGGGGCCGCACCATGCTCGATCTCATCATCCGCGGGGCCACCATCGTCGACGGCACGGGCGCCCCCGGTCGCCCGGGCGACGTGGGCGTGCGGGCGGGGCGCATCGCGGCGGTCGCGTACCACGACGCCGATCCGGGCGGCGTCGCCGAGGATGCCGCCGACGTCCTCGACGCCACCGGGCTCGTCGTCTGCCCCGGCTTCATCGACCCCCACACCCACTACGACGCCCAGCTGCTGTGGGACCCGGCGGCGTCGCCCTCGAACGTCCACGGCGTCACGTCGATCGTGGCGGGCAACTGCGGATTCACCCTCGCGCCCCTGCACGCCGATGACGCCGACTACCTGCGACGCATGATGGCCAAGGTCGAGGGCATGCCGCTCGCCGCCCTCGAGGAGGGCGTCGACTGGCGGTGGGAGTCCTTCGCCGAGTACCTCGACCGCCTCGACGGGCGCATCGGCGTCAACGCCGGCTTCATGGTGGGGCACTGCGCGCTGCGCCGCTACGTCATGGGCGCCGACGCCGTCGGCCACGAGGCCACCCCCGAGCAGCTCGACGCCATGGTCGGGCTGCTGCACGAGTCGATCCGCGCCGGCGGCCTCGGCTTGTCGACCACGCTGTCGTCGACCCACAGCGACGGCGACGGCCAGCCGGTGGCGTCGCGGCACGCCACCCGCGACGAGCTGATGGCCCTGTGCGCGGCGGTGGGCGAGCACGAGGGCACGTTCCTCGAGGGCGCCTTCGAGGGCGGTCTCGACAAGTTCTCGGACGACGAGATCGAGCTCGTGGCCGCCATGTCGGCGGCAGCTGGACGGCCCATCAACTGGAACGTGCTGACCGTCGACTCGTCGGTGCCCGACCGGGTGCCGCGCCAGCTCACCGCGGCGGACCGCGCCGCCGAGGTGGGCGGGCGGGTGGTCGCCCTCACCATGCCGGTGCTGGTGCCGATGAACATGAGCTTCGGCTCGTTCTGCGCGCTGTGGCTCATGCCCGGCTGGGGCGACGTCATGCGGCTGCCGCTCGACCAGAAGAAGGCGGCGCTGGCGGACGCCGAGCTGCGCCGCAAGCTGGTCGAGGCGTCGCACAGCGAGGCGGCGGGCGTGTTCCGCCGCCTGGCCGGGTGGGACCGGTACGTCATCGGCGACACCTACTCCGCCGCCAACGAGGGCCTGACCGGCCGCGTCGTCGGCGACGTCGCGGCCGAGCGGGGCCAGGAGCCGTTCGACACCCTGGTCGAGATCGTCACCAACGACGACTTCCGCACCGTGCTGTGGCCCAGGCCCACTGACAACGACGACGAGTCGTGGCGCATGCGCCAGGAGGTCTGGGGCGACCCCCGGGTCATGCTGGGCGGGTCGGACGCCGGCGCCCACCTCGACCGCATGTGTGG
>DASTFE010000386.1:0-2231 GCA_035708905.1 Acidimicrobiales bacterium | reverse complement strand
CGCGGCTCGTCACAGGCGCTCGACCACCTCGGCGAGCAGGCTGCCCATGCGGACCGCCGACCGGCGCCCGGCCTCGAGCACCTCTTCGTGGTCGAGCGGCGTGGCGCCCAGGCCGGCCGCCAGGTTGGTGACCAGCGACAGGGCCAGCACCTCGAGCCCGAGGTGGCGGGCGGCGATGGCCTCCCACACGGTCGACATGCCGACCAGGTCGGCCCCCAGCGTGCGCAGCATCCTGATCTCGGCCGGGGTCTCGTAGTGCGGGCCGGGCAGGCCCGCGTACACGCCCTCGGCCAGGGTGGGGTCGACCTCACGGGCCAGCGCCCGCAGGCGCCGGGCGTAGGCGTCGGTGAGGTCGACGAAGCGGGCGGGCAGGCCCTCGGCGGGCAACCGGCCCGACACCGGCGACTGGCCCGTCAGGTTGAGGTGGTCGGCCACGAGCACCGGCTGGCCGACCTCGAGCCCCTCGCGGATGCCACCGGCCGCGTTGGTGAGCACGACGACGTGGCAGCCCGCCGCGTGGGCGGTGCGCACCGCGTGGACGACGGCCGCCGGGTCGTGGCCCTCGTAGCCGTGCACGCGCCCGAGGAAGGCGAGCACCCGGCGGCCGCCGTGGGCGGCGATGGACCGGACGCCGCCGGCGTGGCCCGCCACGGTGGCGGCGGGGAACCCGGGCAGGTCGGTGGTGGCGAGCTCGGCCACCGTCTCGCCCATCCGGTCGGCGGCCGGGCGCCACCCCGAGCCCAGCACGACCGCCACCTCGTGGCGCTCGACGCCGGTCGCGTCGGCGAGGGTCGCGGCCGCACGGTCGGCGAGGTCGAACGGGTCGCTGGACGGAACGAGCACGCCGTGACGCTACCCGCGATGGCCGATCTGCCGAGCGCCCCGGCGCGTCGGTGGCCCGATCCGCCCGGCGTCACCCCGGAACAGGTCGCGGACGTCGGCCATCCGCTCGTGAGGCGAGGAAATGTGACTAACGTGCCCGTCGTGACCGCCTGGTCATGCGTTCCTCGACAGGGAGTTACGGACGGATGATGCAACGACGAACGGTCAAGGCGCTCGCCGCGCTCCTCGCGCTGGCGATGCTCGCTGCGGCCTGTGGCGATGATGACGACACCGAAGCGGACGACGGTGGCGACGGCGAGGCCGCCAGCGACTTCACCGCCTGCCAGGTCACCGACACCGGCGGGGTGGACGACCGGTCGTTCAACCAGACGGCGTACAAGGGCGTGCAGGACGCGGCCGACGAGCTCGGCTTCGAGCCCGCGGTGCTCGAGTCGCAGTCCGAGGCCGACTTCGCCCCCAACATCCAGAGCTTCATCGACCAGGGCTGCGACCTGATCGTCACGGTCGGCTTCCTGCTCGGCGGGGCCACCGCCGACGCGGCCGAGACCAACCCCGACCAGAGCTTCGCGATCGTCGACTACGACTACAGCACCGAAGCCGGCGACGTCGCCGACGAGTTCGACAACGTCAAGGAGCTGACCTTCGCCACCGACCAGGCCGCCTTCATGGCGGGCTACGTGGCGGCCGGCACCACCGAGACCGGCACGGTCGGCACCTACGGCGGCATCAACATCCCCACCGTCACCATCTTCATGAAGGGCTTCCAGCTCGGCATCGAGCACTACAACGAGGAGAACGGCACCGACGTCGAGCTCATCGGGTGGGACAACGCCGCCGACGACGGCCTGTTCACCGGCGACTTCGAAGACCAGTCCAAGGGCCGTGCCACCACCGAGGGCCTGCTCGACCAGGGCGCCGACATCATCATGCCGGTCGCCGGCCCGGTCGGCCTGGGCACCATCGAGGCCGTGCGGGCCCGCGGCGGCGACGCCAAGGTCATCTGGGTCGACACCGACGGCTGCGTCTCGGTGGCCGACGACTGCGACCTCTTCCTCACCTCGGTCATGAAGAACATGGACGTCGCGGTCAACGACGCGGTCATGGAGGCCTCGGGGGGTGAGTTCGAGGGCGGCGTCTACACCGGCACCCTCGAGAACGAGGGCGTCGACATCGCTCCCTTCAACGAGCTCGAGGACGCGGTCCCCGACGAGGTCAAGGACGCGCTCGAGGATCTGCGCCAGCAGATCGTCGACGGGGAGATCACCACCTTCCCCGAGTCCTGATCCGACATGAAGGTCGACCTCCGGGGCATCACCAAGCGGTTCCCCGGCGTCGTGGCCTGTGACGGCGTGGACCTCTCCGTGGCGAGCGGAGAGGTCCACGCCCTG
>DASTFE010000385.1:0-2212 GCA_035708905.1 Acidimicrobiales bacterium | reverse complement strand
TTCGTCGTGGCCGGCTCGGCCCTGGTCGGCATCCTGGTCCCGGTCACGGCGGTGTCGGCCGGCGGCTGGGCCATGAGCTCGCTCGACCCGATGTCGGTCCCGGCCGCCGGCGAGGAGATCGAGGTGGGGTTCACGATCCGCCAGCACGGCGTGTCCCCTGTCAACCCCGACGAGCAGGGCGACGATCCCGTCGCCGTGGAGGTCCGGTCGGCATCGGGTGACGAGGCCGTGTTCACGGCCCGCCAGGAGGGGCCGACCGGGCACTACGTCGCGACCGTCACGTTTCCCGAGCCAGGTCGGGCGCACTGGGCGATCCGCCAGGGATGGTTCGGCGCCCACGACCTGGGTGCGATCGACGTCGCCCGACCGGTCAGCGCGGCGGGCGAGCAGGCAGGTGGCGCGGGCGCGGCGCCCGGGAGCGCCGCCGGTGGCGGCCACCGCTGGCCGCTGGCGGCACGGGCCGGTGCCGCGGTGGTGGGGGTCGCCGCGGCGGCCGTGGCGATCGCCGAGGCGTGGCGCAGCCGGCGACGCGTCGCCGGGGCCGTGGCGCCGTGACCCGCCGCGGTGTCGTCGCCGCGGTCGTGGCCCTCGCGGCCGCCGGTGGGGCGATCGTGGGGTCGAGCCGCGCGCCGGGGCCCGACGTGTCCGGTCCCGCCGCCGGCGCTCCCCTCGACGGCGCGGCGCTGTTCCGCACGAAGGGGTGCGCCTCGTGCCACACCGGGCCTGACACGACCCCGGCCGCCCGCATCGGTCCCGACCTGTCCGACGCCGCGTCCTGGGCCGGCGATCGGCGGCCCGGCATGAGCGCCGAGGACTACGTGGCCGAGTCGGTGCGCGCCCCGGGCGCCTTCATCTCGCCGGCGTTCCGTCCCTTCGGCGGGCCGACGGGCGCCATGCCGGTGCTCGACGTCTCCGACGACGAGCTCGACGCGCTCGTCGCCTACCTCCTGGGCGAGTAGGCGCAGGCGGCCGGGCGGAGCGGCGACCCGCGGGTGCTCAGCCCTCCCGGGGAACGAACACGTACCTCCACTGGTCGCGGGGCCCGTCGTCGAAGAGCACGTACATGCCGTCGTCCTCGTCGATCTCCAGGCGCGGCGGGAACATCTCGAGGCGGCTGCTCGACGGTCCGCCCTCGCACGGCACGAAGAGGCGATCGCCGGCCTCCAGCACCGTCGCCTCGCCGCTCTGGTCGTACCAGTCCGGCGAGTGCCGGGGACCGGGGTGATCCAGGTAGCGCGAGCCTCGCCACACCACGCCCATGGTCTACACCGACCGCGCCCCCGGATCTCGGGAACCCGCCGGGAGGAACGATGCGTCAGGGACCGAGGCGTCGCGTCACGTACGCCATGGCCCGGTCCGGGAGGAGCCTGTCCAGGATGCCGGCGGCCCTGGCGTCGTTCCCCACGACGTAGCGGTACCGGGGTCGTGGCGACGTGAGCGCCCGCTCGACCGCCGCGGCGACGCGGTCGGGTGGCACGCCGGTGCGCTCCTGGGTGTCGATGCCTCGGCGCAGGTCGTCGACGGCGTCGCTGTACAGGTCGTGCGCTTCGGCGGGCAGGCGGGCCTCGAGCTCGTCGGCGTAGGCCCGCCCCTTGTCCCAGATGGGCGTGCGCACCGCGCCGGGAGCGACGACCGACACGGCCATGCCCCACGGGCGCAGCTCCTCGCGCAGCGATTCGGCGATGGCCTCGATGGCGTGCTTGGAGGCGGCATACGGGCCGAGGAACGGCGTCGACACCCGGCCGGAGATGGAGCCGACGAACACCACCCGCCCCCGTGCCCGCCGCAGGAGGGGGACGAGCGAGCGGGTGACGGCGACCTGGCCGATGACGTTGACGTCGAGCTGGATGCGCCACTCGTCGAGCGGCAGGAACTCGAGCGGGCCACCCCGGGCGATCCCGGCGTTGTTGACCAGGCCGTCGAGCCCGGACGGCGCCAGCTCGTCGAGACGGCCGACGAGATCACGGATCTGCGCCTCGTCGGTCACGTCGAGGAGCGCGGGCACGATCGAGCCGGCGGCTGCGGCCAGCCGCTCGCCGTCGGCCTGCCGGCGCACGCCGGCGATCACCCGGTGCCCGGCCCTGGCCAGGCGGACGGCGCACGCCTCACCGATGCCACTGGACGACCCGGTCACCACGTAGGTGGACACGAACCGACAGTAACCGGCGCCGTGCCGTGGAGACCGGGCGCGCCGGCGGGTTCGCCAGGCGCG
>DASTFE010000384.1:0-3993 GCA_035708905.1 Acidimicrobiales bacterium | reverse complement strand
GCGCGCTCGGAGGGACTCGAACCCCCAACCTTCTGATCCGTAGTCAGATGCTCTCTCCAATTGAGCTACGAGCGCTGGTTGCGGAGAGACGAGCCTACCGCGGCCCGGCGCGGCCGCCCAACCGTCTCCGGCGGTCGAGCGGACCCGGGTTCCAACCCGCGGCGATCCATCGGATCCCGCGGAGGCGGCGGGCACGCGAGCACGGGGCAGCAGCAGCCGGGCTGGTCAAGCTGCTCCGCTCAGCGGGGCCGCTCTCGTGGCGCTCGGCTCGTTGCTGACCTGGGCCAGCGTGGACACCGGTTCCTCGAGGTGTCGAAGAGCTGCATGGGCGGCGACGGCGTGCTCACGCTGCCCGGTGCTCTCGTCCTCGGCGGCCTGGCCGCCTCGGCGCTGCTGGCGACGTGGTCGAAGGGGCGCATGATCGGCGCCGGGGGACGGACCGACGGGACCGATTGCCCGCCTCCGCCGTGCTCCCTATATTGAGCAACGCTCAATAGCTGCCCCGAGCGGGCGCGTCCGACGCGGAGGCCGTGCATGACCGTCACCGAGCCTGCCCCGCCGCCATCCGCCGCGGCGGCGACCGGCGAACCGGGCGCCGGCCCCGATGCTCCCGACGCCGCCCACGGCCCCGACGGCCGCACCGATCCGGACGCCACCGAGGCCACCGACCGCGCCGATGGCGGCGGCCGGCGGCACGTCAAGGTGGCCATCGTCGGCGCCGGGTTCGCCGGACTCGCCATGGCCATCCGCCTCAAGCAGGCGGGCATCGACGACTTCGTCGTGTTCGAGCGGGGCGACGACGTGGGCGGCACCTGGCGCGACAACACCTACCCGGGCGCGGCCTGCGACGTGCCGTCGCACCTCTACTCGTTCAGCTTCGCCCCCAACCCGCGCTGGTCACGGTCGTTCTCGCCCCAGCGCGAGATCCTCGACTACCTCCGCGACACCGCCCGCCGCCACGGCGTGCTGCCGCACATCCGCCTCGGCACCCCGGTCACCGCCATGCGGTGGGTCGACGAAGCCAGGGTGTGGCGGGTCGACACGCCGGACGGTGGGGTCACCGCCCAGTTCCTCGTGCCCGGCATGGGCGCGCTCAGCGAGCCGCAGCTGCCCGACATCCCCGGCATCGACGGCTTCGAGGGCGCCCTGTTCCACTCGGCGGCCTGGGACCACGACCACGACCTGACCGGCGAGTCGGTCGCGGTGATCGGCACGGGCGCCTCGTCCATCCAGTTCGTGCCCGAGATCCAGCCGCACGTCGGTCGGCTGCACGTGTTCCAGCGCACCCCGCCATGGATCATCCCCCGCACCGACCGCCCCCTCACGCACGCCGAGCAGCGGCTGTTCCGGGCCCTGCCGGCCGCGCAACGGGTCGTGCGGGCCGCCATCTACTGGGGCCGCGAGCTCTACGCCTGGGGGTTCACCAAGCCGCAGCGCATGCGGGCACCGCAACGACTCGCCCGCGCCCACCTCGAGCGCCAGATCACCGACCCCGGCCTGCGGGCCCGGCTGACCCCGAACTACACGATGGGGTGCAAGCGCATCCTCATCTCCAACGACTGGTACCCGACGCTGACCCGGCCGAACGTCGAGGTCGTCACCGACCGCATCAGCGAGGTCCGCCGCCGCTCGATCGTCACCGCCGACGGCAGCGAGCGGCCCGTCGACACGATCATCTGCGGCACCGGCTTCCACGTCACCGACTTCCCCGCCGGCGACCACATCCACGGGCCGGGGGGCGCCTCGCTCGGCGACGTGTGGAACGACCGCGGCAGCATGGAGGCCTACCTCGGCACGACCGTGGCCGGCTTCCCCAACCTGTTCCTGCTCGTCGGGCCCAACACGGGCCTCGGGCACACGTCGATGGTGTTCATGATCGAGTCGCAGGTGAGCTACGTCCTCGACGCCCTGCGCCACCTCGACAGCGCGGGGGCCACCACCGTCGAGGTGCGCCCCGAGGTGCAGGACGCCTACAACCGCGACCTGCAGTGCCACCTCGCGACCACCGTGTGGAACGCCGGCGGCTGCCGCAGCTGGTACCTCGACGCCAACGGCCGCAACACCAGCCTGTGGCCCGGGTTCTCGTGGCGCTTCCGCCAGCGGACCCGCCGGTTCGACCCCTGGTCGTACGTGCTGCGCCACGAGCCCGCCCACCCCGAGGCCGCCGGCCCTGGGGCGCGGGTGCTTGACTGACCGGACCATCGGGGGTCGGGTCGGCGGCGCGCCGACCGGGAAGGCAGGCGACACATGTTCTCCGCTGCGGGCCGCGTGGCTCTCGTGACCGGCGCCGGGCGCGGGGTGGGCACCGGCATCGTCCGGGCCCTCGCCGACCGGGGCGCCACGGTGGTGGTCAACGACCTCGACGCCGAGGCCGCGGCCGCGGTGGCGGCGTCGGTGCGCGACGACGGCGGCCGGGCGCACCACGCCGCCTTCGACGTCACCGACGCCGACGCGGTCGACGGCGCCGTCGAGCGGATCTCGGCCGAGGTCGGCACGGTCGACGTGCTGGTGAACAACGCCGGCATCCCGGCGGGGATGGCGGCGCAGCCGTTCCACGAGATGGACCCGGCGGCCTGGCGCCCGTACGTCGACCTCAACCTGTACGGCTCGCTGCACTGCGTGCGGGCGGTGCTCGGCGGGATGCGGGACCGGCGGTGGGGTCGCATCGTGCAGATCTCGTCGGGTGCCGGCCGCACCGGCCTGCCCATCGGCGTGGCGCTGTACGGGGCGAGCAAGAGCGGCATCGAGGGGTTCGTGCGCCACCTCTCGCAGGAGGTCGCCCGCGACGGCGTCACCGTCAACACCCTGGCGCTGGGCATGATGGCCACCGTGACCGGCGGCGACGACGAGCTGGTGCAGCGCCTGGCCCGCCAGGTGCCCGTCGGCCGGCTGGGCACACCCGACGACGCCGGGGCGGCGGTCGTCTACCTCGCGTCGGACGAGGCCGCCTGGCTCACCGGCCAGACCGTCACCCTCGACGGAGGCGCCACCACCCACTGAACACCAGGTCAGGCGGGCCGACCGGGCCGGCGCCCCGCTAGCCTCGGGAGCGACCACGTGCGGGGCGACGGAGGGGGAGAGACCGGTGCCGTACAACCAGACGGGCCTCGTGGTGCACGACGCCGACGCCCACATCATGGAGACGCCCACCTGGCTGCGCGACCATGCCGACCCCGCCATCCGCGACCGCATCGAGCCGCTGCGCTACACGTCGGGCAACGAGCTGCGCCAGACCGGCGACCCGGACGAGCAGCTTGGCGACCTCGACGCCGCCTTCGAGCGCCTCGCGGCCCGGCACGCGTCCGACGAGTACCGGGCCGACGAAGAGTCCGAGGTGCTGCTGCGCAAGAACTTCGCCGCCACCGGCAGCTTCATCGCCGAGGACCGACCCCGCGTGCTCGACTTGCTCGGCTTCGCCAGCCAGCTCGTCTTCAACACCTTCCACAACCGGCGCCTGCACGACTGGGAGCACAGCGGCGACATCGACCTCGCCGTCGGCGTCGCCCGCGCCCACAACCGGGGCATGATCGAGTTCTGCTCGGTCGACCCTCGCCTGCTGCCCACCTGCTACGTGCCGCTGGCCGACATCGACCGGGCGCCCGGGCTCGCCGACGAGGCCATCGCCGCCGGTGCCGCCGCCCTGCTCGTCGCCTCCGGGTGCCCGCCCGGCCACTCGCCCAGCCACGTCGGGCTGGACGGCGTGTGGGCCCGCGCCCAGGAGGCCGGCATCCCCGTGGTGTTCCACGTCGGCGGCACGGGCGACCTCATCGACCCCGGCTACTTCGACAACGGGCTGCCCGTCCCGCCCGACTTCCACGGCGGCGAGGAGAACTTCCGCTCGGTCGACTACATGGGCATCCCCGGGCCACCTGCGCAGACCCTGGCCACCATGATCTTCGACGGCGTGCTCGAGCGGTTCCCCGACCTGCGCCTCGGGGTGATCGAGCAGGGCGCGGTGTGGGTGCCCTCGTGGACCCGGCAGATGGAGTCGGC
>DASTFE010000383.1:0-2525 GCA_035708905.1 Acidimicrobiales bacterium | reverse complement strand
GGTGGTGCTCGTGCGCTGCCCGCCGGACGAGAGCGGGACCGGCGTGCTCGAGGTCGTCTTCCGGCGCGATGGCGACCAGGTGGCCCGCAACGTGCAGCCCCTGCAGGTCGAACCGGGCAAGTTCACCTACCGGTTCGTGCGGGCCGAGCTGGACTTCGCCGACTACGGCACGGTGGAGGCCCACTGCCGGGTCGACGGCGGCCACGCGACGGTGGTCCCCTACACGCTGATCCCCGGCCCCGCCGGCTGATCGAGGAGGCCCGGTGCCCTTCGCCAGCGCCCGGTCCCTGCACCCCGAGGCCGCGGCGGCCACCGGCGAGGTGCTCGAGCGGGTCGGGCGCGCCCCCGACCTCGCCGTGCTGTTCTGCTCGCCGCACCACGTCGAGGCCGTCCCCGACATCGCCGCCGCCGTGCGGGCCGCGCTCGGGCCCGGCGTGCTGGTGGGGAGCACTGGCGGTGCCGTCATCGGCGGCGGGCAGGAGATCGAGGACGGCCCCGCCCTGTCGCTGTGGGCTGCGCACCTGGCGGCCCGGCCCCGGCCGGTGCGCGTGAGCGCGGCGCGCACGGCGACCGGGGCGGCGATCAGCGGCGTCTCCGACCGCACGTTCGGGCCGGGCGAGGTGCTGGTGCTGCTCGCCGACCCGTACACCCTGCCGATCGGCGACGTGGTCGGCCTGCTCGGCCTGCTCGACCCGCCCGTGCCGGTGATCGGCGGCGCCGCCTCGGCGGCGCGCGGCCCCGGCGGCGACCGGCTCGTGCTCGACGACCGGGTGCACGCCGACGGCGGGGTCGGGGTGGTGCTGCCGGCCGAGGTGGCGACCACACTCGTGGTCTCCCAGGGCTGCCGGCCGGTGGGCGAGCCGATGATCGTCACGCGGGCCGAGGGCAACCTGGTGGCCGAGCTGGCGGGGCGCCCGGCGCTCGAGCGCCTCGAGGAGCTGGCGCGGGCGCTCGCACCCGACGAGCGGGCCAAGCTCGCGACCGGCCTGCACCTGGGCGTCGCGGTCGACGAGCACCGCATGACGTTCGGCCGCGGCGACTTCCTGGTGCGCAACGTGATGGGCGCGGACCGGGCCTCGGGAGCGCTGGCGGTGGGCGATGTGGTCCCCGTCGGCACCACCGTGCAGTTCCAGGTGCGCGACGCCGACTCGGCCGACGAGGACCTGCGGGCGCTGCTCTCCGGGGCGGCCGGGGAGGCCGGCGGCGCCCTGCTGTTCACCTGCAACGGCCGGGGGCAGCGGCTCTTCGGCGAGCCCGACCACGACGCCCGCGCCGTCGAGGCCGCGGTGCACTCCGGTGCCGTGGCCGGCATGTTCTGCGCGGGCGAGTTCGGGCCGGTCGGCCCCCGCAGCTTCGTGCACGGGTTCACGGCCAGCATCGCCCTGTTCCACGAGGCGTGAGCAGCGACGGAACGTGCGCAACCGCCCAGTAGGGTGGCAGATGCATGTCGCCTGACGCCTCCCTCGACCAGCGCGCCATCAACGTCATCCGTGGCCTGGCCATGGACGCCCCCCAGGCCGCCAACAGCGGCCACCCGGGCACGGCGATGGCGCTCGCCCCCCTGGCCCACGTCCTGTGGACGCGCATCATGCGCTACGACGCGGATGCCCCCGACTGGCCCGACCGTGACCGCTTCGTGCTCTCTGCGGGGCACGCCTCGATCCTGCTCTACTCGATGCTGCACCTCACCGGCTACGGGCTCACGCGGGAAGACCTGCGCGACTTCCGCACGTGGGGCTCGGCCACGCCGGGGCACCCCGAGGTGCACCACACCGCGGGGGTCGAGGTCACCACCGGGCCACTGGGCCAGGGCTTCGCCAACGGCGTGGGCATGGGCGTCGCCGAGCGCTGGCTGCGGGCCCGCTTCGGCCCCGAGCTGTGCGACCACCGCACCTACGTGATCTGCAGCGACGGCGACCTGATGGAGGGCATCAGCCACGAGGCCGCGTCGCTGGCGGGCCACCTGGGGCTGGGCCGGCTGGTCTACGTCTACGACGACAACCACATCAGCATCGACGGCGACACCGCGCTGTCCTACTCCGACGACGCGGCCCGCCGCTTCGAGGGCTACGGCTGGCACGTCGAGCGGCTCGGCGAGGTGGCCAACGACACCGACGCGCTCGAGGGCGCGCTCCGCCGGGCCGGCGACGACGACGAGGCGCCGTCGCTGCTGATCCTGCGCAGCCACATCGGCTGGCCGTCGCCCAACTTCACCGACACGGCCGACGCCCACGGCAACCCCCTCGGCGACGACGAGATCGCCGCCACCAAGCAGATCCTGGGCCTGCCCGCCGACGAGACCTTCTGGGTGCCCGACGACGTGGCCGAGCTGTACCGGGCGGCCGGCCGCCGCGGGCGCGACGAGCGCGAGGCGTGGGAGAAGCGGCTGGCCTCCTGGGACGGCGAGCGCGCCGACTACGAGGCGTGCATCGGCCGGCGCGGCCTGCCGGGGTGGGAGGACGACCTGCCCTCGTGGCAGCCGGGCGACAAGGTCGCGACCCGCAAGGCCAGCGGCGCCTGCCTGC
>DASTFE010000382.1:0-2562 GCA_035708905.1 Acidimicrobiales bacterium | reverse complement strand
GGCCGTTCAGCGACGACGAGTGGGCGCGGCTGAACGCCTGGCTCGACCGCATCTACGGCGACTTCACGGCCAAGGTGGCGGCCGGGCGGGGCCTGCCGCAGGACCGAGTCGAGGACGTGGCGCGCGGCCGGGTGTGGACCGGGGCCGACGCCCACGGGCACGGGCTCGTCGACGAGCTCGGCGGCCTCGCCCTGGCCGCCGAGGTGGCGCGCGTGCGCGCCGGCCTGCCGGCCGATCCGGCGCCCGATCTGGTCGCGTACCCCCGGCTGCCCCTCGTGACCCGGATGCGACGGCCCCGGTCGAGCGAGGACCCGGCCGCCGCCGGGGCGGCAACCGCCTGGGACGGATGGGGCGACCTCGCCGGCCTGGCCGCGCAGCTCGGCCTGCCGGTGGAGGGACCGCTGACCCTGCCCGCCGACCGGCTACCCGCCTGACCCGCCGGCGGCACCGATCGGTGGGCCACGGAGCGGGGATCGGCCAAGATCGGGGCCATGGCAAACACCGTCCAGGTCACCTTCGACGCCGCCAGCCCCCGCGCCCTCGGCGCGTTCTGGTGCCGCGTGCTGGGCTACGTCGAGCAGCCGCCGCCGGAAGGCTTCGACACCTGGGAGGACGCGCTCGACGCCTTCGGCATCGACCGCTCCGACCCCGACCGCGCCTACGCCATCGTCGACCCCGACGGTCCCGGCCCGCGGGTGTTCTTCCAGAAGGTGCCCGAGGGGAAGACCGCCAAGAACCGCGTCCACCTCGACGTGAGGGTGGGCGCCGACGCCATGCACGCCCGCGCCGACGAGCTGGTCGGGTTCGGCGCCCGCGTCGTCGCCGAGCACGACGAGCCGGGGGGCCACTGGATCACCCTGCAGGACCCGGAGGGCAACGAGTTCTGCCTCACGTAGCGCCGGGCCGGGCGCCACCCCGCCGCCGCACGACCGCGGTCAGGGCACCCGGTCGTGGTGGGCCCCGACGATGAACACCGCCAGCACCGCGGGCTCGCTGCCCGGGTTCGACCAGCGGTGGCGCGTGCCGTTCTGCACCACCGTGTCGCCCGGGCCGAGGTGCACGGTGGCACCGTCGTCGAGCTCGAGAGCGACCTCGCCCGACAGCACGACCTCGAAGTCGACGGTGGCGGTGGTGTGCATGCCCGGGTCGTCGGGCTCCATGTGGCCGGCGAGGCCGGGCAGCAGCTCGTCGAGCTCGGCGAGCGCGGCCGGGATGTCGAGGTTCTCGGGCACGCCCCGCCCCTCGTCCGGCGGGAGAGTGAAGAACCCGAAGCGGAACCCCCCGACGGGCGGGAAGTAGCTGCCGTGCTCGGGCATCGAGCCGCGGTCCGGGAAGCGGACCGGTTCGTCACCGCCCCACAGCCGGTGGAACTCGCTGCCGGGCAGCAGCGTCGGCCGTACCGGCGGCACGCGCTCGTCGCTGACGAACACCGCCTTGCCGTCGGCGTCGTGACCGGTGACCACTCGTCGGACTTCCATGACCGTCTCCCCCTCCGTCGGCGGCGCAGCGCAGCGTAGGGGCGGGCCGCCCGTCACGTCGCCAGTGCGGTGACGTCGGCGACCGACTCGCCGGCATCCGCCGCGCCGGCGTCGGCGCCGGGGACGACCTCGTCGGCGTCGGCGGCCGCTCCGCCGGCATCGTCGACGGGGCAGCCGTCGGCGCAGTCGTCGGGGTCGCACAGGCGGCACATCGAGTGGTCGTCGCCCGCCCGGACCGCGACCCCGGCCAGCATCGTGTCGACCAGCGCACCGAGCGCCCGCTGCTGCCCGGGATCGAGCGCCGCCAGGGCGGCGTCGATCTCGCGGTTGCGGGCCGCGATGACCGCCTGCCGCAGGTGTTCGCCGGGCCCCGTGAGGCTCAGCGCCACCGTGCGCCGGTCACCCGCGGCCGCCCGACGCACCACCAGGCCCGCCGCGACCAGGCGATCGACGGTGCGGACCGCGCCGGAGTGGCTGACGCGCAGCATCGCTGCCAGGTCGTCGACGCGCAGCCCCGGCACGTGACCGATCGTTAGCAGGGCGTCGGGCCCGGTGCCGGCGAGGCCCGACGCCGCCTCGACGGCGGCCCGGATGCGGTCGTCGAGGGCGGTCACCAGGGCGCTGAGTCGGTGGAGCGGATCGGCCACGGGAAAATCATATGATCCGCTCATACATCTCCGCGTAGCTTTCCCGAGGTGAGCGCGTCCGACTCCCCCCACCACGCCTCGCCCTTCTCGCCGCGGGTCGCCGGGTTCCTCGGGGCCGAGGCGCTCAGCGCCGTCGGCTCGTGGGCCACGATCGTGGCCATCTGGGGCTACGCGGCGTACGAGTACGACGCCACGCCCGGCGACGTCTCGCTGTTCGGCCTCGCCTTCGCCCTGCCCGGCGTGCTGCTCGGGCCGGTCAGCGGCGCGGTCATCGACCGGCTCGGCCCCCGGTCGACGCTCGCCGTAGCCAAGGTCATCGGCGTCGTGGCCTCGCTGGCGCTGCTGGCCGCCGACGACTTCCGCACCCTGGCGCTGCTCAGCGCCCTGCACGGCGTGTCGATGGCGCTGTCGCTGCCCGCCCTGCAGTCGATGCCGCC
>DASTFE010000381.1:0-35897 GCA_035708905.1 Acidimicrobiales bacterium | reverse complement strand
GCTCCGTGGCGGGCGTCTGGTTGATCTTGATCGGCGCCGACCAGGTGAGGCCTCCATCCGTCGACATGGCGAACGCGATTTCGTCGATCAGCTGGGTCGGATCACCGAAGCCGCCGGCGGCCATGGCGCTGAACCGGGCGTCCTGCCACACGGCGTAGAGGTTGCCGTTGTTCGGATCGACGGCCACCTCCGGGATCACGTCCGCCGTCCTGGCGGCGTTGGCGCCGTCCAGGGTGGCGTTGCCGGTGACGTCGGGGTCGTACACGCCGACGAACGGGAACGGGGTGAACAGCGTTCGGGGCAGCATCTTCGCGGCCCGGATCGGCTGGCCACTCGGCTTCCACGTCGTGCCCTTGTCGGTCGAGCGCTTGAGGGCCAGGTTGAAGTCGAACTGCGCGCCGTGGTCGCTGTTGCGGAAGTTCAGGATCTCGTTGAACACGTCGACGAGGCTCCCGTCCGGCAGCACGACGATCTGGTTGCCGATCGTCTGGTTGATGGCGCCCGGGTCGTAGAGCCTCCGGATCGGCTCCCACGTCTCGCCACCGTCGGTGGTCCGGGTGAAGACGGCTGCTCCCTTGAAGGCCAGGCCCCCGCCGAACACGCCCCGGTCGGGGTTGATCTTGGCGCCCCGGTTCACGGTGAGGACGTCCCACACCGCGTACACGTGGGTGCCGCCGGGGACGGTGGGGTCGGCGGTCATCGAGTTCTTGTCGTGCAGGTCGCCGCCCTCGTCGAGCGCCAGCAGGATCGGCGGGCCCCACTCGTCGTCGTCGATCACCCCGTCGGTGAGCGCGGCGGCGGCAACTTTCTGCGCCACCATCCCGTTGCGCCCCGAGACCGCTCCGGGCAGGCCCGGGGGCAGCTCGGCGTCGAACACGAGGTGCATCAGGTGCAGGTCGCCGTTGGGCGCGAAGGTGAGCCACGGGTCCGAGGCCCGGTCGAACACGTCGAAGTCGCCCGACGCCGCGGCCGGGTTCGCCGTGCAGTCCGTCACGTTCGGTGGGACGAGGGTCTGCCAGGTCGTGCCAGCGTCGGCACTGAGGGCGACCACGTTGCCCCGGGACCCACCATCATTCCAGCGGTCCTGCTGCCAGATCCCGGCGATGATGTCGCTGTCGGCCGGGCTCACGTCGACCCAGGGCTCGACCTCGCTGTCGAGGAACACGGACGAGCTCTCGTCCACCGGGTCGAGGCCGCATCCCGGGCCGAACGGCGACGCGCCCGTCACCTGGACCGGTTCCGAAGCCGTGAGCGGGCCGGCCGAGCCCGGAACCGCCCACAGGGGGAGGACCACCAGGGCTCCCAAGCCGATAAGGACACGCCGGGCGGAGAACCGATCCACGCTGACCACCTCCTGCCTGCGGGCGAACCCGTCTGGTTCGCGGCAGTGGTCGATCGATCGGCGTCCATCGTCCGACCGGGTCGGCGACATGTCAACCGTCAGCTGAGCTGCGACCCCCCGGAGCGGGCACCACGTCGCCGGCCACCAGCACGTCGTCGCCCACCACGTGCACCGAGCGGTTGACCAGCTTGAGCCCGTCGGCGACCGACGTGATGCCGAGCGGGCCGACGGCGTCGGTGCCCTGGCCGATGATCGTGGGCGCCACCCCGACCACCAGCCGGTCGACGACCCCGGCGCCGAGCAGCGAGGTGATGACGCGGGCGCCGCCCTCGACCAGCAGCGTCTCGACGCCGGCGCGGTGCAGGGCGGCCAGCGCAGCCGCGACGTCGACGCCCCGGGGCCCGGCGGGCAGCACCTCCACGCCGACCCGCCGGGCGGTGAGCGCCCGGCGCCGCTCGGGGTCGGACCGCTCGGTGGTGAGCACGGTCGTCACCGCGTCACCGTGCAGGATCTTGGCGTCGAGCGGCAGGCGCAGGGTCGAGTCGAGCACCACCCGCAGCGGCGACGCACCGGGCACCATGCGCACCGTGAGCTGCGGGTCGTCCCGCACGACGGTGCCGACCCCCACCAGCACGGCGTCGCACGCGGCCCGCAGGGCGTGCGAGACGCGGCGCTCGGCCTCGCCGCTGATCCACCGGGCGTCGCCGGTGGAGGTGGCGATGCGGCCGTCCAGGGTCTGGGCGAACTTCAGCACCACGTAGGGCCGGTCGAGCGGCCGGCCCCGGCCGACCAGCCCGGTGATGTCGACCGCCGGCGCGGGTGCCAGCGGCTCGCCGCTGCCGACCGAGTCGCCGCTGGGGCGGACGTGGCCGAGCCGCCGCTCCTTGGTGCGCAGGTAGCGGAGGTTGCGGCTGTGCGGCGCGGTGGCCAGGGGCTCGACGCCCGAGACGCGCACGCCCGACGACCGCAGGCCCTCGACCTTGCCGGGGTTGTTGGTGAGCAGGCGGGCCGACCGCACGCCGAGCGTGCGGAGGACCGCGGCGCTGTCGCTGTAGTCGCGTGCGTCGACGGCCCGGCCGAGGGCGAGGTTGGCGTCGACGGTGTCGGCGCCCCGGTCCTGCTCGACGTAGGCCCGCAGCTTGTCGACCAGGCCGATGCCGCGGCCCTCGTGGCCGGTGGCGTACACGAGGACGCCCCGCCCGGCCGCCGTGATGGCCCGCAGTGCGAGCTGGAGCTGGATGCCGCAGTCGCAGCGCAGCGAGCGCAGCGCATCGCCCGTCAGGCACTCGGAGTGCACCCGGGTGAGGACGTCGTCGCCCCCGTCGACGTCGCCGCGGGTGAGCGCCAGGTAGACGACCCCCGACGGGCACTCGAAGGCCCGGGCGTCGAAGACGCCGAGCGAGGTGGGCAGGGGCACCCTGGCCAGCTCGCGCAGCAGGCCCGGGCGGTCAGGCGTGCCCGGCTCCGACATCGCAGAGCAGGATAGGGGCCGATGGCAGCGAGCGCCGGGACCAGCGATGGCACCGCGACGGCGGTCTCGTTCGCGGCGCCCCGGCGGGTCGAGCTGGTCGCGGTCGACCTGCCGGCACCGGCGGACGGCGAGGTGCTGGTCCGCACGCTGTGGTCGGGCATCAGCAGCGGCACCGAGATGCTCGCCTACCGCGGCGAGATCGACCCGGCCCTGCCGCTCGACGAGACGATCGGTGCGCTCGGCGGCTCGTTCACGTTCCCGTTCCGCTACGGCTACAGCTGCGTCGGGCGGGTCGAGCGGTCGCGCTGCGGCGTGGCGGAGGGCGGGCTCGTCTTCGCGTACCACCCCCACCAGGACGCGTTCGTCGCCCGCGGCGACGAGGTGGTCCCGGTCGACGGCGTCGACCCCCGGCGGGCGACGCTGCTCCCCCTGGTCGAGACCGCCCTCCAGGTGGCGCTCGACGCCGGCGGCGTGCTCGAGGAGGTGGTCGTCGTCACGGGGCTCGGCGCCGTGGGCCTGCTGTCGTCGCTGCTGCTGCAGCGGGCCGGTGCCCGGGTGGTCGGCGTCGAGCCGTCCGGCGAGCGGCGGGCCGTCGCGTCCGCGGCGGGGGTGCGGGCCGTGCCGCCGGACGACCTCGGCGGCGTGCTCGCCGACATCGCCCCGGCAGGGGCGCCGCTGCTCGTCGAGGCGAGCGGGCGGCCCGACGCGCTGCGCGCCGCCCTGCCCCTGCTGGCGCACGAGGGCGAGGCGCTCGTGGTCTCGTGGTACGGCACCAAGGAGGCCCGGCTGCCGCTCGGCGCCGACTTCCACCGCCGGCGCCTGCGCATCCGCAGCACGCAGGTCTCGACCGTCCCCGCCGCCCTCGCGGGCCGCTGGACGCGGGACCGTCGACGGGCGGCGGCCCGCGACCTCCTGCGCGAGCTGCCGCTCGACCCGCTGGCCACCCACGCCTTCCGCTTCGCCGACGCGGCAGAGGCGTTCGCGGCGGTCGACGGCGGCGCCGCCGGGCTGGTGCACGCTGCGCTGTGGTACACGTGAGCACCATGTACGAGGTGGGCACCGCGGTCGAGGTGCGGGCGCTGCACGTGATGCCCGGGGTCGAGGGCCCCGAGGGCCAGCTCCACGCGCACGACTACCGGCTCGAGGTCGTGGTCGGCCGCGACGATCTCGACGACCGGGGCATGGTGTGCGACCTCGACGTCCTCGACGGCGCTCTCGCGGGGGTGGCCGACCGCCTGCGCGACGCCGACCTCGAGGTGATCCGCCCCGCCGACGCGGAAGCGGTCACCGTCGAGGTCTTCGCCCGCTGGCTGCACGGCGAGCTGGCCGGTCCGGTGCGGACCGGCGGCGGCGAGCACCTGGCCGTGCGGGTGTGGGAGTCGCCGACGGCGTTCGGGGCGTACCGGGCGCCGGTCACCTGACCACGGTGCGGTAGGCGGCCAGGCAGCGGTCGGCGCAGGCCCGCCAGGTGTACCGCTCGACGGCCACGGCTCGAGCCGCGTCCCCCATGTGCCGGGCCAGGTCGCGGTCGGCCAGCAGCGTGGCCAGGCGGTCGTGGAGGGCGTCGACGTCGCCGGGATCGACGAGGAAGCCGGTCTCACCGTCGACCACCACCTCGGGCAGGCCACCGACCCGGCTGGCCACCACCGGCGTGCCGCTGGCCATCGCCTCCAGCACGCTCAACCCGAGCAGCTCGGGGATCGCCACCGGGCGGCCGTAGCAGGTGCGGTCGACGGATGGCAGCGCGACCACCGCCGCCCGCCGGTACAGCGAGGGCAGGTCGTGCTCGCCGACCGGCCCGGCGAACCGGACACTGCGGCCCGCGGCCAGCGCCCGCAGCAGCTGCGGGTAGCCGCGCTCGGGATGCCGGCGATCGTGGCCGGTGGAGCCGGCCACCGTCAGGTCGGCACCGGCCGGAAGGGCCCGCAGCAGCCGGTCCACACCCTTGTGCGGGGTCAGCCGGCCGACGAACAGCACGCCGCCACGGGTGCTCGCCGGGTCGGGATGGAACCGGGCCGGGTCGGCGCCGCCGTAGATCAACCGCGTCCGGGCGGGCGGGGCCCGCATCACCTCGGCCGAGTACCGCGAGACGGCGAGGAACAGGTCGAACCGCCGCCCCCACCGGCGTGAGGCGTCACCCCCGAGGCCGAGATCGGTGGTGACCAGCGCCCGGTGCCGGTCCCGCCGCCGCACCAACGCCGCCACGCGGCCGGGCGCGCTGCGGGTGTGATGGATGTGGACCACGTCGGCCCCGCGCAGGGTCGCGGGCAGCCCGAGCGCCAGGGGGTGGGCCGGGTGCCCACGCACGTGCCCCACCGCCCGCAGCACCCGCACCCGCAGGCCCGACGGCTCGCGCCGGGTCCCCGGGGTGCGACCGAAGGTCACGAGCTCGCAGTCGACCTCGCCGCTCGCCGCCAGCGACTGCGCCAGCTCGAGCGGGTAACGTTCGCCGCCGCCGAAAAGCCCGTCGGCCCCGAAGGCCGTGGGCGCCACGTGAACGACTCGCATGCTCGTTGCCTCCCTCCTGACCCTGGGGTCGCCGGAGCAGCTGACCGGGGGATACCTCTACCACCGCCGCCTGGCCGAGCTCGCCCCCCGGCACGGGGCCCGCATCGACCTGGTGTCGCTGCCCGGCCTCCCCTTCCCCCTGCCTGCGGCCCTCGGCGGCCGCGTGCGCCGGTGGGCCGCGGCCGCGGACGTCCTGGTGGTCGACAGCATCGCCGCTGCCTACGTCGCCCCGTGGCGGCCTCGGCCGCCCCTGGCCGCCGTACTGCACCAGCCCCCGGGCGGCATCGACCACGGCCCCGTGCGCCGGGCGGCGCAGGCGCCGCTCGACCGGGCGCTCTACCGCCGGTGCTCGCTGCTCGTCCTCGCCAGCGACACCCTGGCGGCCGCCGACCTGCCCCCGGTCCCGACCGTGGTCGTGCCGCCCGGCCGCGACGTCGCCCACCCGCCCGAGCGGCCGCCGCTCGACCTGCGGCGTGGTCGCCGGGCGGCGCTGCTGAGCGTCGGCAACTGGGTGGCCCGCAAGGGAACGCTCGACCTCCTCGAGGCGTTCGCCCGGCTGCCCCCGGGGTCGGCCACCCTGCACCTCGTCGGCCGCACCGACGCGGACCGCCGCTACGGCCGCCGGGTCGGGCGCCGGCTGGCGCGCCCCGATCTGGCCGGCCGGGTCGTCGTGCACGGCCCGGTGCACCGCGACGCGGTGGCGCTCCTCTACCGGTCGGCCGACGTGTTCGTGCTGCCCAGCTACCGCGAGCCCTACGGCACCGTCTACGGCGAGGCGATGGCCGCTGGCCTGCCGGTGGTCGGCTGGCGGGCCGGCAACCTGCCCAACCTGGCCGACCACGGCGAGGAGGGGTTGATCCTCGACCCCGGCGACCGGCCCGGGCTGGCCGCCGCGCTGGCGCGTCTCGCGGACGACGCGCCCTACCGCCGGCGGCTGGCGGCCGCCGCCGCGGCACGGGCCCGGCGGCTGCCGACCTGGGACGAGACCACGGCCCGGTTCGTCGCGCTGCTGGCGGGGGTAGCCGGCGGATGAGGGTGCCGCCCGCCGGTGGCCCGGCTTCTCCGCGTCGACCGGTCGACCGAGCGCGTCGCCGACCTCGTCGCCTCGGGGCTCGTCCGCCCGCCGAAGGCGCCCGCTCGCCGGCTGCCGAAGCCGGTCAAGGCGTCCGGCCCTGTCAGCGACCTGGTCGCCGACCAGCGCCGTTGATCACCTACGTCGACACGTCGGTCCTCATCAAGCTCGTGGTCGAGGAACGGGGCACCGATGCAGCACGCCGACTGTGGGTCGATGCCGACGACCTCGCAGCGGTGAGTCTCGTCGCCGTCGAGGCCCGCGCCGCGCTGGCGGCCGCCCGGCGAGGCGGCCGGCTCATGCCCGCCCAGCACCGCCGTTCCCGAGCCGGCCTGGTCGGGCTGCTCGACCAGCTCGACCTGATCGCCGTCACCAGCGAGCTCGTCGACCACGCCGGTGACGTCGCGGAGGCAGCTCAGCTCCGCGGCTACGACGCCGTACACCTCGCCGGCGCCCTGCTGGTGGGCGCAACCGTGATGGCGAGCGCCGACCGCGCCCTGTGTGACGCCGCCGCGGGTTACGGCCTGCACGTCGCCGAGACCGGCGCAGACGCCCGGTCAGACGCCCGGCCCGTAGGCTGAACCGTCGTCAGCTCGATCCGGTCGACCCGGTCGATCGCAGGACGCCGACGACGTGGCCCTCCGGGTCGGTGAACAGGCCGATCTCCAGGTCCTCCATGACCTGCTCGGGGCCCATCATCCGGGCACCCCCGAGGTCTTCGGCCTTGGCGAGCGCCGCCTCGACGTCGGGCACCTCGACGTAGACCGTGACGTGCCCCGGGTAGCCCTCCGGCCCCTGGGCGATGCCGCCGCCGATGCCGACCCCCTCGGCGGACAGATTCTCGTCTCGGTCGACGACGCCGTAGCCCATCGGGTTGTCGGCTGCGATCCGCCAGTCGAACAGGTCGGCGTAGAAGCTTCGCAGCGCAGCCCCGTCCCTGCCCGTGATCTCGAAGTGAACGACCGGGTAGCCCATGGTGTCCTCCTGTGGCCGGGCACGTTGCCGACGTACCCGCCGGTCGTATTCTCGTCGCCGTGGCCGCGAGTCGGCAGGAGGGCACGCTCGGCGAGGTCCTGGCATCGCGCCGTCGCGGGCGCTTCGTGGGCCGGGACGCGGAGCTCGAGCTGGTCCGGTCGGCTCTCGACCCCACCGATCCGCCGTTCGCGGTGCTGTGGTTCAGCGGCCCCGGGGGGATCGGCAAGACGACACTGCTGGACGTCGTCGCCGACGAGATCGAGGCGGCCGGCGGGTCGTGCGTCGTGCGCCTCGACGGTCGCGACCTGGCGGCATCACCGTCGTCGGTGCTCGCCGCCCTGCGCAGCGCACTCGGTGGGCTGGAGGGCAGCGACGAGCCGGCCGCCGCGCCCGAGAGCGACGAGCCGATCGCCGCACCGCACGGCCGGCTCGTCCTGATCATCGACGCCTACGAGCGGCTCGGCGCCGTCGACGCCTGGGTCCGGACCGGGTTGCTCCCCCGCCTGCCCGCCGACACGCTCACGCTCGTGGCGGGACGGCGACCGCCGGGCTCCGGATGGCGGGCCGACGCCGCGTGGCGGGACCTGCTGCGGGTCGTGTCGCTGCGGAACCTCGAGCCCGACCAGAGCCGCCGCTACCTCCGGGCCTGCGAGGTGGACGACGCACTCCACGACCGGCTCGTCGAGGTCACCCACGGTCACCCGTTGGCGTTGTCCCTCCTGGCGGACGTGGTCGTCCGGGGTGGCGAGGCCGCCCTCGATCCGCTGGCGCCCGATCTCGTCGGCACGATCGTGCGGCGGTTCGTCGACGTGGTGCCCGACGGCCCCCGGCGCCGTGCCCTGGAGGTGTGCGCGCTGGCCCGGGTGACCACCGAGGCCCTGCTCCGCGACACCCTCGGTCCCGACGTCGCCCGGGACGCCTTCGCATGGCTCCGCGACCTCTCCTTCGTGGAGTCGGGGCCCGACGGGCTGCTGCCCCACGAGCTCGCGCGCGACGTGCTCGACGCCGACCTGCGCTGGCGCGACCCCGAGGGGTACAAGGACGTGTTCCGGGGGGTCCGCGGCCACATCTACACGGCGCTGAAGTCGGCGCGGGGCCGCGACCAGCAGCGCGCTGCGTTCGACCTGAAGTTCCTGTTCCGCAACGTGCCCAGCGTGCTGTCGCCGCTCGACTGGGACGCCTGGGGCCGGCACTACCCCGAGCCTGCCGGCTCGGACGACGGCGAGCGGATTCTCGAACTGGTCGCGGCGGCGGAGGGACAGGCGTCGGCGGCCATCGCGGCGCGCTGGCTCGCCCTTCAGCCGGAGGCGTTCGTCGTGGTCCGCGGCGAGGACGGCGACGCCCGGGGCGTCCTGGCGCTGCTGGACCTGACCGCCGCGTCCGAGGCCGATCGCCGCGCCGACCCGGGGGCGCAGGCAGCGTGGGACCATGCCCACCGGCATGCGCCCGTGCGCCCGGGCGAGGTGATCACCCAGACGCGGTTCATCGTCGACCGCGAGGCATACCAGGGACCCTCACCGACCCTCAACGCTGCGCCCGTCGCCACGCTGCAGCGGTACCTCGGCACCCGGAAGCTGGCCTGGGACTTCCTCACCCTCCACGAGCCCGAGCCGTGGGACGACTACTTCGCGCTCGCCGACCTGCCGCGGGCGACGGGCGCCGACTTCGTCGTCGGCGGCCGGCGCTACGGCCTCTACGGCCACGACTTCCGCCGTGTACCCGTGGACGCGCTGATGGAGCTGTGGACCGAGCGGGCGCTCGCCCAGGACCCGACGTGGCGCCCGACTGCCGCCGACGACGTGCTGGTGCTGTCGCAGGCCGACTTCGCCGATGCGGTGCGCCAGGCCCTGCGCGACCTGCACCGTCCCGACCTGCTGGAGCGCAACCCGCTCCTCCGCACCCGCCTGGCGAGCGACTGCGCCGGCACCGGCCGACCCGACGCCGGCGTGCTCGCCGCGCTGGTGCGCGATGCCGTGGACGGCCTGCGCCAGCACCCGCGGGACGACAAGCTGCTCCGGGCCGTCGACCGCACCTACCTCCGCCCCTCGCCCAACCAGGAAGCCGCGGCCGAGGTGCTGGGCCTGCCGTTCAGCACGTACCGGCGCCACGTCGCCCGAGGCGTGGAGCGCATCGTCGCCCGGCTGTGGGACCAGGAGATCTACGGCGTCGCACCCGGTGGCAACTGAGCGCCCGGGCACCGGTGAGCACCGGTGAGCGCGATCCGGTCTGGCGCTCGGACACCTCCCCGCCCGAGTCTCCTCGCAGTAGACGAGGAGGTGCGTGATGACCGACGGCAACGACCACCACGCGGTCGTGATCGGCGGGAGCATGTCCGGGCTGCTGGCCGCCCGCGTGCTCGCCGACGCCTACGCCCGGGTCACCGTCGTGGACCGCGACGACCTCACCCCGAGCGGCACGCCGCGGCGCGGCGTGCCGCAGGGTCGGCACATCCACGCGCTGCTGGCCGGCGGCCATCAGGCGCTGGAGGAGCTCTTCCCCGGGCTGACCCGCGAGCTCGTGGCGCACGGCGCGGCGGTCGGCGACGTGCTCGGCGACGCCAGGCTGTTGTTCGGCGGCCACCGCCTCGCCCGGGCCGACGCCGGGCTGACGGTGGCGAGCGCCAGCCGACCGCTGCTGGAGGAGCGTGTCCGGGCCCGCGTCCGAGCGCTGCCGCAGGTGACGTTCGCGCCCCGTGCGGACGTGGCCGGGCTGCACCCCTCACCGGACGGTGGGCGGATCACGGGCGTGCGGCTGGTGCGGCGGGCCGACGGCAGCGCCGAAGAGGTGCTGGCGGCCGATCTGGTGGTCGACGCCTCGGGGCGCGGGTCGCGCGCGCCGGCCTGGCTGGAGACGCTCGGGTTCGGGCGGCCCGGAGAGGACCGCCTGCACGTCGGCGTCCGGTATGCCACGCGGCGATACCGCCTCACCGGCGAGGCGCTCGACGGAGACCTGGCCTGCATCCACGGCCCCGCGACCGACCGACCGCGCGGCGGCGCGCTGGCCAGGCTGGAGGGCGGGGTGTGGATGGTCACCCTGTTCGGCCTTCTCGGCGACGACCCCCCGACGGACCCCGACGGCTTCCTGGCGTTCGCCGGGTCGCTGCCCTTCCCCGACCTCCACGACGCACTCCGCGCCGGCGAACCGATCGACGACCCGGTCGCCTTCGCGTTCCCGGCGAACGTGCGGCGCCGGTACGAGCGGATGCGACGGCTCCCCGCGGGCTTCCTCGTGATGGGCGACGCCCTGTGCAGCTTCAACCCCGTGTACGGGCAGGGCATGACCGTCGCGGCGCAGCAGGCGGTCGCGTTGCGCGACCACCTCGGCGGCGACCTGAGCTGCGAGCGTGCGCTCCGCAGCCTCGCCAGCGCGGTCGACGTGCCGTGGCGGCTGACCGTCGGCGCCGACCTCGCGCTGCCGGGGGTCGCCGGTCGCCGGCCGCCCGGCGTACGGATCGCGAACCGCTATCTGGCGCGGCTGCTGGCCGCCGCCGCGCACGATCCGGTCGTGGCCCGGGCGTTCGTGCGGGTGACCGGGCTGGTCGACCGTCCCGACGCGCTGCTGCGCCCCGCCATCGCCCGTCGGGTGCTGCGGCCGAGGCCGCGTCGCCGGGCACGGCGGCCCGTCGCGAACGGCCCCACGGCCCTGGCACGGGGCGCCGACGCCGGCTCACGCTCCGCGTGAGGGCCGATGTGCGGCGTGACCCGAAAAGCGGGGCGGGGCCGAGCGGCGCCCGTCACCTACCCGGGACGAGTGTGGCCGCGATGCCCTGCGCCCAGGCCTCGATCGCGGCCCAGTCGCGCCGGTCCCGCAGCTCGGGCGGGGTGTTCCTGGCCATGCTCCTGCGCATGAAGCCGCCGTCCTCGGAGACGCGCCCGCCGAAGACCGCGTGGTCGCGCGCCCCGATCTCGCTCGCCGAGCGCTGGACGCGCTTGGGCTTCGTCCAGCGCTCGCTGCCGGCGTCCTGCTGGTCGGCCTGCTCGCCCACGGGCCCGCTGCTGAACAGCCAGACGGGGCGCGATGCGAGGTCGCGCCGGTGCCGGCGGAGCAGGGCGAGGGCGTCGCGGCGCCAGCGCGCCATGTAGACGGCGCTGCCCAGGACCACCGCCTGGTAGCCCTCGAGCGAGCGGACGTCGCGCGCCGGCAGCGCGTCGACCTCGAACCCGGCCGTCCTCAGGGTCGTGGCGATCACCTCGGCGATCTCCGCGGTCGCCCCGTATTTCGTGCCGTAGGCCACGAGCACGCGATCGGTCACAGGCCCTCCCCTGATGCCACGACCTCAAGCCTGGCGCCGGCGACCGGCGCCTGCAACGCAGGATGCGTGCCGGACGAGGCCGCTACGGTGCCATTCGATGGGGACCGCCGGGGGCAGCACGAGCGCGCCGGGCACGGGCCGCGGCGGTAGCCGGCGCCGTGGGGGCGGCCACCGGTGGGGCACGGTCGCCGCCGCCCTGGCGGCTCTGGTCGCGGGCGTCGTCGCCTGCGGCGGTGGCGACGACGGTCCGGGGTCGGGCGACGCGTCAGCAGCCGCGCGGCCGACGGCCGAGTGGGTGCGCCTGGGCTACGACCTGGCCAACACCCGGGCCGCGGTCGGCGAGACGGTCATCGGGCCCGGCACCGTGGCGGACCTGCGGCCGGCGTGGGAGCTGGACGGGGTCAAGGGCGTGACCGGCACACCCGTCGTGGCCGGCGGCGAGGTGTACGTGGGCGACTGGACGGGGCACCTGCGGGCGCTCGACGCCGGGACGGGCGACGAGCGCTGGGCCCACGACCTCGGGGGCGGCTACGTCGGCGGCGCCGTGGCGCTCGACGACGACGTCGTCGTGGTCGGCACGTTCGACGCCCGCCTGGTGGCGGTCGACCGCGCCACGGGCGAGCCCGTGTGGGAGGTGAGCGTCGACGACCATCCCAAGGCCGTGGTCTTCGGGTCGCCCGTCCTGGTCGACGGTCTGGTGGTGGTGGGGGTCGGTAGCTTCGAGGTTTTCGCCCCCGGCGATCCGCCCACGTTCCGGGGCCAGGTCGTCGCCGTCGACGCCGCGACGGGTGACGAGGCGTGGCGGTTCACCGTGACGGCCGGCGACGAGACCGAGGGCCCCGGGGTGTCGGTGTGGTCGTCGCCCGCCGTCGACACCGACCGGGGCGTCCTCTACATCGGCACGGGCCAGGCCTACGCCCCGCCGGCGCCGCCCCGTAGCGACGCCCTGCTGGCGCTCGACCTGCGCACCGGCCGCGAGGTGTGGTCGACCCAGTTCACGGCGGGCGACGCGTGGACGATCGCCGATCCCACCGGCCTCGACGCGGACGTGGGCGCGGCGCCCAACCTGTTCACCGCCGGCGGCACCGACGCCGTCGGGGTGGGCGACAAGGCCGGCACCTACCGCGCGCTGGATCGCGACACCGGCGAGGTGCTGTGGGAGCACCGG
This sequence comes from Acidimicrobiales bacterium, assembly GCA_035708905.1. Lineage (GTDB taxonomy): Bacteria > Actinomycetota > Acidimicrobiia > Acidimicrobiales > VFJN01 > ZC4RG19. The sequence goes on along the minus strand of DASTFE010000381.1, from coordinate 23,109 downwards.
ATCACCGAGGGCGGACTGCAGGGCGGGGTGATGGCGTCGGCGGCGGTGGCCGGCGGCACCGTGTTCGTGACCTCGAACGAGGCCAGCCGGGACGCCGTCCTCGCGGCGCTCGACGCCGACACCGGCGACGAGCTGTGGCGGGTCGACGTCGGCGCCCACGTCACCGGGCCGGTCACCTGGGCCAACGACGTGCTGTACGTGGCCGACGACTCGGGCCGCATCGCCGCGTACGACGCCGACGGCGGCGGGCGCCTGTGGTCCCATGCGGTGCCGTTCCCGGCTGCCGGCGGCATCGCGGTCGTCGACGGCACCGTGTACGCCGGCTGGGGATGGTGGCTGGCGTCCGAGCCCGACGACGCCGACGGCGGCCTGATCGCGTTCCGCGTCGGGGGCGGGGACGAGGGCGGCGAGGCCGGCGAGGCCGGGGCGGCGGGGCCCGAGGGCGACGACCAGGCCGCCGGGGGCCCGACCGGCGGCGGCGACGGCGACGACGGCACGGGCCGGGAGGTGTACCAGCGGTCGTGCGCCTCGTGCCACGGGAGCGACGGCGCGGGGGCCAGCGGGCCGTCGCTGCTCGGGGTGGACGAGCGGCTCACCCGCGCCGAGCAGGTCGACGTGGTGCGCGAGGGGCGCCGCGGCATGCCCGGATGGGAGGGCGCGCTGACCGACGAGCAGATCGAGGCCGTGGTCGACCACACCCGCACGGCGCTGCGCGCCGGCGGCTGAGCCGTCAGCGCACGGAGCGAGCGTGGCGCTCGCCCATCCGCTGGCTCTCGATGCCCCACGAGACGACGCGCTCGGGGTGGATGCGGATCAGGGGTCGCGGCGCGGCCAGCGCCTCGGCCCGCCCGCGCACCTCGACCCCGCGGGGCTGCCACGGGGGCAGCACGTCGTCGACGACGATGGCGGCCCGCCCGGTGGCGCGGATGTCGCGGTACTTCTTGGTGCGGTCGAGGTCGATGCCGTCGACCTCGACCGCACCGTCGTCGGCGAGCCGCCAGCCGACCGGGGCGACGTGCGGCGTCCCGTCCGAACCCACCGTCGCGAGGCGGGCCAGGCGGCGTTCGCCCTGCAGGTAGGCGAGCTCGGCCTCGGTGAACGCGCTCACCACGCACCCCCGCTGACGCCCATCGTCCCTGGTCGCATGGCAGCTCCTCTCCGGCGGACCGTCGTGCGACGACCCTACCGAGCGTGGCGCCCAACAACTACCCATGCTGTGAAGTTGTTGTCGCCGCTACCCTGGCCCGGCCCATGACGTCGACCCACTCGACATCCCTCGGTCAGGCCGTGAACGTCGCCCCGGCGCGAGCCGGCGCCATCGACGAGCCCGGCAACGCGCGCAGCCGCCGCACGCGGGCCGCCCTGCTGGACGCCACCCGCGAGATCCTCGAAGACCGGGGCTTCGAGGCGCTGACCATGGCCGCCGTGGCGGCGCGCGCGGGCGTGTCGCGGCGGGCTGTCTACCTGCACTTCGCGTCGCGGGCGGCGCTGGTCGACGCCCTGTTCCGGCACATCGCCGAGCACGAGGGCCTCGACGACTCCACCCGCCGCGTCTGGGCCGCACCCGACGGCGTGGCCGCGCTCGACGAGTGGGCCCGCCATCTGGCGCACTACCACGCGCGCCTGCTCACCGTGAGCCGTGCCGTCGACCGGGTCCGGCGCGACGACGCCGACGCCGCCAGCCACCGGCGGCGGGTCGTCCGGGCCCAGCTCGCCAACTGCCGCAGGCTGGCCGTCCGGCTCGACAAGGAGGGACGGCTGGCGCCACCGTGGACGGTCGACACCGCCACCGACATGCTGTGGGCGCTGATCTCGACCGACATGATCGAGGGGCTGCTCGTCGAGCGGCGCTGGTCGCGCCGGCGCCTGGCCCAGCACCTCGCCGTCCTGCTGCGGTCGACGTTCACCCGCGAGCTCAGCCCGTGACGTGCGTCGAGCTGCCGGACGGCCGGCGCGAGCGGGCTACGACGCGAGGATCCTCGCCTTCTCGGCTTCGAACTCGGCGTCGGTCAGGATGCCCTGCGCCTTCAGCTCGCCCAGGTCCTTGAGCGCGCTGATGCGGTCGGTGCCTGCCGCCGGTGCGGACGCAGGCGCCGGGGGCGGAGGCGGCGGCGGGGCTTCGGCGGGCGCTGCGTACTGCGGTTGGCGCTGCGCCGCCCACCGCTCGCCCTGGCGTCGCGAGACGCGGTTCGACACGGCGGTGGCGGTACCGGCGACGACGGCGGTGCGGGCGACGCCTCGGATGAGTCCAGGCATGGGGGGTTCCTCCTCGGAGGGTCAGGTCTCGGGCTCGAGCGCGTCGAGCGTGGCGAGGATGGCCTGCACCGGTATCCGGCCGCCGGCCACGAGTTGGGCACCGCTGCGACGGAGGGCAGTGGCGAACGGTGCCGCCCAGGTGTTCTCGTACACGAGCACCGCGGCCGAGGCGCCCGGCTCGAGGGCCGATCCCGCCTCCCCGAGGTCGGCGTCGTCGACCAGCCCGGACGATGCTTCGGAGAACAGCGTCACGTCCACCTCCCCTCCCAGTCCGACGTTCTCGATGTCGATGCCGACGATCGAGCCGTCGGCCTCGCGCCGGACGAACGCCAGGTCGAGCACGCGGATGATGCCCCGATCCACCAGGTCGCGCAGCAGGGGCAGCGCCGAGCCGTCCGGCTGCCGGTCGGCGGGGAACTCGATCACCGCGTAGTCGACGGGACCCATCTCGTCGAGCTCGATGTCGCTCATGTGCGGTCTCCTTCCATGTGCGGGTTGCTATCCGGGGTGGGCGGTCGTGCCGGCGGCCGCCGCGGGCGGCGTGGGTGCGCCCGTCTCCGGCGCCTCCGGCCGGGAACCGATCCGGTAGACGGCCACCTCGTAGGCCGCGATCAGACCGAGCGCGAGCAGCAGCCCGAGCCACGAGAGGTCGAACGCCCACAGGATCAGCAGGGCGGCGACGCCGCCGGCGGCCAGCAGCGCGTCGCGGTGCCGGGTGATCCACGCCACGGTGGCCTCGTCCCGGGCCCGCTCGCCCGTCGTCGTGACGGCCTGCGTCCACAGGAGGGCGGCCCGGCGGCGCAGCGAGACGACCCACCGGTAGTCGCCGGTGAGCACCGCCACGGCCGCGACGACCGCGACCCCGGCGAGCACCCATGCGCCGAACGTGGTCAAGGGTCGGAGGAACGCCTCGGCGGCCAGGGCCGCCGACTCCTGGCCGTTGGGCCGCGGGGGCAGCGCCGCCACCTCGTCCTGCAGGCGGAACCCCACCCGCCGGATGAGCACCATGCCGATGGCCAGCCCCGCGGCGAGCTGCAGCAGCGTGCGCCGGCGGCGGCGCGAGAGCCACAGCGCCAGGGCGGCCAGCAGGATGCCCAGGAGCAGCAGCACGACCACGAGCCGGTCGAACAGGCTGATCGCGTCCTGGGCCGCCGCCAGCGTGCCCTCGTCGTAGACGGTGAACTGGCCGAAGTCGTCGCCGAGCTCGACGCCGAGGGCGCCCTCGATGCGGGAGATCGCCGCCTCGGGGATCTCGTCGACCGTCACGTCGGGCAGGTCGACCTCGCGCCCGAGGATCTCGGGCGACTGGGCGGTGATCTCCGCCAGCACGGCGTTGACGACCGGCAGCAGGTTCAATGTGATCTGGCCGTCCGCCGTGGTCACCGCTTCGCTCTCGCCGCGCAGCACGCGCACCGCCCCCCCGTGGGCGACCTCGATGGCAGCCACCCAGAGCCGCTCGAACTGCTCGGTCGCGAGGAACGACTCGACCTGGTCGCCGACGAAGCCCTCGACGGCGTTCGCCAGGGGGACGGCGAGGATCTGGCCGCGCTCGGGCAGCACCTCCTCGAACAGCGCCTCCGGGTCGACCAGCACCATCAGCTGCTCGGTGAGCCGTGCCCCGAGCGCAGCCTGCACCGCCGGCTCCTCGATCAGCGGGCCGGCCCGGTCGGTGAAGCGCCCGGTGTCGAGGAAGTTCCGGCGGGCCCAGATCCCCACGACCGCGGCGACCAGGACGACGCACGCCAAGGCGACGAGGAGCGCGGCGACGGTCTGCCGCAACCACCCGCGCCGCTGCGCGCGCGCCCGCAGGCCCTCGACCTCGGCCCGCAGCGCGTCGCGCTCGGCACGGAGGCGTTCGATCTGGGTGATCGTCTCGATCTCGGGCTGCGTCGCCATCGTCGTCGCTCCGGCTCAGGCGCCCGGCACCTGGTCACCGATGCCGAGGGCGATCTGGCCGCGGTACGGCGTCACCGCAGCTCACCGCCGTGGGCGGTGAGCGCGTAGATCACGAACACGTTGATCGCGATGACGACCAGGGCCCAGACGGGATACGCGGGGATGTACAGGAAGTTCACGATGATGGCGATCGCCGCGAGCAGGACCGCGACGGCCCGCGCGAGCACGTTCCCGCTCAGCAGCCCGATGCCCGCCAGCACGACAGCGATACCGACCACGAGGTGCACCCAACCCCAGGTCGTCAGGTCGAGGTACAGATCGCCCCGGTTGCCGAACACCACCCATTCGTCATTGACGATGGCGACGAGGCCGTGGATGGCGTTCAGCGTGCCGACGATGATCATCATCACCGACGCGAAGTAGATCCAACCGACCCAGCCGGTCGGCGTCTCGTAGGTGGCGCGCCCGCCGGTCGTGCGCGCGGTCGGTTCGCGGGACATCTCGCTCGCCATGGGTCGCTCTCCTTGTCGATGCGGCGGAGCACCGTCCGCCGCCGCGTAGGCTCAGGATCACGAGACGGCGGGTGAGCGGTCACCCCCCAGTCGTGGGTGAGATCGGTTGATCCACGGCGCGTCGTGGGGCGGCGAGCAACGGTCTCCACCTACCGGCAGGTGAAGGCCAACGAGACGGACCCGAGGACCAACGGCTCTGGTCGACGGGGCCGGCCGGGGCGATGCTGCCATCGAGGGCGCGGGATCGTGCCCGGACGAAGGAGGTGGCGTGATGGTTGACGTCACTGACCGTGGTAGCGCGGCCCCGATGACCGCCGGCCCGAGCGGTTCCGGGCCGGAGACGACGGAGACCGAGCGGGAGCAAGCTCGCAAGCGGGTCGAGAGGAAGCGCAAGCTGCGTGCCGACGTGGCGGCCTACGTCGTGATCAACGTGTTCCTGATCGGCGCATGGGCCGCAACCGGGTTCGGCTACTTCTGGCCGGGCTGGGTGCTGGCCGGGTGGGGCATGCTGCTGGTGCTCGACGCCTGGAACGTGCACGTCCGCCGACCCGTGACCGAGGAGGACATCGACGAGGAGCTCGGCCGCCGCCGCTGAGGAGGCTCGACGCGGGTGTGCGCAGGCGACGGAACGGGTAGCCCGCGTGCGAGCGCGTAGGGACGGCAGCACGACGGGTCACCCGCGCAGGAGGGATGAGCCGTGTGGCTCGCGACGACACGGAGGAACCGCCACCCCGGCGGCTGGGCCCGCACCCTGGTCGTCGCGATCGCCGCGATCGGGCTGGCCGGTCTCGGCATCGGCTACTGCTCCGATCAGTTCGGCTTCGACTCCTCCGAGGAGGGCCGGGGGCTGCGCAGCGAGGTCGTCTTCCCTGCGTCGGAGCTGGAGACGACCCTCGGGGTGATCGCCGTGCAGAGCACCATCGAGCTGCGGGTCACCCACGACGTCGAGGTCTTCGGACGGACGCAGGACCTGTACACCGACATCTATCCCGCCCAGGTGCCGGGGTTCGTCGAGCTCAGGATCGAGGACGTGCCCGAGATCGAGGTCACCCGGGACGGCGACGACGGCGAGCGCGTCACGGTGACCATCGCCCGTGAGGACATCTTCGTGCAGGAGCGGGTGGAGCAGCTCCGCGAGCCGGTGAGCTTCACGGTCGACGGCGGGCGGATCGTGGACGAGGGCGGCCTGCCGATCGAGACCGGCACCCGGGTGTTCCTCGAGGACGGCGAGTACACCACCGGCGCGTTCGTCTTCGACCCCGAGGGCGCCGAGAGCGCGCTCACCAAGATCGCCGACGCGGTCACCCTCGGCCTCACGGACATCAGTGCCGGGACCAGCGAGAACATCCTCAGGATCGCCCAACTCGCCACCTTGAACCCCGCCTGCATCCGGGCCGTCGACGAGACGGTGGGCATCGAGCGGTTGATCGCCGGTGGGATCGAGGACTACTTCGCGGGCGAGGGGATCCCGCCCGAGCGCATCGACGTCGAGTTCACCGGCGAGCTGCCCGCCTACGACCAGCTTCCCGACGAGACGGGCGCGACCTTCGAGGAGTCGCGCCGCAGCGTCGAGGAGTCGCTGGCCGGCGACAACCAGAAGACGATCGAGATGGCGGCCGACTGCGACGCGGACGCCGTCGTCGAGCCGGACAGCGCGATCTCGCTCAGCTTCCCGGCGCCGGCGACGTAGCCCGCCGCCACCGACCGGGCCCGCGCCAGGTAGCCGAGCCGAGCTGGCCGCCGATGCCGCCGGCGCCAGGAGCGCACGACCTGGCTCGGCGTCATCGCTGCTCGGCCCCGGGCGATCAGGTCTCGGTCGCCCAGGAGCTGCCGCTGTCGGGGTCCGCGACCAGGCGGACGTCGAGCAGCTCGAGACCCAGGGCGTTGATCCGGGCGATCAGCCCCTGGAGCGCGGCCTGGTCCGGAACGGTGCTGCGCACCGTCGTCACCCCCCGGCCCGCCGTGACGACGCACTCGTCGAAGGCGCCGGCCAACGTGTCGCTGGCAGCACCCTTGAACGACAGCTCGTAGACCAGCTCAGCCATGTGCGGCCCCGAATCGTCCGATCGACGCCGATCAAGGTGACCGCGAGGCGGGTGAGCGATCACCACCAAGCGGTAGGTGAACCGGGTCGCATCCTCGGAGGCGGGGCGCGAATCACCCGTCGGTGGGTGAGGTCCGCTCACCTGAGAGCGTCGTCACATGACGATCGGGGCCGGTAGCGGCTCCCGCCGGTGGCCGTGTCACCGGCGAGCCCGACCGACCGGGAGCGATCGTGAACGTCATCGCCTTGGACCTCTTCGACCTGTTCTGGTCGATGCTCTGGTTCTTCCTCTTCGTCATGTGGATCTTCCTGTTCGTCACGCTGATCACCGACATCTTCCGCAGCCACGACCTCTCGGGATGGGGCAAGGCCGCGTGGATCGTCGGGCTGCTCGTCTTTCCGATCCTCGGCTCGATCATCTACGTGATCGTCCGGGGCGACGGCATGGCCGAACGTCACATGGCCCAGGTCAAGCAGCAGAACGCCGCCTTCCAGGACTACGTGCGCAACGTCGCCGGCACCACCGCGTCGCCGGCCGACGAGGTGGCCAAGCTGGTCGAACTGCGGGCCAGCGGGGTCATCACCGACGAGGAGTTCGAGCGCCAGAAGGCCAAGATCCTCGCCTGACGCCATCCCCGGGGTCGACCAGCCCCCTGACAGAGGGCACAGAGGTAGCTACTGTGAGTGGGGATGGGCAGTGGTGCGACCATCGTGGCGCGGGCGAAGTTCAGTGTTCCCCGACTCCCCAACGCCACGATCCGCCGCGAGTCGCTGGCCGACCGGCTCGACGCGGCCACCGACTGTCCCCTGACCCTCGTCGTCGGCGCACCCGGTTCGGGCAAGACCGCCGTGCTCGTCCAGTGGGCGGAGCGCCTGGACGATCCCGTCGCGTGGATGTCGTGCGACGTCACCGACGCCGACCCCAACTGCTTCTGGAACAACGTCGCCACCGCGGTCGCGATGGCCTGGCCGGACGTCGGCACCACCGCGGCCGAGCTCGCCGACGGCAACCGCAGCACCGAGCTCGCCATCGGTGTCGCCAACGAGCTCGACGCGCTGTCCCAGCCCGGCGTGATCATCCTGGACGACTTCCACCTGGCGGGCCCCGAGCCGGCGGTGATGAAGGCGTTCATCAGCGCGCTCCCGCCCCAGGTCCGCCTCGCGCTCGGCAGCCGCAGCGACCCGTCGTTCCCCCTGGGCAAGCTGCGCCTCCAGGGCAGGCTGCTGGAGCTGCGCCAGGCCGAGCTGCGGTTCACCGGCGCGGAGGCGCGCGACCTCCTGGCGGGGATGGGCGTGGAGGTCTCCGAGGACGAGCTCGAGCAGATCATCTCGATCACCGAGGGCTGGACGGCGGCGGTGCACCTGGCCGCGCTCTGGCTCCGGGCGCACGACGACCCGGCGGGGCTCCTCCGGGGCCTGGTCGACACCGACCGCAGCCTCGTCGACTTCCTCATGAACGAGGTCATCGACCTCCAGCCGCCGGAGATGGTCGAGTTCCTGACGGTCACCAGCGAGCTCGAGGCCTTCGACGCCGCCCTGTGCGACGCGGTGCGTCACCGCCACGACAGCGACGACATGCTGCGGCGGGCGGACGCCGCCAGCCTCTTCCTGGTCGAGCTCGACGAGGCCGCCGGCTGGTACCGGTACCACCACCTGTTCGCCCAGTTCCTCCGGGGCCGCTTGCGCGCCACCGGCGGGCGGGCCCCGGCGATCCACCGTGCCGCCGCTGCCGCGTACAGCCAGCGCGGCGATCTGATGAGCGCCGTGCACCACAGCATGAAAGCAGGCGACACCGACCAGGCCCTGGCCCAGCTCGAGTCCTACGTGACCGGGGCGTGGTCGCTCGAGGACCAGGTCACCGGTGGCGCCACGGCACGCGCCTGGCTGCAGGAGCACGGAGCCTCGCACCTCGAACGCTCACCGCAGAGCATCCTCGCCTGCACGATCGTGCTCAACGGCATCGGCCACGGGGACGACGCCGAGCCGTGGCTCCGGCGCATCGAGGCCCGCGAGCCCGACCTCGACCACGAGAGCCGTGTCCTGCTCCACGCCGCGTGGAGCTTCGACCGCCTCCAGCACGGCGATCCCGTCGCGGCCCTGGACAGGGCCCGGCAGGCCGAGGCCCTCCTGCGCGAGGCTCCGGTCGAGAGCACGTGGGTCGAGGGACTACCCAACATGGTGATCCAGGCCCAGCTCTGGCTCGGCGACCTCGACGGCGCGGCCGCCGCGGTCGAGGCCGAGCGACTCGACCCGTTCCGGCCGGCGGTGATGTCACGGGTCCGCACACCCGGGTTCGACTCGTGTGTGCTGGCGCTGCGCGGCGATCTCGTCGAGGCCGAGCGGCGCGCGGCGTCGGCCCTCGACGCCGCCGACGAGCTCGAGCTGCACCGCGGCAACTTCGGCCGGGCAGAGCCCCACCTCTCGCTCGCGGCCGTGGCGATCGAGCGCAACCACCTCGACCAGGCGGAGATCCACCTCGAGGAGGTGATGCGCATCGTCGAGGGTGGCCGGCGCCGTCCGGTCGAGGTGCTCACCCACCTGCAGCTCGCCCTGCTCGCCGACGCCCGGGGAGACGAGCGCGCGGCCGCCGACGCCGTCGACCAGGCGCGGGCGGTGCTGCCCCGCGCCACGCAACCTGTGGTGGGACAGATCGACCAGGTCGACGTGCGCCTCGCCCTCGGCCGGGGCGATCTCGCCACGGCCGAGACGATCCAGGCCGGGCTCGCACCGTCACCGACCGCCGACCTGCTCGCGGCACGGGTGCGCCTCGCCAAGGGCGACCCCCGAGGCGCCCTCGACATCCTCGAGGCGACCGACGCAGTCGGCACCAGGCGGCACGACATCGAGCACAGCCTGCTCAGCGCGCGCGCCCTCGCCGACAGCGAGTCGTCCCGCGCTCCCGCCGCCGTGCACCGGGCGCTCGCCCTGGCCGAGCCCGCCGGGTTCCATCGCACCCTGGTCGCCGAGGGGCCGCGACTGTGGCGGCTCCTCGAGTCGCTCCCCGCCGACGGTCGCACCGCCGCCTACATCGCCGACCTCCTCCAGAGCGCGCACCGGGTCGTGCCGTCGCCCGGCACCGCCCGCCACGACGGCCTCGTCGACCCGCTCAGCGACCGTGAGCTCACCGTGCTGCGCTACCTGTCGAGCCGGCTCACCTGCACCGAGATCGCCGGCGAGCTGTACCTGTCGGTGAACACCGTGCGCTCGCACGTGAAGGCCATCTACCGCAAGCTGGGCGTGAAGTCGCGCTCGCAGGCCGTCGGTCGTGGACGGGCCCTCGGGATCAGATGAGCGATCCCCTCCGTGCCGACGTCGTGGTCATCGGCATGGGCCCCGGCGGCGAGGCCGTGGCGGGCCGGCTCGCCGAGGCCGGCGTCGACGTGGTCGGCATCGACCGAGAGCTGCTCGGCGGCGAGTGCCCTTACTGGGGCTGCGTCCCGTCGAAGATGATGATCCGGGCCGCGAACCTGCTCGCCGAGGCCCGGCGCGTCCCCGGCATGGCCGGCGACGCCAGCGTGCGCCCCGGCTGGGCCCCGGTCGCTCGGCGCATCCGCGACGAGGCCACCGACGACTGGGACGACCGCGTCGCGGTCGAGCGCTTCGAGAGCACGGGCGGCAGGTTCCTGCGCGGCGAGGGCCACATCGTCGCGCCCGGACGCGTCGCCGTCGGCGACCAGGTCGTCGAGGCTCGCCGCGGCATCGTTGTCGCCACCGGCACCCGTGCGTCGATCCCGCCCGTCCCGGGTCTCGACGGGGTGCCCTACTGGACCAACCGCGAGGCCATCGAGGCCAAGGAGCTGCCCTCGTCGCTCGTCGTGCTCGGTGGCGGTGCCATCGGCGCCGAGCTGGCGCAGGTGTTCGCCAGGTTCGGGGTCGACGTCACCGTCGTCGAGGCGCTCGACCGCCTCGTGCCCGGTGACGAGCCCGAGGCGGGACTGCAGCTCGCCGACGTGTTCAGGAACGAGGGCATCGCCGTGCACACCTCGGCCACGGTCACCGAAGTCCACCGCGACGGCAGCCGCGTCGCCGTCGACCTCGACACCGGCCAGACCGTCGCCGCCACCCAGCTGCTCGTGGCCACCGGCCGCCGCGCCGACCTCGCCGCCGTCGGTCTCGGCGCGGTCGGGATCGACGAGTCCCAGCGGGCCGCGCCCGTCGACGACCGCCTGCGGGTGGCCGACGGCGTCTGGGCCATCGGCGACATCACGGGCAAGGGGGCGTTCACCCACGTGGCCGTGTACCAGGCCGCCATCGCCGCCGCCGACATCCTCGGCGAGGACCATGAGCCGGCCCGCTACCACGCCGTCCCCCGGGTCACCTTCACCGACCCCGAGATCGGCGCCGTCGGCCTCACCGAAGCGCAGGCCCGCGAGGCCGGCGTCGACGTGGCCACCGGCGCGACACCGGTGCCGCAGACCGCGCGCGGCTGGATCCACAAGGCCGGCAACGAGGGCCTGATCAAGCTGGTGGCCGACAGCGACCGTGGCACGCTCGTCGGCGCCACCGCGATGGGGCCCAACGGCGGCGAGGTGCTCGGCCTGCTCAGCCTCGCGGTGCACGCGGCGGTGCCGGTCGACTCGCTCCGGGCGATGATCTACGCCTACCCCACCTTCCACCGGGGGATCGAGGACGCCCTGCGCGACCTCCACGCGTGACCCGGAGCCGACGCTCGCCGTGCGGTGCCCGACGAGGGTCAGGCCCGCTGCTTCCAGGCGTTCCAGTACGTCACGGCCTCGACCGGCTTGCGGTCGGCGGGCCGGAAGTCGCCGCCCGTCGTGTAGGCGACCGGAAGGAGGCAGGTCATGGTGACCGTGTCGGGGACACCGAGCAGCTCGGCCGCCTCGCGCTCGTGGTGCAGGTGCAGGGTCGTGAAGGCCGAGCCGAGGCCCCGGCTGCGCAGAGCGAGCTGGAAGCTCCACACGGCGGGCAGGATCGATCCGTAGAACCCGGCGGTGTCAGCCGGCGACGGTCGCTCGGGCAGCCGGGTCAGCAGACAGGGGATGACGTGGACCGGCACCTCGTGCAGGTGCTCGGCCAGGTGGTCGGAGCTGCGCAGGATCGGGCTGTCGTCGTCGCCGCCGGCGGCCCGCACGGCCGCCTTCTGCATCTCGATGTAGGGCCCGTACCCCTTGCGGTAGAGCTCGGCGAGACCGGCGCGCACGCCGGGGTCGTCGACCACGAGCCACCGCCAGGGCTGGGTGTTCCCGCCGGACGGGGCCTGGGTGGCGATGCGCAGGCAGTCGAGGACCACCTCGCGCTCGACGGGCCGATCGAAGTCCAGCCGCCGGCGGACGGCCCGGGTGGTCGTGAGCAGCCGGTCGGTCTGTGCCAGGTCGAACCCGGCGGTCGTGCTGGTCATGTCGATGCTCCTGGGGTGCGGCCACCAGCAGGATGCCCCATGCGAGCAGGTCGTGCCGCCCGAGCGCGGCCGCTACCTCAGCCGGACGACCTCGACGGCACCAGCACGGCGTGGACCGGCGGCACGCCCCGCTCGCCCGCCATCGTCTCGAGGAGCTCCGCGGCGCCGTCCAGGCCGACCGTCCGGCGGGGCAGGCCGGCGAACGGGTACGTGCCGCGGGCGAGGAGGTCCAGGGCGGCGCGGTAGTCGGCGGTGTCGACGCCGAGAGCGCCCTGGACGCGCAGCTCCTTGTAGACGACGTGGTCGGGGTCGAACCCGGGCGTGCCACCGCCGCCCCTCGTGCCGGCGACGACCAACGTGCCGCCTGCCCGCGCCAGCGCCACGCCCTGCGCGAAGGCCGCGGGAGCCTTGGCCGTGACGTCGACGACGACATCGGCACCGGCCACGTTCGCCGCGGCCCGCAGGCGGGCCACGGGATCCTCGGCGTGCACGTCGACCGCCAGGTCGGCGCCGAAGCGACCGGCCTGCTCGAGCCGGGGATGGTCGCGCTCGCCGGCGCCGGTGACCATGACGAACGCGGCGCCGGCCTCCTTGGCCGCCGCCGCCACCGAGAGGCCCCGGATGCCGCAGCCGAGCACGGCCACGACGTCGCCGGGCCTCGTACCGGGAACGGAGACCCCCCACCGGATGCCGGCGCCGAGGGGGTTGAAGGCCACGGCGACCTCGGGTGCCAGCGAGTCGGGCACCGGCAGCAGCACCGAGTCGGGTGCCAGGTACTGGTGGGTGGCGTAGCCGCCCCACAGCCCCGGCGGGGCCTCGGCGCTGGTCATGCCGTACATGTCGGCCACGCCGTGCCGCTCGCAGCGGCGGTGCTGCCCGCGCCGGCACGGCCCGCACGACCGGCACGAGAGGAAGACCGCGACGGCGACCCGGTCGCCCTGCGTGACCCCCCAGCGCTCGGCCGCGCGGTCACCCACCGCGTCGATCACACCGACGGCCTCGTGCCCCGGCACGAACGGGAAGCCGGGGGTGATCGCCCCGGTGTAGAGCTCGTGGTCGGTGCCGCACAGCCCGCACGCCTCCACGCGCAGGATGCCGTCGTCGTCGCCGACCGCAGGCAGCGGCACCGCGTGTGGCCGCAGCCTGCGGGGAGCCTCGAGCACCAGGGCGTCGACCATGGGCCGGCCGTCCCCCGCACCGGCGGTGCCGATGGGCAGACCGGTCACTTCGGGTCGACGATCGTCAGCGTCCCCTGGGCGGCGCAGGCGAGGCGGCCCTGGAAGTAGATCTCGCCGCGGACGACGGCGCTGCGGTTGGTCATGGCGAGCACCGTCGATTCGGTCTCGACGACTCCCGCCTGGACGGGCGCGATGTAGTTGATCTTGACCTCGGTCGTCGCCGCCCACTGGCCCCGCTTCATGAGCGGATAGACGACGATGCCGGTGACGTGGTCGATGATGGCGGCGAGCGCACCTCCGTGCGCGTTCCCGAACGGGGTGAGCAGCTCGTCGCGGATCGTCGCCCTGCACCAGAGCCTGCCGGGCTCGAAGCGGAGGTGCTCGATGCCGAGGAAGTCCGGCAGGCCCCCGCCTCCTCCCGCCGCCGCAGCCAGGAACCCGTCGGCGATCCTCTCGTCGTAGCGCTCTTCAAGAGTGGGCTGGGCCACGTGTCCTCCGTTGCTCGGCGTGAAGCGTGGGGAGCACCTCGGCGGCGAAGGTGCGCATGCTGCGCTCGGCATCCTCGATCGGCAGCCCGGCGTAGCGGAAGCACGCCGTGAGGTCGTAGTCGCCGATGATCTCACGGCGGGCGCGCAGACGCTCGAGCACCTGCTCCGGCGTTCCCCAGGCTTGGACGCCGAGGTACATCTCACACATGCGCTCGAGGCCGATCGCCCGGAGCAGGTCGACGGCGTTGCCGTAGGACTCGTAGCCCTCGGCCTCCTTGAAGTGGTCCGAGGCCAGCTCGTAGTGCTGCATGACACTCGTCAGGTACCCGGCGAGGTGGTGGCGGGCCTTGTCCTCGGCGCGGGCCGGGTCGGTGTCGCAGTAGACGAAGTCGCAGGTGACCGGCGGCGCGGGCGCCCGCCCGTGCGCAGCCTCGAAGCGCTCGCGGTACGTCGCCATGGCGTCGGCCTGGTCCTCCCAGGGCCGCTGGCTGAACACGACCATCCGCGCCCCGAGATCCGCGGCAGCGAGGACCGAGTCCGGCGACATGGCGACGCAGTAGAGCCGGTCCCGGAAGCTGCGAGCGGGCGCCGGGCGGATCGGGGTACGGGCCTGGCGGTAGTAGCGGCCGTCGCCTTCGATCCATCCGGTCTCGAGCGCGTCCACCACCATGCGGGCGGCCTCGTCGAAGCGGCCGCGCGACTCGTCCATCGGGATGCCGAACCCCTCGTACTCCCGTCGTGCCAGCCCCCGCCCGACACCGAACAGCACTCGCCCGTCGGCGAGGTGGTCGAGCAGCGAGATCTTCTCGGCGACCCGCAGGGGGTCGTTCCAGGGCAGGATCACCGCCCCCGTCCCGAGCAGGATGCGCTGCGTCCTCGCCGCCATGTGGGCGAGGAACACCGTGTTGTCCGGGCAGAACGCGTAGTCGCAGAAGTGATGCTCCACCGGCCACAGGGCATCGAAGCCGAGGGCGTCGGCGAGCACCCCGAGATGCACCTCCTCGGCGACGACCTGCCCGTCGGTGACGTCGGCGCCGTAGCCGTGGGACTGGAACACCATCTGGACGCCGACGTTCATTCCCCCTCCTCGTGAAGTCCCACACCACCTTGGTCCGGCCGCCGACCATCGCGGGACGCCGCGAGGAGGGCGTCGACGACCTGCCGCTGGCAGTGCGGATCGGTCGAAGGCAGCGAGCCCTACGCCTGCACCTTATGGCGGGCGCCGCTGGCGAGCCGCTCGGCGGCGTTGGGCGCTGAGCGTGGCGAGCACGACGAGGTCACGTCGATGGTGACGCCTGCGCGCCGGCATCGAGGTGGCGCACGAGCTCGACCAGTCGACGGCGGAGATCCGCGATGTCGTCGAGGTCGAGCCCGGCTGCCCGCACGATCTCGCTCGGCACGGTGGCCAACTCGTCGCGCAGCGCCAGGCCGCGCTGGGTCAGCTCCACGTGGACACGGCGCTCGTCGGCTCGATCGCGTGTGCGTCGCACGTACCCGAGGACCTCGAGGCGCTTCAGCAGGGGGGTGAGGGTGCCGGTGTCGAGTCGGAGTCGGCCTCCGAGCTCGCCGACGGTCATCGGCTGACCCGGACGCTCCCACAAGGTGAGCATCGTCACGTACTGCGGGTAGGTGAGGCCGGCCGGGGCCAGGAGCGGCCCGTAGGCCCGCGTCACGGCTCTGCTCGCGGAGTGGAGGGCGAAGCAGAGCTGCCGGTCGAGTGCCATGTGCTCGTAGGTCGTCGCCACGTCGCTCACCCTACCAAAATCGTTGTTGCACAATTAGATCATGCACGATATAAACGTGCAACATGAGCACCGACGCCGTGACCGCCCTGTACACCGCCGTGGCCCACGCCACCGGCGACGGCCGCAACGGGCACGTCCGCACCGACGACGGGCGCCTCGATGTCGAGGTCCGCGTCCCCGAAGAGCTCGGAGGGCCCGGTGGGGCGACCAACCCCGAGCAGCTCTTCGCCGCCGGGTACGCCGCCTGCTTCCACTCGGCGCTCAAGTTCGCAGCGCTCGGTGACCGTCTCGACATCGGCGACTCGGAGGTGTCCGCGAGCGTGGGCATCGGGGTGCTGCCCTCCGGTGGCTTCGGGCTGACCGTCGAGCTCGACGTCCACCTGCCGAGCCTCGAGCCGTCCGTCGCCCGAGCCGTCATCGAGCGGGCCCACGCCACCTGCCCCTACTCCAACGCCACCCGGGGGAACATCGACGTCACCCTCACGCTGGTCGCGTGACCTCGCCTGCGGGGGCGACGCACTGAGGACGGGGCTCGCGGCGGGAGGTAGCGTGTCCCCAGGGGCGGGCCGCGGGTTGCACCAACGGAGGCGACCGCCGAAGGGGGCGTGCCCATGAGCGTCGACCGCATGAGTCCGCTGGATGCCACGTTCCTGCACGTCGAGGACGCGGTGACGCACATGCACATCGGCTCGGTTCTCGTCTTCGACGGGCCCGCACCGGCGTACGACGAGTTGCTGGCGGCCGTCGCGGGGAAGCTTCCCCTGCTCCCCCGCTACAGGCAGGTGGTCCGGTTCGTACCGCTGCAGCTCGGCCGACCCGTGTGGGCCGACGACGAGCACTTCAACGTCGAGTACCACGTGCGCCACACCGCGCTGCCGGCTCCGGGCGGCGAGGCCGAGCTTCGGCGTCTGGTGGGCCGGGTGATGAGCCAGCAGCTCGACCGGGCGAAGCCGCTGTGGGAGCTGTGGATGGTCGAGGGTCTCGACGAGGGCCGCTGGGCGCTGGTGTCGAAGACCCACCACTGCATGGTCGACGGTGTGTCGGGCACCGAGCTCGTCACCGTGCTGCTCGACATGTCGCCCGACACGGCGCCGCCGGCACCAGAGCCCTGGCTACCGTCCACGCCCCCGTCGTCGTTCGGGCTCGCCGCGGATGCGCTCGCCACGCTCGCCCGCAGCCCCTACGAGCAGGTCAGAGCGGCCCGGGCGGCGACACGGGTGCCGCGTCACGCCGTCGCGCAGCTCCGCGAGGTGGCGCGGGGCATGGCCGCGATGTCGACCGTCGTCCGGCCCGCGCCGGTGTCCAGCCTCAACGGACCGATCGGACCGCACCGGCGGTACGCGTGGGCGTCCACGACCGTCGACGACATCAAGCAGGTCCGCAAGGCCTTCGGTGGCACCTTCAACGACGTGGTGCTGGCCGCGATCACCGCCGGGTTCCGGCAGCTGCTCCAGTCGCGCGGCGAGCAGGTCGACCGGGTCGTGCGGACGCTGGTACCGGTGTCGGTGCGAGGCCGCGACACGAGCGGCCGCGCCGTCGGCGACGGGCGCTACGACAACCAGGTGTCCGCCATGATCGCCGAGCTCCCGGTCGGCATCCCCGATCCGGTGGACTGCCTCCATGCGGTCAGCGCCCAGCTCGCGGACCTCAAGGACTCGAGGCAGGCCCTGGCCGGCGAGGCGTTGACCTCGCTGTCGGGGTTCGCGCCGTCGATGCTGCTGGCGCTCGGCGCCCGCATCGCCACCAAGACCGCCCAGCGGAACGTCAACACGGTCACGACCAACGTGCCCGGCCCCCAGATGCCCCTCTACCTGGTCGGCCGGCGCATGCTGACCGCGTACCCGTACGTCCCGCTCGCCGCCCAGTGTCGCATCGGCGTGGCCATCTTCTCCTACGACGGGCAGGTCAACTTCGGCGTGACCGGCGACTACGACTCCGTCCCCGACATCGAGGTGCTGTCCCGAGCCATCCGCCGAGGGATGGACGACCTCGTGGCACGGGCCGCCGACCCGGCACGGTGATGTCC
The DNA here is from genome assembly GCA_035708905.1 of Acidimicrobiales bacterium. Classification (GTDB taxonomy): domain Bacteria; phylum Actinomycetota; class Acidimicrobiia; order Acidimicrobiales; family VFJN01; genus ZC4RG19. The sequence goes on along the minus strand of DASTFE010000381.1, from coordinate 5,605 downwards.
TCGCGATGAGCCGAGGCGCTCCCGCAGTCGGCCTGGCGAGGCGCTCGGGCACATAACTTGATGGAGTCAAGTAACCTGCTACGGTCGCATCCGGTGGGGATCCGCGCCATGACCCGCGACGCCGACCGCGCGTCGCCCGGACGCGACCGGTGAGCCGGGCCACCCCCGGGCGCCGGATCGACTACGCCGGCTCGGTCCACGACGAGCGCGAGATCGCGGCGGTGGTCGAGGTGCTGAGGGGCGGGCCCACCGCCCTGCGCATCGGCCGGAACGTCAAGGCCATGGAGGCCCGGGTGGCCGAGCTCTTCGCCAAGCGCCGCGGCGTCATGTGCAACTCCGGCAGCTCCGCGCTGTACCTGGCGATCGAGGTCCTCGACCTCGAACCGGGCGACGAGGTGGTGACCTCGGCGGTGACGTTCTCGACCGACGTGGCGCCGATGGTGCGCAAGGGCGTCGTGCCCGCGTTCGTCGACGTCACACCCGACACGTTCCAGATCGACGTCGAGGGCATCGAGCAGATGATCGGCCCCCGCACCCGGGCGATCCTCGCGCCCGACCTCATCGGCAACGCCCCCGACTGGGACCGCATCCGCGAGATCGCCGACCGCCACGCGCTCCGGGTGGTCGAGGACTCGTGCGACGCGCTGGGGCTCACCCTGCGCGGCACCCCGACCGGCGAGCGCAGCGACATCAGCCTCACCAGCTTCGCCCTGTCCCACATCATCACCGCAGCCGGGACGGGCGGGATGGTGTGCTTCGACGACGACGCGCTGGCCGACCGGGCGCTGCTGCTGCGGCGCTGGGGCCGGCGGTCGGAGGTTCAGCTGTTCGGGTCGCGCAAGGGTGTCGACACCCGGTTCTTCAGCACGATCGACGGCGACATCGAGTACGACAACCTGTTCATCTTCGACGAGGTGGGCTGGAACTTCGAGCCCTCCGAGCTGTCGGCGGCGTTCGGCCTGGTGCAGCTGGGCAAGCTCGGTGACAACCTGGCCCGCCGGCAGCGCAACTTCGCCCTCACGAGCGAGCACGTCGCACGCTGGCCGCACCTGTTCACGCCACCCCGGCTCACCGAGGGCGTCGAGACGGGGTGGCACATGTTCCCGCTGCTCGTTCGGCCCGAGGCGGGCGTCCGCCGGTCCGACCTCCAGCAGTGGATGGAGGCCCACGGCGTCGACACCCGCATGGTGTGGACAGGGAACGTCACCCGCCAGCCGGCGTTCCGCGACGTGCACCACCGGGTGCCCCCGGGCGGGCTGCCCAACGCCGACAGGGTGATGGAGTGCGGCCTGATCATGCCGAACAACCACTCGATGGGCGACGACGACTGCCACTACATCGGCGAGTGCCTCGAGGGCTTCGTGGCCGACCGGGGGCTCGCGTGACCGCCGGGTTCACGGGCCTGCGGGCGCTGGTGACCGGCGCCAGCCGCGGCATCGGCGCCGCCGTGGCCGAACGCCTCGCCGCCGAGGGCGCCGACGTCGCCATCACCGCCCGCACGCTCGACACCAGCGGCGCCCTGCCCGGCAGCCTGTCCGAGACGGCCGCCCGGCTCGACCGGTACGGCCACGAGGTCGGCGTGGTGGTCGCCGACCTGACCGACGACGCGGCGCGGGCCCGAGTCGTCCCCGAGGCCGCCGAGGCGCTCGGCGGCCCGCTCGACATCCTGGTCAACAACGCGGCGGCCGCCATCTACGGCGAGGTCGCCACCATGCCGCTGCGCCGGCGGCGGGTGATGTTCGAGGCCAACGTGCACGCGCCGCTCGACCTGACCCAGGCGGTGCTACCGGCCATGCGTGCCGCCGGCCGGGGCTGGATCGTGAACGTGACGAGCCGGGCGGCCCGGTCGTGGCCGGGGCCGCCGTTCGAGCTCGGCCCCCACCGCACGACGATCGCCCTCTACGGGGCGTCGAAGGCGGCGCTCGACCGCGTCACCAACGGACTCGGCGCCGAGCTGGCGGGCACGGGCGTCCGGGTCAACGGGGTCGCGCCCCGCGCCGCCGTGCTCACCGAGGGGGCCGGCGAGCTGGTGGGTGACACGCTGCAGCCCGGCAAGGTCGAGTCGTTGGAGGAGATGGTGGAGGCCGTGGTGGCGCTGTGCGCCTGTCCGGAGGACGTCACCGGGCAGCTGCACGTCAGCCTGGACCTCATCGCCGACTGGGGGCTGACCGTGCACGAGCTCGACGGCAGCCTGCGGTGAGCGACCGCCCGCCACGGCGGTTGATCGGCGCCCGCGCGCGCTCGCAACGCTGATGCGGCGGCTCGTCGACGACCTCCGGGCCACACCGGTCCCCCGCGGCTCGCCGACGGCCGGCTGCGCGGACCGGCGTACACATCAGGTCGGTTCGGTCGCCGACAGGGCGAGGCGTCGATCGATCTCCTCGCCCATGATCCGGCAGTCGGTGGCGGGGTGGTCGTAGCGGCAGAGCAGGGCACCTTCCAGGTAGTCCCGCGCTCGCTGCAGGCGGGCGATCTCGGCATCGAGGACGGCGAGGCGTCGGCGGGCGATCGCCTTCCAGTCGGCGATGTGCGCAGCATCCAGCACGCCCGCGATGTCCTCGAGCGACAGGCCGGCGTCCTGGAGCATGCCGATGAACACGAGCCGGCGCATCGTCTCGACTCGATAGCGACGTTGCCCGGAGTGGCGGGCGTCGGCGGTGAGCAGGCCTCGCCGCTCGTAGAACCGCACGGTCGAGGTCGCCACGCCGGCGCGTCGCGCGACCTCGCCGATGGTCAGAAGAGGGTCGTCCACCCGACCACCTTGACTTGAACCGAAGTTCAACTGTCAAGGTCGATCCATGAGCACCTCGACTCCCACGGGGGACGCAGCCCTGCCCCCGAACCATCACGCCCGCCACCCGGGCTTCGCGGGACTCAGCGGCCTCGCGGCGGCAGTGGTCTTCACCATCGGACGTGGTGCCGACGCCGAGCTCGCCATCGCCCTGACCGACGTTGGCCCGGACGACGACGTCGTCGACATCGGGTGCGGCCCCGGCGTCGCGGTGCGTCGCGCGGCCGCCCGCGGGGCGTCGTCGGTCACCGGTGTCGACCCTGCGGCCGTGATGCTGCGTGTCGGCCGTGCTTTGACCCGAGCGAGCCGCACCCACGCAGCGGTCCGCTACCTGGACGGGGCCGCCGAAGCCCTGCCGCTTCCTGACGATTCGGCCACCGTCGCATGGTCGCTCGCGACCGTGCACCACTGGCACGACCTCGACGCGGGTCTCGCCGAAGCCCGGCGCGTGCTGCGTCCGTCAGGACGCTTCCTCGCCATCGAGCGTCGGGTCGAACCCGGAGCGTCAGGCCTCCGCAGCCACGGCTGGACGGAGGAGCAGGCCACGCTCTTCGCGGAGCGGTGTCGCGCCGCCGGCTTCCCCACGGTCGAGATCGGTCACCATCACCCAGGCCGCCGGCCGGTGCTCTCGGTCCTCGCCCACGCAACCTGAGGACCGTGGCCGTGGCGCTCCGTTGCGAGGGGGCACTGCTCGTCGCAGGCGTTCCCTCTCGTCTCGTGCTCAGGCCCGGTCCGCTGGATCCTCACGTAGACAATGCTCTGGAGAGACCGTTCCAACGGCGTGGTCGTCACGGAGGAGCCATGCACACCGTCACAGTCCCGGCCGGCGACATCGATTACGACGAGACCGGGTCCGGCCCTCCGGTCGTCCTGCTCCACGGCGTGCTCATGGACCACACGGTGTGGGACCGGGTCCTCCCGCTGCTACCGCCCGGGTTCCGCTACCTGCGTCCCGTCCTGCCGTTGGGCGCCCACCGCCGCCCGATGCGTCCCGACGCCGACCTGACCCTGTCCGGCCAGGTCACCCTGGTCGCGGACCTGCTCGACGCACTCGACCTCGACGACGTGACGCTGGTGCACTCCGACTGGGGTGGCGGGCTCTTCCTCACCGCACACGGCCGCGACCAACGGGTGTCACGTCAGGTCATCCTGCCGTGCGAGGCCTTCGACAACTTCCCGCCTGGCCTGCCGGGGAAGATGGTGGCGCTCGCGGCCGCGGTTCCCGGCGGCCTGCGGCTGGCGGCGTGGCAGCTGCGGATCGGCTGGCTGCGCCGGCTGCCGCTGCTGTTCGGTCAGATGGTGCGCCGACCGCTTCCCGACGAGCTCGTCCGCGGCTGGACCGAGCCGGTGCTCCGCCAGCCCGGCGTCCGACGCGACCTGCTCGCCTACTGCCGCAGCACGTTCGACGGACCGACCCTGACCCGCGACACCGAGGCGCTGCGAGGCTTCACGGGCCAGGCTCTCGTCCTGTGGTCGCCCGACAACAAGGTCATGCCGCCCGAGCACGGGCACAGGCTGGCCGAGCTCCTGCCCGGCGGGCGCTACGTCGACGTTCCCGGTGCCTACGTGCTCTCGATGCTCGACGAGCCCGAGGTGGTCGCCCACGAGATGGGCCGGTTCCTGCTCGCCACCGAGCCCGGTCCGGCCACCGACCGGGACGAGCCGGTCCAGGGGTGACAGCAGGCCCGTTTCCGGGTCAGTGTTCGCGACGGGACGCGAGCAGCGCGCCGCCGATCACCAGGACGACACCGAGCAGTGCCCACGCCGAGACCCGGTCGTCGCGGAACAGCGCGCCGAGCACCAGCGAGACCACCGGGATGAGATAGGTGATGAAGCTGGCTCGGGGGCCACCGACCCGGCCCACCAGCGTGGCCATCAAGGCGAACGCGATGCCCGTTCCGACCACCCCGAGCACGGCGACGGCTGTCGCCGCTCCCCAGCCGAACCCGCTGCGGCCCAATCCCCACAGACCGAACGGGGCTGTCCAGAGCGTGGCCAGCGCGAGCACCTTCGACATGACAGCCACCGAGCCGTACCTCTGCTGGATGGTGCCGGTGAGGTTGGTGGCCACGCCGTAGCACGCCGTCGCGGCGAGGACCATGAGGACGCCGACGAACGCCGTGCCACCCTCGGCTGCCGTGCCGAGGCTCACGAGCGCGATGCCGGCGAAGCCGACAGCCAGCCCCCACCGCTGCGGGCCCCGTGGCGCGCGGTCGAAGAACAGGGCCGCGACCAGGGCGGCGAACATCGGTGTGGCACCGTTGAGCAGGCCGGTGACCGCCGAGTTGATGTGCTCCTCCGCCAACGGGAACAGCGTGAAGGGGATGCCGACCCACACGACCGACACGGCGACCAGCCGCGGCCAGTCGGCCCGATCGATGCGCGTCCGCGCCCCGGGAAGCAACGCCAACGCGCCGGCGCCCAGACCGACGCGGGCCAAGGTGATGAGGCCCGGATGGAAGTGGTCGAGCCCGATGGCGATGAACAGGAACGAGGCGCCCCAGATGCCGCTGACGGCAACGAACAGACCCCAGTCGAGCAGCGCGAACGCATCGCGGTCGCTTCGGGTGACCGCCAGGGCGCGCGGGGGCGCCGGAACAGCTTCGTCGAGGGGGGTGGACATGGCTGGCCGCCGACCATACCGATCGCCGCCGTGATCGATGCCCGATTTACGGTGCCACCCGTCAGCGGGCTCTCGCCGGCGACGTCCCCGACCCGTGTCATAGGTGTCGCGATGTCTGCGAGCCGCTGCGGCCCGGTCTCCTGAGAGGCGTGGACTGGGTCACATGGTGGTGGCGGCGTCGCGGACGAAGA
>DASTFE010000380.1:0-10402 GCA_035708905.1 Acidimicrobiales bacterium | reverse complement strand
GTCGACGCTGTTCAACCGGCTCACCGGCGACGAGCGGTCCGTCGTGCACGACCGTCCGGGCACCACCCGCGACACGATCGACACGATCATCGAGACCGACCTGGGCCCGGTGCGCCTGGTCGACACGGCCGGCATGCGCCGACGGGCGCGCATCGACGAGGGCACCGAGTACTACTCGCTCGTGCGGGCGCTGCAGGCCGTCGACGAGGCCGACGTCGCCCTGCTGGTGATCGACGCCACCGAGGGCGTCACCGGCCAGGACCAGCGCCTGGCCGAGCGCATCGACGCCGCCGGCAGCCCGATCGTGGTCGTGCTCAACAAGTGGGAGCTGCTCGACGCCGAGCAACGGGCCGACCTGCGCTGGCAGGTCACCGACAAGCTGCGATTCGTCGGCGACGCCCCGGTGCTGCAGGTCAGCGCCCTGTCGGGCAAGGGCGTGCACAAGCTGTTCCCCGCCCTCGCCACCAGCGTCGACGCCTATCACCGGCGGGTGCCGACCAGCCGGGTCAACGCCGTGCTGCGCGACGCCCAGGCGGCTCATCCGGCCCCTGGCGGCGCCCGGGTGCTGTACGCCACCCAGGGCGCGTCCGAGCCGCCGACGTTCACCCTGTTCGTCAACCGCGAGCTTCCTCGCACCTACCTCCGGTACCTCGAGCGCAAGCTGCGCGAGGCGTTCGACCTGGGGGCGACCGCCGTGAAGCTGCGGGTCCGCCGGCGCGGTGAGTGACAGCTCCGTGACAGCCGGTACACCGACGCCGTCCGCGCTACTAGCATCCCCAGCGACATGAAGCCGATCCTGGCCCTCGTTGGGGTCGCCTCCCTCATCGCTGCGCTGGTCTGGGCGCGCTCCACCCGCCGTCTGCACCTGGTCTGGAAGCGAGTCGAGGCCGACCGCGGGCACGACGCCGACGTGACGGTGCTGGCGCGCTCGGCCTTCCGCAAGGACCTCCACACCACCTGCCTGTACGGCGTGCTGGCGCTGGCCGCCGGCGGCGTGGTGGCCGCGGGCGAGCGCATCCCCAGCCTGCTGTTCCTGCTCATCCTCGTGCCGGTGACCCTGTCGGTGGCCTACGGGCGCGACTTCGCCCGCGAGACGCGCCTGGCCGAGGACCGCACCACCATCGAGCGCAAGGCCGAGGAGGTCCTCAGCCAGGAGGAGCTGGCCCCCAAGCGCTGGGCCGCCCGCCTCGCCCCCGAAGACCTGCCCGACTTCGCCGGCTTCGAGCTGGGGCGCGTCTACCAGGCGGGCACCGGCGTCATGGCCGGCGACTTCTACGACGTGTTCCGGGTGGCGCCCACCCGCATCGCCGCGGTGATCGGCGACGTGACCGGCCGGGGCATCGAGGCGTCGATCACCGCCTTCCAGGCCAAGTACCTGCTGCGGGTGTTCCTCCGCCAGTACCGCGACCCTGCCCAGGCGCTCGAGGAGCTCAACACGCAGATGGCGGCCCCCGACCGCATGGAGGAGTTCATCTCCCTGGTGGTCGTCATCTTCGACACCGAGGCCGGCACCCTGCGGTTCGCCTCGGCCGGCCACCCGGCCGCCTGGCTGTGGCACGACAAGGAGGTGCGCCCGCTGCGCGCCACCGGGCCGCTGCTGATGCTCGACCCCAAGGGCACCTACCACAGCCGCGAGATCGGGCTGAACCCCGGCGACCTGCTGCTGCTGTACACCGACGGCCTGGCCGAGGTGCGCAACGGCGAGCAGATGTTCGGCGAGGAGCGCATCGCCAACGCCGTGCGGCGCGACCCCAACGTCGCCGCCGGCGTGTTGTGCAAGAGCCTGCTCGAGACGGCCCGCGACTTCGCCACCGAGGCGATGGGTGACGACGTGGCGATCCTGGCGATCCGTCGCACCTGACGTGGCCGGCGACGACCGCGACGACCGCACCGCCGCCCCGGCCCCTCACAGCAGCGACGAGCTGGCCCGGCTCACCGGGCGGGCCCTGGCCGGCAACCTGGCCAAGGTGGGCGACAAGCTGGCCGCCCAGAACAAGCTGTTCGTGCGCGACCGTCTCGACCTGCTGCTCGACGCCGGCTCGTTCGTCGAGGACGGGCTGCTGGCCAACAACCGGGCGTCCGACCTGCCGGCCGACGGCGTCGTCACCGGCGTCGGGCGCATCGACGGCCGGCCCGTGTGCGTCATGGCCAACGACCCCACCGTCAAGGCGGGGTCGTGGGGCGCCCGCACGGTCGAGAAGATCGTGCGGCTCACCGAGCACGCCCTGCGCCACGAGCTGCCGGTCTTCTGGCTGGTCGACTCGGCCGGTGCCCGCATCACCGACCAGGTCGAGCTGTTCCCCGGGCGCCGGGGCGCCGGTCGCATCTTCTACAACCAGGTGCGGCTGTCCGGCCGCGTGCCCCAGGTCTGCTGCCTGTTCGGCCCGTCGGCCGCCGGCGGCGCCTACATTCCCAGCTTCTGCGACGTCGTGTTCATGGTCGAGGGCAACGCCTCGATGTACCTGGGCTCGCCCCGCATGGCCGAGATGGTCATCGGCGAGGTCACCTCGCTGGAGGAGATGGGCGGCGCCCGCATGCACGCCACCGTGTCGGGCTGCGGCGACAACCTGGCCGTCGACGACCACGACGCCATCGACCAGGCCCGGGCCTGGTTCCACTACTTCCCCCAGACGTGGCGCGACACGCCGCCCCGCTACGAGCCCCAGCCCCCGGCCCGGCCGCTCACCGCCGACATGGTGCCCGCCGAGGAGCACCTGGCCTACGACGTGCACGACGTCATCGACGCCCTGGTCGACGCCGAGTCGTTCTTCGAGCGCATGCCGCTGTTCGCCCCCGAGGTGGTGACCGGCCTGGGGCTGCTCGAGGGCCGACCGGTCGGCATCGTGGCCAACAACCCCATGGTCAAGGGCGGCGTGCTGTTCGTCGACTCGGCCGACAAGGCGGCCCGGTTCGTGTGGCTGTGCGACGCCTTCAACATCCCGCTCGTGTTCCTGGCCGACGTGCCGGGGTTCATGATCGGTACCGAGGTCGAGCGGGCGGGCATCATCCGCCACGGGGCCAAGATGGTCACGGCCGTCAGCGAGGCGACGGTGCCCAAGGTGTCGGTCATCCTGCGCAAGGCGTACGGCGCCGGCCTCTACGCCATGTCGGGCCCGGCGTTCTCTCCCGAGGCCACCCTGGCCCTGCCCACGGCCCGCATCGCGGTGATGGGCCCGGAGGCGGCGGTGAACGCCGTGTTCGCCAACCGCATCGCCGCCATCGACGACCCCGACGAGCGCGCGGCGTTCGTGCGGTCCGAGCGCGAGCTGTACGAGGCCGACGTCGACCTCTACCGGCTGGCGTCAGAGCTGGTGGTCGACGCGGTGGTCGACTTCGGCGACCTGCGCGGCGAGGTGGCCCGCCGCCTGGCGCTGGCAGACACCAAGGACCGGTCGTTCTCCGACCGGCGCCACGGCGTGCCGCCGGTCTGAGCGGCGCCTGCCGCCCCGGGCTGGCCGAGGCGGTCGGCCACGCCGTACCGTCGCGGGTCGCAGCGGCGGGCCCCGGCTCCACCCCCGCCCGGCGTGACACGGGCCCCGGGCCTCCGGGCCACCCCACCACCCGCTGTGGACGTGTCCGATGCCCTGGTGCGAGACCTGCAGCCGCTTCCTCAACCCCAACTCGCTCGAGCCCGACGGGTCGTGCCCGACGTGCGGCCGCCGGGTGGCCGAGCCCCCGGCCGAGGGCGCGGACACGCCGGGCGCGCCCTGGCACTTCAAGGTGCTGCTCGTCGCCGTCGTGCTGTACCTGGGGTGGCGCCTGGTGCAGGTGATCGGCTGGATCGTCTGACGGCGGTGCCGCCGGGTCAGGGCTTGCGGCCGACCGCGGCGTAGATCGACGGCGACCGGCGTCGGGCGGGCGCAGGCGACACCCGGCCCGGGCGCCACCGGTCGATCGGGACGACGCCCGGCTCGACGAGGTCGAGGCCGTCGAAGAACCGGCGGACCCCGGCGCGGTCGCGCAGGACGTACGTCTCGTGCGCCGAGCAGTTCAGGCGCTCGGCCAGCGCGGTCATCGGCTGGGGCTGGAGGTCCGCAGTGAGGTGCGACACCACCAGGTAGCTGCCCGGCGGCACGGCGGCGACGAGCCGGCCCACGATGCCGTACGGGTCGTCGCCGTCGGGGACGAGGTCGAGCACCTCGGCCAGCACCAGCGCCACGGGCCGGGTGAGGTCGAGGGTCTGCGCCGCCTCGCGGAGGATCGCCTCGGGGTCGCGCAGGTCGCCGTCGACGTAGGCCGAGGCGCCCTCGTCCGTGCTGCGCAGAAAGGCGTGGGCGTGGGCGAGCACCACCGGGTCGTTGTCGACGTGCACCACCCGCGACGTGGGGGCGACGCGCTGCGCCACGTCGAGCGTGCCGTCGCCGTTGGGGATGCCGGTGCCGATGTCGAGGAACTGGCGGACGTGGGCCTCGCCGGCCAGGTGGCGCACGGCCCGGCGGAGGAACGCCCGGTTGGCCCGGGCCTGGGCGCGGGCCCGCTCGAGCCCGCCCATGGCGTCGGCCGCCTGCTCGACGGCCTGCCGGTCGACGGCGAAGTTGGTGGTGCCGCCGAGCAGGTAGTCGTACATGCGCGCGGCATGGGGCACCGTGATGTCGATGCGCACCGGTGCCGGCCTGTGTCGCAGGGGGAGGCCGGCCGGCGTCGCTACGGCCGCCGAGTTCATCGTCACCGTGATCGCCGGCGCCCGGCGAGGGGTTTCGCCCTCCGGCGGGAACAGTTGGCGGGGGAGCGGGCCGGGGTTGCTACCATGGCGGTTCCCCGTCGGGCTGTGGCGCAGTTTGGTAGCGCACTTGACTGGGGGTCAAGGGGTCGCAGGTTCAAGTCCTGTCAGCCCGACCAGCGAGCAGGTCAGAGCCGGTCCGCAAGGGCCGGCTCTTCTGCTGCATTCCGCAGCCTCGCACCCGATGGATCGTCGAGGCGATAGCCGTCGCCCCGCTCGTGTCGAGGCAATCGCCGTCGGCCCCCGACGGCTATCGCCTCGCGAGCGCCGGAGCGACCGTCATTGCCTCGGGGCCCCCGGGCCTCGCCGCTCGGAGCCGCCCGCGACGCCCTGCCGCCCGTGACGCCCTGCCACCCGCGATGCTCTGCCGCCCGTGACGCCCTGCCGCCGGCGATGTCCTGCCACCCCCGGATCCGCAATCGCTGCGGCGGCCGCCATAGTTCTGGGGTGGGTACACCCGAGACGACACTGGTGGTCGCTGCCCGAGGGGGCGACACGGCGGCGTTCGAGCAGCTGGTCGACCTGTACCGGCGGCCGTTGCACGCGCACTGCTACCGCATGCTCGGCTCGCTCCAGGACGCCGAGGACGCGCTCCAGGAGACCCTGCTCGCCGCGTGGCGAGGGCTGGGCGGGTTCGAGGGACGCAGCTCGTTGCGGACCTGGCTCCATCGCATCGCCACCAACGTGTGCCTGCGGTTGGCCCAGCGCCGGCCCCAGCGGGTGCTGTCGTCCGACCTGGGCCCGGCTTCGACCGACGTCCACGATCTCGGCGAGTTCCGGGCGGGCGACCCCGCCTGGCTGGAGCCCTATCCGTCGGAGCCCGAGCTCACCGACCCCGCAGCCCGCTACCAGCAGCGCGAGAACGTCGAGCTGGCCTTCGTCGCCGCGCTGCAGAAGCTGCCCGCCACGCAGCGCGCGGTGCTGATCCTCCGGGAGGTGCTCGAGCTCTCCGCCGCCGAGGTGGCCGAGGCGTTGGATACGAGCGTGGCGTCGGTGAACAGCGCGCTGCAGCGGGCGCGCAAGGCCGTCGACCACCGGATCGTCCAGGGCACGCAGGCCGCTGAGCTGCGGGCGATGGGGGAGCGGGGCCAGCACGACCTGGTGGCGGCCTTCGTGGCCGCATGGGAGCGGGCCGACGTCGATGCCCTGCTCGACATGCTCGCCGAGGACGTACGCCTCACGATGCCGCCGTACCCCGCGTGGTTCCTCGGGAAGGCCGACATCGGGCGGATCCTGTCCGAGCACATCTTCCGGAACCCCTACCGCGCCCGGCCGCTCGTCGTCAGCGGACAGCTCGCCGTCGCGTGCTACCGGCGCGACCCGGACGACGGCCGCTTCCTGCTCCGCACGCTCAACGTGTTGACCCTCCGGGACGGGCAGGTCGCCGAGATGAACGCGTTCCTCGACCCGTCCACCCATCGCTGGTTCGCGCTGCCGCAGGAGGTGCCGGGCACGAATCTCGCCGGGGAGCGATGAGTTGGCGCCTCTCCCCGTCTCTCAATGGGCATGACCACTCCCACGACAAGACACGCCATCGGCAGCCGCGAGGACTGGCTGAGCGCCAGGCTCGCCCTGCTCGACGCCGAGAAGGAGCTGACCCGGCGCAGTGACGAGTTGGCTCGCCGACGCCAGGAGCTTCCCTGGGTGCGGGTCGAGAAGGACTACGTCTTCGACACCGACGACGGGCCCGCCTCCCTGCGGGATCTGTTCGGCGGCCGCTCGCAGCTCATCGTGTACCACTTCATGTACGCCCCGAGCTGGACGGAGGGCTGCCCGAGCTGCTCGTCGATCGCGGGCGGCTTCGACGGCATCCGGATCCACCTGCAGAACCACGACGTGGCCTTCACCGCGGTCTCCCGTGCGTCCCTGGCGCAGCTGCAGGCCTACGAGCAGCGCATGGGCTGGACCTTCCCCTGGGCCTCGTCGTCCGGGTCCGACTTCAACGCCGACTTCGGCGTGTCGTTCACCGAGCGCCAGCTGGCGACCGGCCAGGCGACCTACAACTTCCGCCCGGTCGACGCCCCGACGGATGGCCTCGACCCGACGTCGGACGCCTACGTCGATGCCGCCGAGTCGCCGGGCATGAGCGCCTTCGTGCAGGAGGACGGCGAGGTGTACCACACCTACTCCGCCTACTCCCGAGGCGTCGACGCCCTGTGGGGCATGTACCAGTGGCTCGACCGGGCACCCAGGGGCCGCAACGACGGCGAGGGCATGTGGTTCCGCCGCCACGACGAGTACCCGAGCGCATGATCGCCCACGTCGCCGGCGCCCCGGTCGAGGAGCTGCTGCCGCTCCTCGCCGGCGGCGGGGCAGCCATCGCCGTCGCCGCCCGCGCTGCGTTCAGCGCCGCTGTTCGGCGAGCTCGTCGACGCGACCGGCACGTGCTCGACGGCGAGATCGAGCAGATGGGCGAGCCGGACCTGGTGTGACCGCCAGGTGCCTGCTCACCGCCACCTGTTCAGGCGAGCAGCAGGGGGACCTCGTACGTTGCGAGCGCTGCGTCCCGCGTGACGAGGGTGAGCGCCTCGGACCGGGCCTGCGCCACCAGCATGCGGTCGAAGGGGTCTCGGTGGAACGGTGGCAGGCGTCCGGCAGCGATGGCATGGTCCGAGGTGATGGCCAGGTTGGGAAGCTCGCTGTCGCGGATCTTCTCCGGCAGGTCGGCCGGTGCGGTGATCTTGCCGAGCTGCTGCTTGATCGCCACCTCCCAGATGGTCGCAGCGCTGACGAAGACGTCGACCTCCTCGTCGATCGTCCTCTTGAGGTCGTCCGACAGCGCCCGGTCATCGGCGAGCCACCACAGCACGACGTGCGTGTCGAGGAGCAGTCGCTTGGGGGAGGTCACCGGGTCACACCGAAGTCCGAGGCGACCTCCGCGTTGACAGCGGGGGAATCCCAGTCATCGGCGAGCTCGATCTGACCGGCGAGCGAACCTCGACCCCGACGGTTCGCGCGGGTGGGGATGGGCACGACCTTGGCCACGGGGACGCCCGCCCGGCTGATGACGACCTGCTCTCCCTTCTCGACCCGCTCGATGATGCGGGACAGCTGGGTCTTCGCCTCGTGGATGTTGAACTGCTCGGCAGCTTCGCCCATCACGTCATGTTAGCTAACTTGGCTAAGCGGCTGACGCCGTACGGGTCGCGCGACTCACAGCGTCACCGCCTCGGGCAGCTCGCCGACGAGGAGGACCTGGCCGATCGCCACCGGGCCGTCGACCGTCGCCTCGGCGAGGACGAGGCCGTTGAGCCACCCGAGCAGCTGGGCCTGGCCGATCCTCAGCTGGTCGAGCGTGGCGACCGGGGACGGCGGCTCGACGTGGAGCGCGACCATCTCGTGGAGGAGCGCCTCCGAGACGGCGCTCGCCGCCTCGATCAGTGCGGCCCGCTGGGCGGCGGCGACCCGGCGGCGGGCCTCGGCGTCGAGGTCGACCTCGTCGAGCTCGTCGAGGCCCCGGCGCAGCGCGCCGAGCACCCGGATCGCCTTGGCCGGGGCCACGAGGTGGTCGGTGACGGACACCTGCGCGCTCGTGCGGCTCCGGCTGGCGGAGCCGGTGCCGTCCGCGCGCTGTGGTGCGGTCATGCCCCCAGCGTGGGGCGGCGCCGGCGGGATCGACAGGGTCGAACGTCACCGCCGACGCGAGGATCGGCACGAGAGGGCAGGCCCCCTCGGGCCGGCTAGACCGGGGTCTTCTCCTTCGCTTCCTTGGCCTCCCTGGCCTTCCTCGTGGCGACGTTGTCGGGATCGTTCCTGCCGACGGCGCGGATGTAGTCCTTGAAGCCGTCGTCGTCCTCTTCGACCGTGATCGATCGCAGGGTCCTACGGCCGAGCCGGGTGCGGGCCTTGATCACGGCCTCGTCGGGCAGCGCGTCGAGCGACCCGACGAACCGCCGGAGGTCGCCGAGCGTCATCGGCCCGGTGTCGGTGCGGCCGGTGATGGTGCGTCTCACGTCGTCAATCCTCTCATGGCCGTCATCACGAGTACCCCGCGGCGGGCGGCCGCAATCGCAGCGCCAACCGGTACGGTCGGGCCTCATGTGTGGCCGCTTCGTCTCCGCCTCGCCGCCCGACGAGATCGCCCGGTACTTCGACGCGGCCGCGCCCGAGGCGCTGCTCGAGCCGTCGTACAACGTGGCGCCCACCAACGACGTGTACGCGGTGCTGTCCGACGGCAGCGTCCGCCGGGTCGACGCCTTCCACTGGGGGCTGGTGCCGTCGTGGGCCAAGGATCCGAAGGTCGGCTCGCGCATGATCAACGCCCGGGCCGAGACGCTGGCCGCCAAGAACGCCTACAAGCCCGCGCTCAAGCGGCGCCGCTGCCTGATCCCGGCCGACGGCTTCTACGAGTGGCGGAAGGTGCCGGGCGGCAAGCGCAAGCAGCCCTACTTCGTCCACCGGCCCGACGGCGAGCCGTTCGCGTTCGCCGGCCTGTGGGAGGTGTGGCGGGGGCCGAAGGACGCCGACGGGAACCGCACGGGCGAGCCGCTGCGGTCGTGCACGATCATCACCACCACGCCCAACGAGACCATGGCGCAGATCCACGACCGCATGCCGGTCATCCTGCCGCCGTCGGCCTGGGACGAGTGGCTCGACCCCGACAACGACGACATCGAGACCCTGGGCAGGCTGCTGGTGCCGGCGCCGGCCGAGCTCACCGAGCTGCGGCCGGTGACGACCCAGGTCAACAGCGTGCGCAACAAGGGGGCCGAGCTGATCGTGCCGGCCTCGCCCGACGAGATGGTGGGGTGAGGACCGGGCCGCTACGCCGGCGAGGCCGCGGCCGGCACCCGGTCGGCGTGGCCCTGGTCGCGCAGCGCCGACCGCAGGCGCTCGGCCGCGTCGTCCAGCGCCGCGGGGTCGGGGTGGTGGTCGGCCCGGGCGAAGGACAGGTCGGCCTCGGTCTCGATGGGCACGAGGTGCAGGTGGCAGTGGGGCACCTCGAGGCCGGCGACGATCATGCCGACCCGGGTCGGCGAGAAGGCCTGCATCTGGGCCCGACCCACCGTGCGGGCCACCACCATCAGGTGCGCCGCCAGATCGGGGTCGAGGTCGATCCAGTGGTCGACCTCGGCGATGGGCACGACGAGCGCGTGGCCGGGCGTGATCGGCGCGATGGTGAGGAACACCACGGCGCGGTCGTCGCGCCACACGAAGCGGCCAGGGATCTCGCCGTCGATGATCTTGGTGAACAGGGTGGCCATGGCCCCGAGACCCTACGCTGTCGGCTCTGATGGCCGACACCGGCGCCTCGGGGACGCGCATCGCCACCCTTCCCAACCTGATCACCCTGGCGCGGCTGTCGTGCCTGCCGGTGTTCCTGTGGCTGCTGTTCGGGGTCGAGAACCGGGCGGCGGCCGCGTGGCTGCTCGCGGTGCTGGGCATCACCGACTGGGTCGACGGCTACCTGGCCCGCCGCATGGACCAGGTGTCGAACGTCGGCAAGGTCCTCGACCCGGTGGCCGACCGGCTGCTGTTCATCGTCGGCGCCGGCGGCATCGTGGTCGACGGCTCGGTGCCGGTGTGGTTCGCCGCGATCGTGCTGGTGCGCGAGATCCTGGTGGGCGGCGCCACCCTGGTGCTCGCCGCGCTCGGGGTCACCGACTGGGTCGACGGCTACCTGGCCCGCCACATGCACCAGGAGTCCGAGCTCGGCAAGGTCCTCGACCCGGTGGCCGACCG
>DASTFE010000379.1:0-8100 GCA_035708905.1 Acidimicrobiales bacterium | reverse complement strand
TGCTGGTTGAACATCGAGTCGACGATGTGGGTGAACGCCTCGTAGCAGTTGAACAGGCCGTGCCGGCCCGTGAGCAGGTAGCCCTCGAGCCAGCCCTGGCACAGGTGCTCGGACAGCACCTCCATCACCCGTCCGGACGGGGCGAGGTGGTCGTCGCCCGGGATGGTCTCGGCCACCCAGGTGCGGTCGGTGGTCTCGAACACCGGCGTCAGGCGGTTGGACGCCGTCTCGTCGGGGCCCATGATGCGGAAGCTGCGGGGGTTGGCCGCGACGACGTCGCGCAGCCAGCGGCCGAGCACGCGGGTGGGCTCGGCGGCCGAGTGGCCCGGCTGGGGCACGTCGACGGCGTAGGTGCGGAAGTCGGGCAGGTCGAGGTCGCGGCGCACCCGCCCGCCGTTGGCGTGCGGGTTGGCGCTCATGCGCCGGTCGCCGTCGGGGGCGAGCGCCTCGACCTCGGGCCGCAGGGCGCCCCGGTCGTCGAACAGCTCGTCGGGGCGGTAGCTGCGCATCCACTCCTCGAGCTGGCGCAGGTGCTCGGGCTCGGCCGCCAGGTTGGCCAGCGGCACCTGGTGCGAGCGGAACGTGCCCTCGACCTGGACGCCGTCGACGACCTTGGGGCCGGTCCACCCCTTGGGGGTGCGCAGTACGATCATCGGCCAACGGGGCCGGTCGGTGCGGGCGCCCGCCGGGTCGTCGCCGCCACGCCAGGCCTGCTGGATGGCGGCGATCTCGTCGAGCGCGGCGTCGAGGGTGCCGGCGAGCGCCCGGTGGACGGCCGACGGCTCGTCGCCCGCCACCACGTGCACCGTGTGGCCGTAGCCCTCGAACAGCTTGGTCAGCTCGTCGTCGGGGATGCGGTCGAGCAGGGTCGGGTTGGCGATCTTGTAGCCGTTGAGGTGCAGGATCGGCAGCACGGCGCCGTCGACCGCCGGGTTGAGGAACTTGTTGGAGTGCCAGCTCGCGGCGAGCGGCCCGGTCTCGGCCTCGCCGTCGCCGATCACGCACGCCACCAGCAGGTCGGGGTTGTCGAACGCGGCCCCGTAGGCGTGGGCCAGGGCGTAGCCCAGCTCGCCGCCCTCGTTGATCGAGCCGGGCGTCTCGGGCGCGGCGTGGCTGGGGATGCCCCCCGGGAACGAGAACTGGCGGAACAGGCGGCGCAGGCCCTGCTCGTCGTGGCCGACGCCGGGGTGGATCTCGCTGTAGGTGCCCTCGAGGTAGGCGTTGGCCACCATGCCCGGGCCGCCGTGCCCCGGGCCGCACACGTAGATCGCGTCGACGTCGCGGGCACGGATCACCCGGTTGAGGTGGGCGTAGATCAGGTTGAGGCCCGGAGTCGTGCCCCAGTGCCCCAGCAGGCGTGGCTTGACGTGGTCGAGCGTGAGCGGCTCGCGCAGCAGCGGGTTGTCGAGCAGGTAGATCTGGCCGACGGACAGGTAGTTGGCCGCACGCCACCAGGCGTCGACGACCGCGAGGTCGTCGCTGGCGGCGGACTCGTCCACGGGGAGGGTGGTGGTCGCCATGCCGCGATGCTCCCACGCCGGCTCCGCCTCGCCCACTGGTTCCGCCTCTAACCTCGGAGAGTGAACGCTGACGTGGGAGAATCGACGTAGCGCGCCGCGGCGGGCGCCCGGAGGGAGACGACGCGTGGAGTTCAGGTTGCTCGGCAACCTCGAGGTGGTCAACGAGGGCGCGCCGGTCGACGTGGGCGGCACCCAGCCCCGCACCGTGCTCGCCATGCTGCTGGTGGCCGGCGGTCGCGTCGTCCCCGCCGAGTCGATCATCGACGCGCTGTGGGGTCACGAGCCGCCCGACTCGGCGGCCGGGACGCTCCAGAGCTACATGTCCCGCCTCCGCCGCGCCCTCGTGCCCGGCCGCGCCCGCGGCGAGGGCGCCAAGGTGCTGGTGTGGCACCCGCCCGGCTACAAGCTGGTGGTCGAGCCCGAGGCGCTCGACACGCGCCGGTTCGAGTCGCTCGCCGACCGGGGCCGCGCCCTCCTCGACGAGGGCGACCCCGCCGGCGCCCGCCGACTGCTCGACGAGGCCCTCGGCCTGTGGCGGGGCCCGGCGTTGCTCGAGTTCTCGCACCTCGACTTCGCCTGGGGCTACGCGGCGCGGCTGGAGGAGCGCCGCATGATCGCCACCGAGGACCGGATCGAGGCCGACCTGCAGCTCGGCCGGCACGCCGCCGTGGTCGGCGAGCTGGGCGAGCTGGTGGCCGCCAACCCGTTGCGCGAGCAGTTCCGCCACCACCTGGCGCTCGCGCTGTACCGCTCGGGGCGGCAGGCCGAGGCGCTGCGCGTGCTGGACGATGCCCGCCGCACGCTGCGCGACCAGCTCGGCATCGACCCCGGCCGCCCGCTCACCGACCTCGAGGCGGCCATCCTGGCCCACGACCCGGCGCTGACCCAGCCGGTGGCCGTGCCGGTCGGAGGCGCCCGGGCGGGTGCCGGTCCGGCGGCCGGGGGCCCGACTGCGGGTGCCGGGGCGGGCACCGCCCCGATCGCCGCGGCCGCACCGCCCGAGCGCGGCGCCGCCCCGCCCACCGCACCGCTGCCCGGCCTGGCCGGGTTCGTGGGGCGCGAGCTCGAGCTGCGCCAGGCCCTCGCCGCGCTCGACGAGGCCCGCGAGGGGGCCCGCGTCGTGCTCGTCGAGGGCGAGCCCGGCATCGGCAAGACCCGCCTCGTCGAGGAGGTGGCGGCCGAGGCCGCCCGCCGCAGCGTGGCCGTGCACTGGGGCCGCGCCTTCGAGGGCGGCGCCACGCCCGCCCTGTGGCCGTGGCTGGCGCCGCTGCGGGCGATCGTGGCCGGGCTCGGCCCTGACGAGGTGGCCCCCGAGTTGGGCGCGCTGGTCGGCGGCCACGGCGCGAGCCACGCCGGCGACGGCGACGGCGCGCTGGTGGGCGCCTCGCCGGCCGACCACGCCCGCGTCCGGCTGTTCGACGCCGTCACCCGCCTGGTGGCCACGGCGGCGACCGAGCGGCCGCTCGTGCTGGTCCTCGACGACCTCCAGTGGGCCGACCTGCCGTCGCTCGAGCTGCTCACGTTCCTCGCCGGGCAGCTCGGCGACGAGCCGGTGCTGCTGGCCTGCACGGTGCGCGAGCTCGAGGTGGGCCGCCGCGACGCCGTGGTCGACGCCCTCGCCGCCCTGTCGCGGGGCCACGCCACCCGGCGCATCACCCTGCGCGGCATCTCCCACCTGGCCACCGCCGAGCTGGTCGAGCGGGCCGCCGGCGGCACGGTCGAGCCTGACGTGATCGCCGCCATCCAGCGCCGGGCCGAGGGCAACCCCTTCTTCGCCACCGAGCTGGCGCGGCTGGTGGCCGCCGAGCCCGACCGGGCCGGCGCGCTCGGCGCGGTGTCGCCCGGCGGCGACGTCCCCTCGGGCGTGCGCGACGTGGTGCGGCAGCGCATCGCGCTGCTGCCCGAGCCCACGACCCGACTGCTGCAGGTGGCCGCCGTGTGCGGGCGCGACGTCGACCTCGACCTGCTGGTGAGCGCGTCGGACGAGCCGATGGACGGGGTGCTCGACGGCCTCGACCCTGCGGTCGTCCACCGCCTGCTCGCCCCGGTGCCCGAGCGGCCGGCCACGTTCCGCTTCTCCCACGCCCTCGTGCGCGAGGTCCTGGCCGACGACGTGTCGGCCCTGCGGCGGGCGCGCATCCACCTGCGGGTGGCCGACGCCATCGAGGCGGCGACCGCCGGCGACGCCGACGCCGCCGACGACGCCGCCGAGATCCTGGCCGAGCACCTGTGGGCCGCGGTGCCGATCGGCACGGGCCAGCGGGCGGCCCTGGCGCTGGAGCGGGCGGCCGAGGTGGCGGTGCGCCGCTACGCCTTCGAGGCCGCCGAGGGGATGCTGGCCCGGGCGGTCGAGCTGCGGCGGGCGGCCGGGGGCGCGGGCCAGGACGTCGAGGCCGAGCTCCGCACCACCAGCCGCCTGCTGTCGATCCAGCGGTCGCTGCACGGCTACGCCAGCGTGACCGACACGCCCCACCTGCGCCGCGCCAAGGACCTGGCCGCCCGCGCCGGGCGGGTCGACGTCCTGGCCCGGCTGCTGTGGACCGAGTGGGCCGCGTACGACACCCGGTGCGACCTGCCCCGCTCCGCGTCGGTCGCCCGGCAGCTGCACGACCTCGCCGAGGGGGCCGACGACCCGATCGTGCGGGTCACGGGGCTGGCGTCGCTGGGCATCAGCCACTGGCACGCCGGTCGGGTGGCCGAGGCGTCCGCGCTGCTCGACGAGGCGGTGCGGGCCGGTGAGGGGGCGCGCCCGCCGGACCTGACCGTCGGCCTCGACCTCGAGGTGCTGCTGCTGCCCCACCCGTTCAGCCGGTTCCTCCACGTGCTGGCCGGCGACCTGGGTGGGCCCGTGGAGGCCGAGGCGGCCATGGAGGCGCTGGTCGACGCCGCTCCCGACCGCTACGCGGTGTCGCTGGTCGAGATGCTGGCCGCCGGGGCCGCGCTGACCGTGGGCGAGCCAGCGTGGGCCGAGCGCGCTGCCCGCCGGGGCATCGACGCCGACCCGGACGCCACCTTCACGTTCTGGGGCCGCGGGCTGCACGTCGCCCTGGCCGCTGCGCTCATCGAGCAGGGCCGGGTCGACGAGGGCCTGCCGAGCCTCGAGCCGGCGGTCGAGCGGTACGTCGCGGCCGGCGGGCGCACGGGCTTGGTGGTCTTCCGGGCCAGCCAGGCGGGCGGGCTGATCGGCGCCGGCCGCCTGAGCGAGGCGGCGGACGCGCTCGCCGTGGCCCGCCGCGAGCTCGAGGGCTACGGCGACCGCTACGCCGAGCCCCTGGTGCTCGAGGTCGACGCCCGCCTGCGCCTGGCCCGGGGCGACGAGCCGGCCGAGGCCACCGACCTGCTGTCCCGGGCCGTCGGGCTGGCGGCCGCGGGCGGCGCCCACGGGATCGAGCGCCGGGTGGTCGCGGCGGCGGCGCGGCGGGGCGTCGACATCGGCGGCTGACCGAGCTCGACGCCCGACCGGGAGGTGGGGAGTCCTCCCGGGCGGGCGCCGTCGTCGGCCTAGGCCGCTGCGGTGAGGTCGGTGCTCTCGGCGATGCGGGCGTAGACGTCCAGGGCGTCGTCGAGACGGTGGTCGCCGTGCACGCCGAGGATCACCTCGTGCGCGCCCGCCCGGCGGGTGTCGGCGATGTCGGCGGCGATCTGCTCGATCGTGCCGTGGTACGGAGCGCGCTCGCCGTCGATCGGGCGGTCCGTGACCGCCAGGTCGGCCCGGACCACGAGGTCGAGGGCGTCGGGGTCGCGGCCGTGCCCCGCGGCCAGGTCGCGCAGCGACGACCACATGGGGGCGAGCACGTCGGCGGGCAGGCCGGCGGGGTTCCAGCCGTCGGCCCGGCGGGCCACCCGGTCGAGGCCGTCGGGCGTGGTCGAGGAGAGCAGCACGGGGGGGCGGGGCCGCTGCACCGGCCCGGGCAGCATGGGCGCCGGGCCGGGCACGACGCGGGTGGGGCGGGCACCGGCCGCCGCTCCGTTCCCGCCCCACACCGCATCGAGCATGTCGAGGGCGTCGTCCAGCCGGCGGCCCAGCTCCTGCCGGGGCACGCCGACGGCGCCGAGCCCGTCGAGCGATCCGCCGAGGCCCAGGCCGACGGTCAGCCGCCCGTCGCTCAGCACGTCGAGCGACGTCAGCGACCGGGCCAGCAGCGCGGGGCGGTACCACGGTGCCACCAGCACGCTGGTGCCCAGGCGCACCCGGGACGTGACCGCTGCGGCGTAGGTGAGCACGCCGATCGGATCGAGGATGGTCATCAGGTCGGGCGGGGGATCGGCCGTACCCGCCGTCCCGCCGCCGGCCCCGGGCCCGCCCTCGAGGCGGTCGAGCACCCACACGGACGAGTAGCCGACCTGCTCGGCGGCGGTGGCAGCCGAGCGGACCGATGCGGGGTCGGCCAGGCGGCCTGTCTGTGCGATCGAGACGCCGAGTCTCATCGGGCGTTCCTCCAGCGTGGGCGGCGGCGGTGTACGAGTTGTTTCTCGCGCCGCGCGCTCGGTACCCGCTTGACGCTCGCTTGCACCCCGAGCCGGCGTGTGGCGTTCGTCACCAAGCCGTCATCAAGTAGGCGAGCCCGCACGCGCGGTCACGGCCGCGCGCTGCGGCGGCGCACGCCGCCGGCGGCGAGCGCGCCCGCCCCACCCACGAGGCCGAGCACGCCAAGCCGGACGAGGCGGCGGCGCCGCGCCGCCCGCGCCGCGGCCTCGACCAGCTCGGGCGGACGCCCGGGCACGGCGACCTGGGGCCGCGGGCGGTCCCCGACCCGCGGGCGCACCGCGAGCACGTCGCCCGCCGCACCGCCGTCTCCGTCGAGCGGCTCCAGCCGGCCGACCTGCGACCGGCGGTGGCGCCAGGCCGACACCGGCTCGGCCCGCGCCGCCGGGTCCTCGGTGTCGACGGCGAACCAGTGGGCCCGCACCTCGACCTCGTCGACCTCGACCACGAGGAAGCCGTGGCGCTCGAGCTCGAACCAGCGGGCCTCGGGCAGCCGCTCGGCCACCACGCCGAGCAGCTTCCGCCACCCGCGCGGGAGCTGCCGGCCCATGGGGGTGGCGCTCACGCACGGAACGACCAGCTCGACGGCGACCGGGTCGTCCTCGAGGCAGGGCCCCTCGAACGCCCAGGCCGAGTGCACGTCACCCGACAGGGTGACCACCCCCGGCCCGCGGGCGGCGACGGCGCGCACCAGGGCGTCGCGCTCGGCCGGGTAGCCGTCCCACTCGTCGGTGCACATGGCCCGACCGCCGATGACCGCGTAGCCGCTGGGGGCCAGGTCGCCCAGGCGGGCGCCCGCCTCGACCGGCAGCGCCATGCGGTTGAGGACCACCTGCGACACGAGCAGGCACCACGGCCGGCTGGTGTCGCCCACCCGTTCGTGCGCCCAGTGCCGCTGGCGGTCGCCGAGCATCGACCGGTCGGGGTCGTCGTAGGGCAGCGAGGGATCGTCGTCGGCGTGCTGGTCGCGCCCGACGATGCGCGTGTCGAGCAGCACCACCTCGGCGAGGTCGCCGAGGACGAACGAGCGGTACACGGTGAGCAGGTCGTCCGGGTCGGGCAGCCGGCCGGGCACCCACTCCTGGTGCGCGGTCGCCGCGGCCTGCAGGCGATCCTCCCAGCGCCCGTGCTCGTTCGGGTCGTGGTGCTTGGACCCGTGGCGCCAGGCGTTGTCGGCGATGTCGTGGTCGTCCCAGATCGCCACCATCGGGTGGCGCTGGTGCAGGGCGACCAGGTCGGGGTCGCCGCGGGTCTGGCGGTAGCGGGCCCGGTAGTCGTCGAGCGTCACGACGTCGTGGTCGGGCAGGGCGGTGCGGACCTCGTCCCTCCCGACGGTCTCGTAGATGTAGTCGCCCACGTGCAGCACCAGGTCGACGTCGGCCTCGGCGACGGCCCGGTAGGCGGCGAAGTGCCCGCGGGAGTAGTCGCCGCACGACACGACCGCGAGGCGCACGGGGTCGGTGCCTGCGGCGGGCAGGGTGCGGGTGCGGCCGAGCGGCGAGCGGGTGGGGCCGGCCTCGAACCAGTAGACGTAGCTGGTGGCGGGCGCCAGGCCGTCGACCGGCACGGTCACGCAGTGGTCGCCGCCCGCGGGCACGGCGACCTCGCCCTGGGCCGCCGGCTCGGCCCCCGGCCCCGCGGCGACCCGCCATTGCAGCCGCCCGGCGCCGGGCGCCCGGGTCCACAGCAGCACGCCGTCGCTGGTGGGGTCGAAGCTGGCGACGCCATGGGTGAACGGGGCCTCGCCGGTGGGAGGGTCGCTCTCGGTGATCGTCACTGGCGGCCATGCCTACCCGGGGTGGGCGGCGGTCATGCCGACTGGAGGCCGCGCGCCCCGCCCCGCCACGATGACGTCATGAGGGGGACCATGGCCGCCTACCGGATCGTGCGCTGGGGTGAGCCGCCGCAGCTCGTCGAGGTCCCCGTCCCCGAGCCCGGCCCCGGCGAGGCGCTGGTCGAGGTGGCGGGCAACGGCCTGTGCCACTCCGACCTCGACATGGCCCGCATGCCGGCCGAGGTGGCCGAGGCGCTCGGTTGGCACCTGCCCTTCACCCTCGGCCACGAGGTCGGCGGCCACGTAGCCGCGCGGGGGCC
>DASTFE010000378.1:0-3645 GCA_035708905.1 Acidimicrobiales bacterium | reverse complement strand
GCGGCCCGGAGGCGGCCGTCGAGTCGCTGGCCGCCGCGCTGTGACGGCTGCTCTCGCCGGCCGCCGGGTTCTGGTGGTCGGCGCGTCAGCCGGCATCGGGCGGGCCACCGCCGTCGCCGCGGTGCGGGCCGGGGCCCGGGTCGTCCTGGCGGCCCGCCGAGCCGACGCCCTGGCCGCGGCCGTCGCCAAGGCCGGCGGGGGCGTGGCCGTCGCCGGTGACGTCTGCCGGCCGGGCGGACCCGAGCAGATCGTGGCCGGGGCGGTGGGCGAGCTGGGCGAGATCGACCTGCTGGTGCACACCGTCGGGTTCGCCAGCCTGCGTCCGCTGGCCGACACCGACGCGGCCACGTGGCACGCCACGCTGAGCACCAACGTCGTGGGCCTGAACCTGCTGCTGCAGGCGGCCCTGCCGCACATGGCGCCCGGCGGCGTCGCCGCGGTGCTGTCGTCCGAGACCTCGGGGGCGCCCCGCCACGGGCTGGTGCCGTACGCGGCGTCGAAGGCGGCGCTCGAGGCGTCGCTGCGGGGTTGGCGGGTCGAGCACCCGGGGGCGCGCGTCACCTGCGTCGTCGTGGGCGCCACCCAGCCCAGCGAGTTCGGCGACGGCTTCGAGGCCGGCGAGCTGGGCCGCGCCGTCGAGAGCTGGATCCGCCACGGGGTGATGCAGGAGCAGTTCATGCACACCGACGACGTGGCCGCGGTGCTGGTGGCCACCATGGCGACCGCGCTGGCGTTCCCGGGCGTGGGCCTCGAGCAGCTCGTCCTCCGGTCGCCGTCGGCCGTCGCAGGCCCGGCGTGGACGCCGGGGGGCGCCCCGCAGGGGCGCGACACCGGCTGAGTAGCATCGGCCCGTGCGGCGACCGCGTGAGCGCCACGAAGGGGGGCGGCGGGGCCGCACCTGGGGGCAGCGGCTGGCCATCGCGGGCGGGTGCCTGTCGGCCATCGGCCTGGTCGCCAGCGCCGCCGGGCTCGGCTACCTGTTCCGCAAGTACGAGCGGCTGCCCCGGGTCGAGCTGAGCGGTGTCCTCGACGAGGTGCCCGAGCCCGGCGAGCCCGAGAACTACCTCATCGTCGGCGTCGACAGCGCGGCCGGGCTGCCCGAGGACGACGCGGTGCGCATCGGGCGCAGCGCCACGCTGCGCTCGGACACCATCATGATCCTGCGCACCGACCCGGCCTCGGGGCGGGCCGCGCTGCTGTCGCTGCCCCGCGACCTCTACGTCACCCTGGCCGACGGGCGGGGC
The DNA here is from genome assembly GCA_035708905.1 of Acidimicrobiales bacterium. GTDB lineage: Bacteria > Actinomycetota > Acidimicrobiia > Acidimicrobiales > VFJN01 > ZC4RG19. Next base: position 2,401 of record DASTFE010000378.1, on the reverse strand, counting down.
CAGGGCCGCATCAACCTGGCCATCCAGCTCGGCGGGCCCCGCCTGCTCATCCGCACCATCGCCGAGAACTTCGCCATCCCGGTCCACCACTACGTGCAGGTCGACTTCGCCTCGTTCCGGGGGCTGGTCGAGGCGATCGACGGGGTGCCGGTGCCGATCCCCCGGCCGGCCCGCGACCGCCAGACAGGGCTCGACATCCGCGAGGCCGGCTGCCACACCCTCGACCCGGTCGAGGCCCTGGCCTACGTGCGCTCGCGCCACTACGAGGAGCGCATCGACGGCGAGTGGGTCGAGGACCCGCGGTCCGACATCGGTCGCATCGCGCGCCAGCAGGACTTCATCCGCCGGGCGCTCCGGCGCGCCATCGACCGGGGCGCCCGCAACCCCGGCACCATGGACCAGCTCATCGACGTGGGCCTGTCGGGCATCACCGTCGACGGCGGGTTGACCGCCGACGACATCTTCGACCTCGCCACCCACTTCCGGTCGTTCGACCCCGAGGACCTGGTCACGTACTCGGTCGAGGGCACCCCCGACACGGTGGGCGAGGCCCAGATCCTGCACCTGGTCGAGGGCCCCGAGACCGAGGCCACCCTGGCCATCTTCCGGGGCGGGTCGGGCGAGGCGCTCGAGCCCGAGGGCGTGCGCCTCACCGTGCGCAACGGCACGGGCGCGCCCCGCCAGGGTGCCGAGGCCACGGACGCGCTGCGCGAGGTCGGGTTCATCGCCCAGGTGGCGGGCGACGAGCCGGGCGGCGGCGCCGAGGGCACCCTCGTCCGCTACCCGGCCGGGCAGGAGGCCGCCGCCGACCTGGTGGCGCGCTGGCTGGCGGGTGGGGCCCGGTTGGTCGAGGACGACGACGTCGACGGCATCGAGCTGGTGACGGGCACCGACTGGGACGGGGTGCGCGCCGAGGCTGCGCCGTCGACCTCGACGACCACCGCCACCACGCTGCCCGAGGCCACCACGACGACCACGGAGGACGAGCCCTCGTCGTCGGTGACCACGACGACCGCCGTCGACCTCGCCGCCCTGGACTGCTGACCGTGGCGGCCGACACCACCACGCTCGGCACCGTCGCCGACACGGCCGCCGGCGCGGGTTCCGTCGCCGACACCGTCGTCGGCACCGGCGCCGAGGCCGGCGCTGTCGCCGGGAACGGCGCGGACGCGCCCGCCGCCCGCCCCGCCCCGCCCCGCCGGCGGCCGTCCTGGCAGGGCCGGCCGCTCGGGTACCACCCCGCACTCGACGGGCTGCGGGCGATGGCGGTGGCGCTGGTCGTGGCCTACCACCTCGGCTACGCCCGGGTGGCCGGCGGGTACGTCGGCGTCGAGGTCTTCTTCGTGCTCTCGGGGTGGTTGGTGTGCGCCGTGCTGGTGAACGAGCACCACCGCACCGGCGGCATCGCGCTGGCGCGGTTCTGGCTGCGGCGGGCCCGCCGCCTGCTGCCGGCCATGGCGGTGGTGATCGCCGGGACGGCGATCGTGACCAGCGTGGCCCGGCCCGAGCGGTTGGCCGAGCTGCGCGACCACGCCGGTGCCGCGATCGGCTACCACCTGAACTGGCGGCTGGTGCTCGACCAGCGGTCGTACTTCGAGGCGGCCGGCGGCCCGTCGCCGCTCGAGCACCTCTGGTCGCTGTCGATCGAGGAGCAGTTCTACCTGGTGTTCCCGCTGCTGTGCGGGCTGGTGCTCACCCGCTGGTCGCGCAAGGTGGCCGTGGCGGTGGCGCTCGGCGGGGCGGCGGCGACGACCGCGCTGCGGTTCGCCCTGCTCGACCCGGCCGGCGACCCGTCGCGGGTCTACTTCGGCACCGACACCCGGGCGGCCGGGCTGCTGCTCGGCGTGGCGCTCGGCCTGTTCTGGACCCCCAACCGGCTGCGCCCCCACGACGACCGCCGCTTCGTCGGCCTGCTGGACGGCGTCGCCCTGGCCGGCGCCGCGGTCCTCGCCTGGTACGCCGTCGGCCTCGACGAGCGCGCCCCGGCGGCGTTCCGGGGCGGTTTCGCAGTCGCCCAGGTGGCGACGCTGGCGGTCATCGCCGTGGCCGTGTACCCGGCGCCGACCCGCACCGTCCGCCTGCTGTCGGCCCGGCCGTTGCGCTGGGTGGGTCAGCGGTCGTACGGCGTCTACCTGTTCCACTGGCCGGTGATCGTGTTCCTGTCGGCGGCGCCGGGCGAGCAGCCCGAGTCGCCCGGCCGGGTCGCCGCCCAGGTCGCGTTGGTGCTGGCGCTGGCCGCCGCCTCGTACCGGCTCGTCGAGCAGCCCGTGCGGCGGCGGGGGCTGGTGGGCGCGTCCCGCGCCGCCCGGGCGCGCGTCGCCGCGCTGGTCGAGGGGCGCCCGTCGGCCGCGGCCGCCGCGGCCGCCGGCTGCGTCGTGGCGCTCGCGGCGGCGGCGGGCAT
>DASTFE010000377.1:0-11337 GCA_035708905.1 Acidimicrobiales bacterium | reverse complement strand
CGCGGCCGGCGATCCCGCCCTGCTGTCGGTCGCCCGGGTGCTGGTGGGCGCGGCGTTCCTCGGGTCGGTGTCCGACGCGATGCTGCTCGGCCACTGGTACCTCGTGCAGCCGGGCCTGGCCCGCAAGCCGCTGCTCGAGATTGTGCGGTGGACGGGGCTGATCTGGCCGTTCGAGATCGCGGTGCTGCTGTGGCCCGTCGGCATGGTGTCGGTGCTCGACGGGACGATCGACGACGGGTACGGGGGCACGCTCGGGTGGTTCTGGGTGGCGTGCGCCGTCACCACGATCGCCCTGGTGGTGGTGACGCGGGCGGCCCTGCGCGAGCGGTACTACTCGGCGGTGATGGCCGCCACGGGGCTGCTGTACCTGGCGATCCTCACGGCGTTCGGCACCGACCTCGTGGCGCGGGCGGTGCTGGCGACCTGACGGCCCGGCGCCGGCGGTGCCCGTCACGGGGGGTCGCCCGGCGCGGCGTCGGCGGCACCGTACCGGTCGGCGTCGGCCCCGGCGTCGGTGTCGGTATCGCCGGCGGCGCCGGAGTCCGTGTCCGGGTCGATGTCGGTGGCGCTGCCGGCGGCGGCGGCCTCCACCGGTTCGCGCCGGCCGGCGACCCTGACGAGCAGGGCCACGCCCAGGCCGAGCAGCCCGGCAGGCAGCAGGAGGTCGGCGTCGTCGACGAGCGACCGCCCGGCGAGCACCGTGATGCCGGCCGCGAGGGTGAGCGCCCCCAGCACGAACGAGACCGGGTCGAACGGGTGCCTAGTCACGGACGACCACCTCCACCTCGCCGATGCCGACGACGAGGTCCAGCTCGAGGCGGGGCGCGCCCGGCCCGCCGTCGAGCGTGAAGGACTCGTCCACCGCGATGCCGGTGTCGCCGGAGCGGTCGCGCCGTGGGGCGGTCACGTCGCCCAGCCGCACCTCGGCGTCGACCGCGACCGTGGCGTCGGCGGGCACGATCACGCGCAGCTCGCCGACGCCCACGGCCGCCTCGACCCGGGCCGGGCGGGCCCGGGGCAGCGGGGCGGCGGTCAGGTCGACGGTCAGGTCGCCGGCGAGCATCTCGTGGCGCTCGCGGAGCATGTCCGCCGACCGCACCGCCACGACGCGCTCGCCGGTGCCGGCGTCGAGGGGCACGTCGATGGCGTCGGTGGCCGCGAGCAGGCCGGCGAGCACGATCGCCACCGGCACCAGCCCGTAGGCCCGGCCCCGCCACGCGCCGGCGACCAGCGCGACCCCGATGACCACCAGGCCGATCGCCAGGACGTCGGTCCGCGCCACGCTGGCGACGTCGAGGCTGTCGGCCAGCCACACCAGCCCGGCACCGACCAGCAGCAGGGCGGCCACGACAGCGCCGAGCCGCGACCTCGACCGGTCGGGCGGTGGGGGTGCCGGGGACGGCGGCGCTTCCCGGGGGCCGGACCACCAGGGCGAGGCCGGGGGAGTGGACTCGCCTGATGGTCCGGCATCGTCGGAAGGCTCGACAGCTGTGACCGGCCCCGCGTCCGGCTCACTGCCTGTGAACGTAGTGCCACTGTCACGGTAAGCGTCGAAACGTTGCGGGACTGTAACAATCCACGGGCTGGCGGCCATCGGGTGCTCGACCGTCGGGGCGTCCTGGGGTGGGGAGCCGGGCGCCGGGTCTGGGCCGGGGTCGCGGCCGGGTCGGGGTGGCCGTGCAGGCGGTTCGGTCGTCCCGGGCCCGTCCCGGTCCTGGACGATGAGCCACACCCCCACCGCGATGAGGGCGACCGCCGCGGGGAACGGCTCGAGCCACCAGGCGCGGCGCGCCAGCGCGGCGCCCGCGACGATCGCCGCCACCACGAGCAGCGGGTGCGGTACCCGCCCCAGGTGCACCCGGGTCGCGCGCCGGCGGGGCTCGTCGGGATGCCGCTCGGGCAGCACCAGCGACGCCACCACGTAGGCGATGATCACCAGCGGCGTGAGCAGCGCCAGGATCACGGTGCCCAGCCGCACGGCGGTGACGTCGATGCCCAGGTGATCGGCCAGCCCGGCACACACGCCGGCGATCTTGCGGTCGTCCGGCTCACGGACCAGGCGTGCCGGCCCGGGCTCGCGGTCGGCGTGCGTCGGGCGCGGCGGCGCCGGCGGTGGCTCGCTCATGCGGTCATCATCCGGTCCGTGCGGGCGCAGCGACAATCAGGGATGTCCCCGACACGCCCCCGGAGGCGCCGTGCCCCGGCCGGCGTCATCATGTCCGGTGAGCCGATGACCTCGACCCCGCGCCCGCGCTTCGCCGGCCTGCCCCCGGGCCTGACCCGCCGCCCCGACGAGCACATGGTGGCGGGCGTCTGCGCGGGCGTGGCCCGGTGGCTCGGCGTCGACCCGCTGGTGGTGCGGCTCGCCGCGGTGATCATGGCGCTGGCCAACGGCGTGGGCGTCGCGGTGTACCTGCTGGCCTGGCTCGTGCTGCCCGAGGCCGACGACGTCACCCGCGGCGGGGACAGCGGCGGCAACGGCACCGCCAGGCACGCCGGCACCGGCGCGGGCGGCGCCGCGGCCGAGACCCCGGGGCTCGGGCAGCCGGCCCCGATCAGCGGCCAGCGCAGCGCCGAGCTGGCGCTGGCCGTCGGCTGCATCACGGTGGGCGTGCTGCTGCTGGTGCGCTGGACCGTGCCGTTCTTCCCCGATCGTCTGGTGTGGCCGGCGGTCATCGCCGCGATCGGGGTCGGCCTCGTCCTCACCCGGGCCGGCGACAGCGACCGGGCCCGCTGGCGCGACGCCGTCGGCCGCCTGCCCGGCAACCCGGTCGAGTCGCTGCGGGGCGGGTGGTGGCTGTGGCTGCGCATCGCCGTGGGCGCCGTGCTGCTCGTGGCGGGCATCGGCACCTTCCTGGCCACCTACGAGGCGTTCTCGGCCGTCGGACAGGTCGGCATCGCGGCGCTGGCCACCGCGCTCGGGGTGGCCGTCGTGTTCGGGCCGTGGATCGTGCGCCTCGTCCGCCAGCTCGGCGACGAGCGGCGCGAGCGCATCCGCAGCGAGGAGCGGGCCGACATGGCCGCCCACCTGCACGACTCGGTGCTCCAGACCCTGGCGCTCATCCAGCGCCACGCCGAGTCGCCCCGGTCGGCCCGCAGCCTGGCCCGGCGCCAGGAGCGCGAGCTGCGCGCGTGGTTGTACGACGACCGCCGCCGGGCCGAGGCGGGCGGCCGGCCCGCGACCCTGGCCGCCGCGCTCGACCGGATGGCCGGCGAGGGCGAGGGCGACCACGGCGGCGTCGACGTCGACGTCGTCGTGGTCGGCGACTGCCCCCTCGACCCGGCAGTGGACGCCATGGTCAACGCCATGCGCGAGGCGGTGGTCAACGCCGCCAAGCACAGCGGGGCGCCCGAGGTGTCGGTGTACGCCGAGGTCGCCGGTGGGCGGGTCGAGGGCTTCGTGCGCGACCGCGGCCGGGGCTTCGACCCGGCGACCGTCGACGGCGACCGCCAGGGCATCGCCCGGTCGATCGTGTGGCGCATGGCTCGTCACGGCGGCCGCGCCCACGTGCAGAGCGCGCCGGGGGAGGGCACCGAGGTGACGCTCGAGATCGCCTGCCGCCCTGCGGAGGCACCGTGACCCCCGCCTCAGGTCGGGCGCTGCGCGTCTTCCTGGTCGACGACCACCGCCTGTTCCTGTCGGGCGTACGGGCCGAGCTCGCCGGGCGCGCCGACGTCGCCATCGAGATCGTCGGCGAGGCGGTCGACGTCGAGTCGGCCGTCGAGGGCATCCGGCGGACGGCGCCCGACGTCGTGCTGCTCGACGTGCACCTGCCAGGCGGCGGCGGCCGGGCGGTGATCGAGTCGGTGCGGCCGCAGCACCCCGGGGTCGTGTTCCTGGCGCTGTCGGTCAGCGACGCAGCCGAGGACGTCATCGCCGTCATCCGGGCGGGCGCCCGCGGCTACGTCACCAAGACGATCTCGTCGGACGACCTGGCGGCCGCCATCGCCCGGGTGCACGACGGCGACGCCGTGTTCTCGCCCCGGCTGGCCGGCTTCGTGCTCGACGCCTTCGCCGGCGAGCTGCCCGCCGGGGCGTCGCTCGACCCCGACCTCGACCAGATCACCCCCCGCGAGCGCGAGGTGCTCCGCCTGCTGGCCCGCGGCTACACCTACAAGGAGATCGCCCGCCGGCTGGAGGTGTCGATCAAGACCGTCGAGACGCACGTCTCGTCGGTGCTGCGCAAGCTGCAGCTCTCCAGCCGCCACGAGCTGACCCGCTGGGCGACCGACCGCCGCCTCATCTGAGCCCCGGTCCGAGGCAATGGCGATCGCTCCGCGACGCCCGGGGTGATGGCCGCGGCATCGGGCGGCGCGGGGCCATGGCGGTCGTCCGATCGGGTCTCCGGGGGCGTCGGGGCTCACCCACCCTTCGTCGCCGCCGGCCTCGGGCTCCCCTGCCGCGGGGCCGGGCCGCGGCTCAGTCCGCGGTGCGCAGCGCGGCGGCCGGGCGGATGCGGGCGGCCTGGGCGGCGGGCGTCACCGCGGCGCCGGCCGCGGCCAGCGCCGGCGCCGCCATCAGCACCGCGAGCTCGAGCCACGGCACGCGGAGGGGGATGGGCTCGCCGAAGGCGTCGCTGTCCAGGATCTGCCACGCGGTGACCAGGCCGAGGGCCAGCCCGATGACGATCCCCTGGAGGGCCACGAACCCGGCCTCGAGCAGGAACGCCCGCCGCACCACCCGGGCGGGGAACCCGAGCGCCCGTAGCACCCCGACCTGGCGGCGCCGCTCGCGCACGGCCCGCACCATCACCACGCCCAGCCCGGCCGTACCGATCACCAGCCCCAGGCCGAGGTAGCCCTGCAGCAGCCGCATGAAGGCCCGGCTCTCGCCCATCTCGTCCGCGACCTCCCCGGCGAAGGTGCGGGCATCGGCCCCGCTGGTGACGTGGTCGGCCGTGATGCGGTGGGCGACGGATTCGGCGTCGGCGCCGCCGTCGACGGCGACGAGGTGCCGGCTCTCGGTCGCCCGGGCGCCGAGCACGTCCTCGACGATGGACCGGGCGGCGAGCAGCCCGTGGCCGGTCCAGTCCTCGTCGGTCACCCCGATGATCTCGAGCGGCACGCGCTCGCCGCTGACCGGGTCGGTCACCGTCACCGTGTCGCCGACCGCCACCGCGGCGTCGCCCGGGGGCCCGTCGCCCTGCAGCAGGTCCTCGGTGGTGATGGCCACCCCGGGGCCGGCGGCCACCGCCGCGAACGCGTCGTGGTCGCTGGCGAACCGGTCGTCGCGGTCGGACAGCGCCGGGGCGCCCCGGTCGAGCATCGAGGGCTCGATGCCGGTGACCGTCCAGGCCGTCGGCTCGGGCTCGGCGGGCGTCGTGAGGTCCGCGACGCCGGAGACCATGGGCGACACCTGCTCGACGCCCTCGACCGCCGCGATCTGCGCCGCGGTCACCGGCCCCGTCGGGGACGAGTCGACCCACAGGTCCCACCCGCCGCTGGCCTCGGCCGTGAGCTGCGGGGCGCGGGCCGAGTCCGACGTGCTGATCGCGGACAGGAGCGCCAGCGTGAACACCACGAGCGAGAACATGGCGAGCAGGAGGCCGGTGCGGCCCCGCCGGGCCAGCGGGTAGGCGAGCGCCAGGCGGGCCGACAGCCCGCCCCTCTCGGCCAGGCGATCGGACACCCAGGCCCACACGCGGTCTGCCTGGGTCACCAGCGCGACGCCGGCGGCCACCAGCACCAGCCCCTGGACGACGAAGATGTCGTAGGTGCCGCTCTCGAAGGCGGCGGGCACGGCGTCGGCGGCGACGACGGCCCACCCGCCGGACAGCAACGCCACCCCGGCGACCGCGAGCCGACGGGGCACCAGCCGGGCGACGAGCGGCAGCGCGGAGAACAGCGCGACGGCGGGCCCGGCGATCACCAGCGGTCCCGCGTCGCCGGCGACGCCGACTCGGGCGAGCGCGGTGCCTGCCAGCACCCCGACCGTGGCCGCCACCGCCCGGCGCAGCGTCAGCCGCGCTGCGGGGGGATCGGGCAGGTCGCGGATGGCCCGGATGACGTGCAGCCGGGCGATGCGCAGGCTCGTGCCCCACACGGTGACCAGCGAGATCGTCAGCCCGATCAGCCCACCCGCGACCAGGCTGGCGGGGCGGACGGCGAACACGAAGGTCAGGTCGCCCTCGTCGGCGATGATGCTGCTGGTGGCGGCGACGACCGCCTGGCCGACAGCGATGCCGAGCACCGTGCCGAGCAACGCGGCGGCCACCGAGTACAGCCCGCCCTCCAGGCCGAAGAGGCGCACCAGCCGGCTGCGGCGCAGCCCGACGGCCCGCATGACGCCCAGCTCGGACTTGCGCTCCTCGGCCAGCATCACGAAGAGGTTGACCAGCAGCAGCACGCCGACCAGGGCGCTGAACGTGCCCAGGCTCGAGAACAGCGTGCGCAGCTCGGTGCCGGACCGGGCGGCGGCGTCGAGCACGTCCTGCTTGGCCGTCACCACCTCGACGGCGCCGATGCCGGCGAGGCGCGCCTCCAGCTCGGCTGCCACGGCGTCGCTGCCGGCGGCCCCGTCGAACACGCCACCGGTGTTCGACACGAGCACGGCGCCGATCGGCGGCTCGCCCGCGGTGGCCCCGGCGGCCAGGTCGGCGAGCGTGCCGGGGGCCACGAACACGTCGGCGGCCCCGCCCAGCCCGACGCGCGGCACGATCGTACGGACCTGGAGCGGCAGGCGTCGCCCGTAGGCGTGCACGTCGATCGTGTCGCCCGCGGCCAGGTCGAGCTCGCCGGCCAGCCGGTCGTTGACCACCGCCTCGCCCGCGGTCGGGGTGGGCCCGGCACCGGCCAGACCGGTGGCGGCCCGGTCGCCGCCGAAGTCGCGGGCGGCGGCCAGGTCGACCTCGCCGACGCGGGCCCGGGGCTCGGCCCGCGGGTCGCCGCCGGCGGGGGCGGGCGCCACGACGGCGGCCGGGGCGGTGATCGCGGCCAGGACGCCGTCGGTGCCGGGAAGGCTGCCGGCGTCGACCGCGGCGACGGCCCGGTCGAGGTCGGCGACGTCCTGCACCAGGACCTGCTCGTCCACGGGTCCCAGCTCGGTGCGGCCGATGTCGCGGACGGACGCGTCGAACGTGTCGCCCACCACGAACGCCGAGGTGATGATGGCCGTGCCCAGCGAGGCGCCGGCCACCACCAGCAGCGCCTCGACGGGGCGGCGCACGACGTTGCGCAGGGCGAGGCGGCGCAGCCCCCGGCCGCGCACGAGGTCCCAGGCGCTCACCGCCACCAGCACGGCGACGAGCGCGGCGAGGGGGGCGAGCAGGATCATCGGCCGGCTTCCGCGCCGACGCCAACCGCCGCCCCGGCGCCGGCCGGCCTTCCGGCGCCGCCCATCCCGGCGGCCCCCCGGGGGTCGCCGTCGTAGACGATGCGGCCGTCCTGCACCTGGACGAGGCGTGTGCCCGAGGCGCCGATGGCACGGTCGTGAGTGACCAGCACCAGGGTCTGCCCGGTGGCGTTGGCCTCGCGCAGCAGGTCGAGCACGGCGGCCGCCGTGTGGCTGTCGAGGTTGCCCGTCGGCTCGTCGGCCCACACGATGGCCGGCTCGGCGACGAGGGCGCGGGCGATGGCCACCCGTTGCTGCTCGCCGCCCGACAGCTCGGCGGGCCGGTGCCGGGCCCGGTCGGCCAGGCCCACGCGGCCGAGCATGGCCTCGGCCCGCTGCCGGGCGGGACGGGGCCGCACGCCCGTGACGAGCAGCGGCAGCTCGACGTTCTCGCAGGCCGACAGCACGGGGACGAGGTTGAAGGCCTGGAAAACGAAGCCCATGCGGGCGGCACGGTGGCTCGTGCGCTCGCCGTCCGGCAGGCGGTGGATGTCGACGCCGTCGACGTGCACGCGGCCCCCGTCGATGTCGTCGAGGCCCGACAGGCAGTTGAGCAGCGTGGTCTTGCCGTTGCCGGAGGGGCCCATGACGGTGACCATCTCGCCCCCGCCGATGTCGAGGTCGACGCCGCGCAGGGCGTGCACGTCGTGGGCGCCGGTGCGGTAGGTCTTGGTGACCGCCCGCGCGGACAGGATGGTGCTCATCTGGCTCCGCCTCTCGTCGGGATGGCATCCCTCGACCACCGAACGTAGGGACGGAGCTGGGCCCCGCCTATCGGGGATGCCCCTGAGGAACCCTGAGAAGGGCTCCACTGGCGCGCCCTAGGGTTGTGGCCGTGACGACCTCAGCGAGCGGCCGACCGCCGACCGACGAGCAGGTGGGCCTGTTCGCCTTCCAGGTGGCGAGCCAGATGGCGGGGGCGATGACGGCCGGGATGGTCCACCTGGGCGACCGCCTCGGCCTGTACCGGGCGCTGCACGCGGCCGCCGACCCGATGACGGCCGGCGAGCTGGCGGCCGCCACCGGACTGGTCGAGCGCTGGGTCCGCGAGTGGGCGTACAACCAGGCGGCGGCGGGACTGCTGGCGGCCGACACCGCTGGCGACGACGAGCGGTTCTCGCTGGCTCCCGAGGCGGTGCCGGTGCTCGTCGACGAGTCCCACCCGATGTGCCTGCTCGGCATGTTCCACGCGCTGCCCCAGACGATGGCCAAGCTCGACGACCTGCCCGACAGCTTCCGCACCGGGATCGGGCACGACTACGACAGCTACGGGCCCGAGGCGGCGCGGGGCATCGAGCGCAGCTTCGAGCCGTGGACGCTCGCGCACCTCGTGCCCGACGTGCTGCCGCTGCTCGACGGCGTGATCGAGCGCCTGACCGCCGGCACCGAGGTGGCCGACGTCGGCTGCGGCGCCGGCACCGTCGTCCTCGAGCTCGCCCGCACCTTCCCGGCCAGCCGGTTCGACGGCTACGACATCTCCCGCCACGCGCTCGACCGGGCGGCCGAGCGGCTCGCCGCGTCGGGCCTCGGCAACGCCGGGTTCCACGACCCCCGCGACGAGCCGATGCCGGCCGACGGCTCGCTCGGGCTGGTCGTCACGTTCGACTGCGTCCACGACATGACCGACCCGGCCGGCGCGATGCGGGCCATCCGCGCCGCGCTGGCCGACGACGGCACGTGGCTGCTGGTCGACATCAAGGCCCACGAGACGTTCGCCGAGAACGTCGAGCGCAACCCGATGGCGGCGTTCATGTACGGCAACAGCGTCATGACCTGCATGGCGTCGGCGCTGTCCGAGCCGGGTGGCGCCGGCCTGGGCACGCTGGGACTGTCGGCGGGCCGGGCCGAGGCGATGGCGCGCGAGGCCGGCTTCACCCGCTTCCGCCGCCTGGAGGTCGACCACCCGGTGAACGCCTTCTACGAGATCCGCCCCTGACGCCGCCGGGTCGGGCGGGTGGAGGCTCGCCGTGTTTCGGCCTCGCGTGCCGGGGCAGGTACCCCCGGGACGACCCCTGCGGAGGTGCGCCATGACCGACGGCCTGGCCAACGACATCATCGGCGTCGACGAGGCGAGCGAGCTGCTCGAAGTGCCGCCGGCGCAGATCGGCGTGCTGGCCGAGGACGGCGTCATCACGCCCCTCGCCGACGGGGCGGGCGGCACCGGGTTCGTCCGGGCCGAGGTGATGGCCGCCCGCCTGATGGGGGCCTGAGTGTCCGAGCGCCGGTCGGTGTGGCTCGCCACCACCGACCAGATCGACCACCCCCGGCTCGACGGGGACACGACGGCCGACGTGGCCGTGGTCGGTGCCGGCATCACCGGCCTGACGGCCGCGCTGCTGATGCAGCGGGACGGTGCCCGGGTCGTCGTGATCGAGGCCCGCCGGACGGGGGCCGGGACGACCGGCCACACGACCGGGAAGGTGACGTCCCAGCACGGCCTCGCCTACCGCGACCTGGTCGCCCGCCACGGCGAGCAGCGGGCCGGCCTGTACGCCCAGGCCAACCAGCGCGCGGTCGACTCGGTCGCCGCGCTCGCCGCGGAGACCTCCGCCGACTGCCAGCTCGAGCGGGCCCCGGCCTACGTCTACGCGCTGACCTCCGGCCAGCAGGGCCCGGTGGAGGCCGAGCACGCGGCCGCGGTGCGCCTCGGCCTGCCCGCCACCCTCACGACCGACATCGACCTGCCGTTCGAGGTGGCGCTCGCCCTGCGGTTCGACGACCAGGTGCACCTGCACCCGGGGCGCTACCTGGCCGCGCTGGCCCGGGCGTTCACCGCAGGCGGCGGCCGCCTGTTCGAGCAGACCCGAGCCGTGGGCCTCGACGAGCGCCGCGACCACGCGGTGGTGCGCACCGAGGGGGGCGACGTGCGGGCCGACCACGTCGTCGTGGCGACCCTGCTGCCGTTCGCCGACCGGGGCGGGTTCTTCGCCCGCACCCGCCCCACCCGCGCCTACGGCGTCGCCGCCCGGCTGCGTGACGAGGCCCCGGCGGGCATGCACATCTCCAGCGCGGCGCCGATCCGCTCGACGCGCCCCTGGGTCGACGGCGACCGGCGCGGGCTCGTCGTGGTTGGTGAGGGCCACCCCACGGGCGAGGGCGACGAGTCCCCGCGTCACTGGGGCGACCTCGAGCGGTGGGCCCGGAACCACTTCCCGGTCGAGTCGTTCGCGTACCGCTGGTCGTCGCAGGACTACACGACGGTCGACGAGGTCCCCTACGTGGGGCGGTCGCCCCGGACGGCGCGCACGTTGGTGGCCACCGGCTTCAGGAAGTGGGGCCTCACGAACGGGACGGCGGCGGCCCACATCCTGGCCGACATCGTCGCCGGGCGCGACAACCCGTGGGCCGAGGCGTTCGACGCCCGGCGCGTCGGCGGCGCCGCTGCGTTCAGAAAGCTGGTCGAGGGCAACGTCGAGGTCGCCACGCGGTTCGTGAAGGACCGCCTGGGGCGCCGCGACGCCGGGCCGGTGGGGGACCTGTCGCCCGGCGAGGGCGGCGTCGTCGAGGTCGGCGGCCGGGCCGTCGGCGCGTACCGCGACGCCGGCGGAACCGTCCACGCGGTCGACCTCACCTGCACGCACCTGGGCTGCACCGTCCGGTGGAACGCCGCCGAGACGAGCTGGGACTGCCCGTGCCACGGCTCGCGCTTCTCGCACGACGGCACGGTGCTCGACGGCCCCGCCGTCGCCCCGCTGCCGCGCGTCGAGGTCGAGCGGGGCGCCTGACGGGCCGCGCGATCGGCGGCCGGTCCCGACCTGGCGCCGGTCGGGCGCGGCTCAGCCGCTCAGGTCGGCCCGTTGGCAGTAGCGGGGGGCGTTGACCGGGTTGCAGCGGGCCGCGCCGTCGCCGGGCAGGTCGACCACGTACCCGGTGCCGAAGCGGTCGTCGGGCCAGACGTAGTCGGTCGACACGTACTGGGCGCCGCTGGCCAGCGCGGCGTCGCGTTGGGTCGTGTCGCCGGTGCGGGCCTGCACCGTGTCGGCGTCGGCCCGGGTGCGGACGATGAA
>DASTFE010000376.1:0-12432 GCA_035708905.1 Acidimicrobiales bacterium | reverse complement strand
CGCCCAGCTGGCCGAGCGGGCGCTGCCGAACGGCACGCCGCTGGCCCTGGGGCTGCTCGCCCGCTCGCAGGCGCTCGTCGCCGACGAGGCCGTAGCGGACGACCTGTACCAGGAGGCGATCGAGCACCTGCGCCACTGCCGGGGCGATCTCCAGCTGGCACGTACCCACCTGGTCTACGGCGAGTGGCTGCGTCGCCGGAGGCGGCGGCTCGATGCCCGCGAGCAGCTGCGGGCCGCCCACACGATGCTCTCGGGCATGGGTGCGGCGGGTCTCGCCCGGCGGGCGGGCGCAGAGCTGGCGGCGACGGGCGAGCGCGTGCGCAAGCGAACCCGGGACGCGGCGACCGAGCTGACGCCGCAGGAGGCCCTGATCGCGCAGCTGGCGTCCCGCGGCGCCACGAACCCGGAGATCGCCGCCAAGCTGTTCCTCAGCGCCGCCACGGTCGACTACCACCTGCGCAAGGTCTACCGGAAGCTGGCGATCGGTTCGCGCCGCGACCTCGCCGGCGTGCTGGCGCGCCTCGACCTACCGGCCTGAGCGGTCACGCCCCGGCTCTGGTCGCCGTGGCACCCGCGGTCCGGCGGCGACTACGCGGGCCGGGGGATTCGATCCGGCAGGGGCCAGCGCACACTCGACGCGACGCCAACCAGGGCCGAGCCCGCACGAGCGGCCACCGACGGGAGGACACCATGAGCCACGTCACGGTCTCCGGAGCGCCGGACGCCCCGGCGGAGAGCGCGACGGAGACCAACCGCCGGATCGTCCGGCGGGCCTTCGACGCCTGGCGCGACGGCACGGGCACGATCACCGACCTGTTCGCCCCCGACATGGTCTGGCGCATCGAGGGACGATCGCTCGCATCGGAGGAGTACGGCGACGAGCAGCAGTTCGTCGACGAGGTGCTGGCCCCCTTCGCCGCCCGGTTCCCGGTGTCGGCACCGTTCCGCCCGGTCACGATCCGGTCCGTGCAGGCCGACGGCGACACGGTGGTCGTCGACAGCATCGCCTTCGACGAGCTGTGGACACGCGTCCGGCCGCGCACCCGATCATGAGCCTGACGGACGCGACCGTCCTGCTCACGGGCGCCACCAGCGGCATCGGCCGGGCCACCGCCGTCGCGCTGGTCCCGCACGTGCGACTGCTGCTGCTCCACGGACCAGAGCCCGCCGACGCGGCCACCGCGCTGCTCGACGAGGTACGGGCGCGCGGCCGTCCGGGCACCGAGCTGGCGTACCTGCAGGCCGACTACGCCCACCTGGACGACGTCGTGCGCCTGGCCGACCAGGTCGACAACATCGTGGACGTCGCCGCCCGGACCGGGGACAGCGGGGCTTACTACGACGAGACACGCCCCGCCGACCCCAACCCGCTCGCTCGGGACCGGCAGCTCCAGCAATGCCTGCACGAGAGCACCATGGCCAGCCTCGACCGGTTCGTCGCCGGCCGCCCGCGCCCCGGCGGGTCGTGACGCGAGGGGTCACACCCGGGTGAGGTGGTCGTAGACCGAGCGCACCGCGCTCGAGCCCTCGCCCACGGCCGCGGCCACCCGCTTGAGCGACCCGCGGCGCACGTCGCCCACCGCGAACACGCCGGGCACCGACGTCTCGTACGGCAGCGGCGCCCGGGCGGCGAAGGCGGGACCGCCGGCGACGGCCTCGGGGAGCTCGCGGTCGGTCAGCACGAAGCCCTTGCCGTCGAGCGCCACGGCCCCGCCCAGCCAGTCGGTGGCCGGCTCGGCGCCGATGAAGCAGAACAGCCCGGCGCACCCGGCCGTGTCCCGGCGCCCGCTCGGGGTGTGCTCGAGCTCGACCCGGTCGAGGTGACCGTCGCCGCCGAGGGCACGGACCTCGGTGCGGCTGAGCACCTCGATGTTCGGGTCGGCATCGACGCGGGCGACCAGGTAGCGCGACATGGTGGCCTCGAGGCCGTCGCGGCGGACGACGATCGACACCCGGCTGCCCTGCTCGGACAGGAACAGCGCGGCCTGGCCGGCCGAGTTCCCGCCGCCCACCACGACGACCGGACGGTCGCGGCACCCTCGGGCCTCGATGGCGGTGGCGGCGTAGTAGACGCCGGCCCCCTCGTAGCGGTCGAGCTCGGGCAGCGGCAGCCGCCGGTAGCGGGCGCCGGTGGCCACGATGACGGCGCGGGTGGGGATCTCGCTGCCGTCGGTGAGCGCCAGCGTGTGGAACGTCGACCCCGGCCGCAGGCAGTCGACGACGCACGGCGCGTTGATGCGGGCGCCGAGCCGGCGGGCCTGGGCGGCGGCGCGGTCGGCCAGGTCGCCGCCGGCGATGCCGTTGGGGAATCCGACGTAGTTCTCGATGAGCGTGCTGGTGCCCGCCTGGCCGCCGACGGCGACCGCGTCGAGCGCCACGGTGTCGAGACCGTCGGCTGCGCCGTACACGGCGGCCGCCAGCCCGGCCGGGCCGCCGCCCACGACGACGAGGTCGAACGTGTAGCCCGGCGGCGCCTCGAAGGTCAGCCCGAGGCGGGCCGCCAGTCCGCCGGGGGTGGCGTTGCGCAGCGTGGCGGCGGGCGTCACGACCGCGGGCACGTCGCGCGGGCGCAGGCCCATGCTGGCCAGCACGACGTCGGGGTCGTCGGCGTCGTCGAGGTCCACCCAGGTGTGGGGCACCCGCGACCGGGTGACGAACGCCCGCAGCGCCAGGGACTCGGGCGAGTAGCGCGAGCCGACGATCCGCACGGTCTGCGCGGCCGGGCCGGTGCGCAGGCTCTCGCTGCGGGCGGTGGCCGACTCGAATATCCGCGTGGCCAGGTGGCGGCGGGTGCCCATGAGCCGCCGGAACCCGTCGGGCGCGATGTCGAGCACGCGCCCGGCCCGTGACACGCGGGCGTTCAGGTAGGGGCGCTGCCCGGTCAGCAGGCTGACGCCCCCGACGAACTGCCCGGGGCCGAGCACGCCGACCGGGTGCTCCTGGTCGATGTCGGGACGTACGACCTCGACCTCGCCCTCCAGCACGACGTAGAAGCCCTCGGAGCGGCGCCCGGCCCTGAGCAGCTCCTCGCCCTCGGCCACGTCCCGCTCGGTGCCGTACGACCGCAGCTCCGCGAGCGTGTCCGCGTCCCAGGTGGGGAAGGGATCAGGTGCGTCTCGTCGCTCGCTGGCCACCGCCGGTCATCCTCCGTGGTCGGAGCAGTCGAGGCTACCGACGCTCCGCTGATCGCGGCCGGTGGGGCGCCGGCGTCGTCGATCGTGCTGCGGTCGTCGGGTCAGGTCGGCGGCAGGCCCAGCGCCAGCAGCGACGGCGGGTCGCCGTTGCCGACCGGCACGACCAGCCGGTCGTCGAGCGCGGCGAGCCAGCCGTTGACGCCGCCGCCGGCGTCGCCGGTCCACACCACCCCGCCGTCGTCGCGGTGCAGGGCGACCAGGGTGCCGTCGAGGAGCGCGGTGACGACGAGGTCGCCCACGACGGCCGTGCCACCGAGCGGGTCGCCGGGCACGGGCGACGACCAGCGGAGCGAGCCGTCGGCGGCGTCGACGGCGACGACCTCACCGTCGGCCTGGCCCAGCTCGGCGCCGATGTAGGCCGGCTCGTCCGGTGCGAGCGTCGAGGGAGCGTTGACCACGGCGGCGAACACGACGCCGTCGGCGGTCGACGGCGGCGTGAGCACACCGCCGAAGGTGCCGGGCGCCACCTCGGTCGGGGAGTCAGCGCCCGCCCTTCCGGGCCACGTAGTAGGTGTTGAGGATGTCCTCGTCCACGTGGAGGACGTCCACCTCGCCGAAGCCGGCGTCCGCCAGCATCCGCCGCGCCACCTGCTCGCCCCACATGGTGCCCAGCCCGTCGCCGTCGAGGGCGAGCGAGACGGTCATGCAGTGCATGGTCGAGACCGTGTAGAGGAACGCGCCCAGCGGGTGGTCGAGGTTGTCCTCGACGTTGCTCGACGCCCGGATGTCCACCATGAGGAAGGTGCCCCCGGGTCGCAGCGCCCGCTCGACGGCGGCGAGCACCCGAGCGGGGTGCGCCTGGTCGTGGATGGCGTCGAAGGCGGTCACGAAGTCGAACGCCCGGGACTCGGCGAGCCCGGCCACGTCGCGCACCTCGAAGCGGGCGTTGGCGAGGCCGAGCGACGCGGCCTCGCGGCGGGCCGCGGCGATGGCGTCCTCGGCGAGGTCGTAGCCGACGAACCGGCTCGCCGGGAACGCCTGGGCCAGCAGGTTGATCGCGTGCCCGCTGCCGCAGCCGACGTCCGCCACGTCGATGCCGGCGCGCAGGCGGTCGGCCAGGCCGGGCACGAGGGGGACGACCGTGTCCAACAGCGCGGCGTCGTGCACCGCGGCGCTGTCCTCGGCCATCAGCCGGTGGAACTGGTGGTACTCGGCGTAGGGCACACCCCCGCCGGTGCGGAAGCACTCGACCAGCGACGGCTCGACGCTCGCCAGCATCGGCAGGAACTGCGTCTGGACCGCCAGGTTCTCGGGCCCCGCGGCCCGGGTCAGCGAGGCGGCGTGCTCGGGAGGCAGGGTGTACGTGCCGTCGTCCGGCTCGTACCGGACGACGCCGCCGGTCGTCATGGCGGCGAGCCATTCGCGCACGTAGCGCTCGTCCAGGCCGGCCGCCCCCGCGATCTGCCCGCTGGTGGAGGGGGCGAGCCCGGCCATGGCGTCGAACAGCCCGACCTGGTGGCCGATGCTGATCATGAGCACGAGGCTGCCGTCGTTGAGCAGCCCGACCACCCGTTCGGCGAACGTGGCCGCCCCGTCGGGGTCGATCGTCGATGTCGTGGTGACGTCGGTCATGACGCGCTCCCGGGGCCGCTCCCGGCCGGAACCGCCGCCAGTTGCACGGCGACCGTGACCGGGACGGGGTCGGTCAGCGACCGGGCCGTGGGGGAGAGGCGCAGGCTCTGGCGGCCGAGCTCGTCGAGCGTCGCGTCGTCGACGTCGGCGCGCACGGCGAGCGTCACCGTCACGCCGGACAGGCCCGGCCGGGCGCCGTCGACGCCGAAGGCACCCCGGAGGTCGAGCTCGCCGTCGACGGTGACCTCCAGGCCGCCGATGTCGATCCCTTCGAGCGCCGCGCCGTCGACGAGCGTGCCGCCGACGCAGTCGGCGAGCACCATCTCGGTGGGGGCGGGGCCGGTGTCACGCCCGCCCATCGTCACGGGCACGTCCAGCCGCATCGCGTGGCGGGTCCGGTCGTGCGGATGCCTCGGGGCTCGGACATGGTCGACACCTCCATCTCGGGTCCCGACCAGCATCCGGCCGCCCGCCGGTCACCACATCCGTGAGATCACCTACCGCCTCACGGATTCCGCGGCGCGCAGCGCGTGCGCCGCGGCCTCGGTGCGGTTCCGCAGCCCCAGCTTGGACAGGATGCTGGCGACGTGGTGCTCGACCGTGCGGCGGCTGAGGTAGAGGCGCGCCGCGATCTCGGGGTTCGACAACCCCTCGCCGAGCAGGTCCAGCACCTCGCGCTCGCGGCGGGTGAGCACCTCGGCCCCCGGCCGGGCCCGGCGGCCACCCGCCACGCCACGGTCGCGCAGCCACGCCGCGGCGGCGTCGGCGTCGCGGGCGGCGCCCAGGCCCTCGAAAGCGGCGAGCGCACGGCGGGCGGCGTCGAGCGCGGCGGGCTCGTCGTCCGCGGCCGACACCTCGGCAAGGAGCATCCGCGTGCGGGCCACCTCGAGGGGCATCTCGAGGCGCCCGAACCCGGCGAGCGCGCCGTCGAGGTGCGCCCGGGCGCCGTGCGGATCGCCGGAGGCGGTGGACACCCGGCCCAGCAGCCGGCCGCCACGGGCGAGGATGAGATCGCAGTCGTGCTCGGCGCCGATCGCGACGAGGCGATCGGCGTGCGCGGCGGCGGGCTCGGTCTCGCCACGCCCCAGGTGGGCGAGGCCCCGCACCTCGCGGGCCCGGGCGGCGAGCAGGTGGCGATCGCCTGCTTCGGTGAGCAGCCGGTCCGCGGTCGCCGCGGCGCGGTCGGGGTCGCCCAAGGTCAGGTGGGCCTCGGCGAGGACCGCCCCGACGACGGGATGGTCCTCGAAGCCGTCGAGCAGCCGCAGCGCCTCCTCCGGCCTGCCCTGGGCCAGGCGGAGGTCGGCGAGGTAGCTCGACGCCTCGGCCTGCACGCTCGGCAACGCACCCTCGGCGAGGTCGAGCGCCACGTGCAGCTCGGCCTCGGCACGGGCCCAGTCGCCGGTGGCGACGAGCACGGCGCCATAGTGGGCGCGGCACACGGCGTTGACGTAGGGGTGGCCGTAGCGGTCGATGAACCCGCGCAGCGCGTGCACCCACTGCACGACCCGGGAGAAGTCCGCGCAGCGGTAGCAGGCCTGCACCACCACGCAGCTCGTGAACACCATGGTGTCGAGGCTCTCGAACTCGCCGCCGAGCGAGCCGGCCATCGCCTCGTCGAGCAGGGGGGCACCGTCGCCGACGCGGCCCTCGTCGATCAGCGCGGCGCCGAGGGCGGCGAGCGCACACAGTTCGAGGTCGCGGTCGCGGCACTCGAACGCGATCTGCTGGGCCTCGCGGATCAGCGACTGCGCCACGGCCGGGTCGTCGACCACCTGCGACTTCGTGACCAGCACCCAGCCGCGCAGCGGGGGCACGTCCAGCTCGGCCGCCAGGCGCTCGGAGCGCGCCGCCCAGCCGGAGGCAGCTGCCCGGTTCCCGAAGTTGGCGCCGTACGTGAGGCTCAGGTTGACGGCCAGCAGCACGGCCTGTACCGGGTCGGGCCGCCGGCGGAACCCCGCATAGGCGCGCTCCCACAGTCCGGCCGCCTCGGCCACCCGGTTCGTCCACCACAGCGCACTGCCGAGCCCGGCCAGCGCCTCGGGTAGCGCCGGGTCGTCGTCGAGCACCGACTCGAACACCTCGACGGCGCGGTGCCAGTCGCCTGCGGCCAGCGCCGCCTCACCCGTTTCGAGCCCATCGGACGCCTCGCCCACGCGGTCACACCGTAGGGCAGGGCAGCGGGCCGCGGCGGGCCCGCCGGCGCCGGGCGCCCGTCCCCCTACGTGTCGCCGGTGCGGTCGGCCGCCCCGGTGGTGGCGGCCAGCAGGTGGCGGGCACGGCGTGCCAGGTCACCGAGGTCGACGCGTCCCGCCTCGGCGGCCGCCACGAGGCGCTCGGCCAGGTCGACGGCGTCGTCGACGACGGGGCTCTGCGCCGCTGCGTCCTGGCCCATGTCGTGCAGGATCGTGCGCTCGGTGCGGGACGCCACGATCGGGTCGGCGACGCCCTCGACCCACACCCTCGTGCGCTTGCCGCCGCCCCGCTCCCCGCCCCGGATCGGCTCGAGCGCGTAGATCTTGTCGGCACGAGCGAACTTGCCGAAACCCAGGAACACCATGCGGGGCTCAGCCATGGCATCAGTATCCGCCATCCGTCCCCGGTGTTCGACGACCGGGCGTGCCGACCGCGCCCCGCGACGCGCGCCGGCCGGCCGACACCGCTACCCGGCCGGTGCCGGCTGCGCCGGCCGCGCCGCGCCGGCGGCCGGGGCGCGGGCGGTCAGCCGTACCGTGAAGCCGTCCTCGTCGACGACGAGGCCGACCTCGCTGCACACCTGGTGGGCGATCCACAGGCCGAGCCCGCCGCGCGCCCGGTCGGGCACCGGCATCAGCCCGACCAGCGGGTCGGCCGGGCCCCGGCCACGGTCGCGCACCGTCACCACCATCCGGTCGGCCGCCGCCCAGGCCCGCAGCACGACGGGCGGACGACCGTGGGCCAGCGCGTTGGCCACGGCTTCGCTGACGGCGATCACCAGGTCGTCGACCGTGCCCTGCGGGAGCGCGGCGCGGTGGCCGACGTCGCGGACGCCGCGCCGCGCCGCGGCCGGGGTGGGATCGGCCAGCTCGAGTGCGGGGGACTGCGCCTCGACGGGATCGGGCGCCGGCGGCGGCCGGCCGGCGGCCACGGCCTGGGGATCGGCGAAGCGCCCGTTGGCCACGTGGTGGCCGCCCGCCGTCACGAGGTGGGGGTGCAGCCGCTCGACGTCGGCCAGCACCTCGTCGGGGGCCGTGCGCGTGTCGTAGGGGCAGAACCCCCACAGCGGCAGGTCGGCCAGCGCCCGGTCGACCGCGGCCTCGTAGCGTGCCCAGGCGTCCCAGGGCGCGCCGAGCCCCGGGTGGGGCACCGAGCCCACCGCCCGGACCTGGCCGGCGCCGGCCGCCACGTGGCCCTCGATCACCTGGCGGTAGTGCTTGATGGTCAGCGCCGGGCGCGTGTACTGGCTCGCGTGCGGCAGGAACGTCACCCCGGAGGCGTCACCCACGGCGGCGCGCACCAGGTCGCTGCTGCGGTCGTCGAGCGCGACCATCGTCGGCTCGCCCGCGGCGACGCCCCCTGTCACGAAGGGCACGACGAGGTCCAGCAGCTCGTCGTCCGATCCGTAGAAGGCCGCCTCGTGGAAGTAGCCGGAGTGGCCCGCGGCTGCGCCCGTCCTCACACCGGCGCCTCCACCCGCACGGCACCGAGCTCGAGCAGCTCGACGAGCCGTTGCGACGTCGAGAGCGGGGTGCGCAGCACGATCGTGGCGAAGTGCCGGCCCGCCTCTTCCTCCAGCGCGGCCAGGCCACGGTGGTCCAGGAACGTGAGGTGCCGAGCGTCGATCGTCACTTCGCCCTGGTCGCCCCGGCGGGGGCCGGCCATGACGTCGGCGAGCGTCCGGCGGAACAGGTCGATGCTGGAGCAATCCACCTCGCCGACCAGGCCGAGGTCGGCGCGCTCGGACGCGAACAGCTGGAACGGGGCGACCTCCGGCCGACCGAGCGGGTGGATGCAGGCGATCTCCGCGACCGTCTCGTGGCCCAGCTCGAGGCGGTCGTAGCCGCACAGCGCCGAGAAGGGGTGGGCGACCATGTAGCGGTCGATCATATGCTCGTAGCGCACGAACGCGGCCCGCTGCGCCGGCGTGCGCACCAGCGGTGTGGCCTCGGCGGCGACCCGCAGGCCGGTGAACCCGTCGGCGAGCGCCCGCTCGGTGGCCGCCCGGTACGCCGCCACCTGCGCGTCGGGGCCGACGGTCTCGCCCGGCTGGTAGACCTCGTCGAGCGACAGCACCAGGACGGGCCCGCGGGCGGTGTCGTCGACGCCGTCCAGCCCGTCGACGTGGCCGTGCAGCACCGCGCGGTCGCCCCGGGCGATGTACTGCACCCGCTGGTGGGACGCCCGGCCCTCGGCCAGGAACTCGACCATCGCCGCGAGGAACTCGGCGTGGTCGTCGTAGACCCAGCAGACGTGGTCGTGGGGCCCGAGCGAGCGGGCCGTCTCGATCGATCCGGACGCTCTCACGGCGACGACGGTACCCTCGCGCCTCTCGCGGCAGACATTCGGCGCCGCGCCGCCGCCGTTCCCGCCGCGAGATCCGGTGCCCCAACCCCGGGTCTCGCGGCGAGAACGCAGCGAGAGGCCGGCCACGCCGTCGAGCAGCGGTGGAGCCCGGCGGCTCACCCGTACCAGCGGTCGGCGAAGCGGCGCAGCGCCGCCGTCGCCGGCTCGGCGTCGCCCGTCGCCAGCACGTCGATCAGCAGGCCGCGGACGACGGCGACGCCGAGGCGCACCTCGACCGGGTCGAGGTCGGCGCCCACCAGGTCACCGGCCTGCCGGGCATCCTCGAGCCACGGGGACGTGAGGCGGTCGCCGTCACCGCCGGTCGCCGCCACCGTCTCGAAGAAGAGGCGCACGAACGGTCGCAGTTCGGGCGACGACACCCGGTCCCACAGGGCCATCACCAGCGATCGGGCGTCGCCAGCGTCGGCGGCGAGCTCGCGGAGCAGCGCGCGCTGGGCCGACTCGACCGACTCGACGATCGCCGCGACCAGTCCCGCCCGCGAGCCGAAGTGGTACAGCAGCATGCGGTGGCTGGAACCGACCGCCGCGGCGATGTCGCGCAGGCTGCGGTCACCGAGGCCACCGCTCGCCACCTCGGCCACGATCCGGTCGAGCAGGTCGGCGCGCGCGTCGGGCACGGCGGAACCGTACCAAGTCGATGTACCAATTGGTACATTGACGCCATGAGGATCGAGCACACCATCGACATCGCCGCTCCCACCGAGCGGGTCTGGGCCCTGACGGTCGACGTCGAGTCCTGGCCGGACCTGTCGCCGACCATGACGGCGGTCGAGCGGCTCGACGGCGGGCCGATGCGCGTCGGCAGCACCGCACGGGTCAAGCAGCCCGGCCAGCGGCCGAAGGTCTGGACGGTCACGGCGGTCGAGCCGGGCCGCCGGTTCGCGTGGCGGTCCCGTGTCTTCGGTACCGACATGACCGCCACCCACACACTGCGCCCCACCGGCGAAGGCACGGTGAACACCCTGACCATCGACATGGCGGGCCGGGCGGCCGGGCTCGTCCGTCGGGTGGTCGGCGGGCAGATCCACAAGGCGCTCGCCACCGAGAACGCGGGGTTCAAGCGCGCCGCGGAGGCCTGACCCCCGCCGGCCCGTCGTGGTCTACGACCACGCTGCGGGCGGAATCCGCCACGCTCGTCGGCGGCACGCGCCATACTCGCGGTCGTGCCGGGGTCCGCCCGACCGGGGCGTCGCGTGAGCGTGCGGCGTCGTGCCGCACCGCTGCTGGTGGCCACCTCCCTCGTCGTCGGGGGGTGCAGCTCCGACGGCCCCGAGGAGGATGCCGCCGAGCCTGGCTCGACCGAGCCCGAGACGTTGCAGGCCCGGCTCGCCGCCCCGGCCGAGCCGACGACCGTCGTGGCCGCCGACGGCGCGGCCGCCCTGGCGGCGGCCACGAGCGCCACGCTCTTCGACGAGGCGCCGATCGTGGTCGTCGCGGCCGAGGACGACGCGGACGGCCAGGCCCGGGCGGCGTCGGCGGCCGTCGCCCTCGGCATGCCGCTGCTGCTCGCCCCGCCGGGCGGTGACGGTGGCGCCGGATCGCCCGCCAGCACCGCGGCCCCTGCGTCGCCGGCGGCGGACGCCGTCGCCGACGAGCTGACCCGGCTGTCGCCCCGCTCGGTCCTCGCCTTCGGTGGACCCGCGGTCCGCTGGACCGAGGGCCAGCCCGGCGACGTGCCGGTCGTCCCCGCGCCGGACGATCCGGCCGCCCTGCGGTCCCTCGACGGTCTCGACCTCGGCACGCCCCAGGCCGTGCCGCAGCCCGAGCTGGTCGCCGCCACGGCCGGCCTCGAGCGGCAGCGGCCCCGCCTGCTGACCCTCGACGCCGCCGGGACGGCCCAGCCGCCCGGGGCCACCGGGACCGCCGAGAGCGCTGACGCCGCCGAGACGGCCGAGAGAGCTGACGCCGCCGAGACCGCCGACGCCGGCGAGCCGCCCGACGCCGACGGCAGCGAGGACGCCGACGCCGGCGAGGCAGAGGCGGACGGCGAGCCGGCCGAAGGCGAGCTTCCGCCCATCGAGGCGACCGACCCGCTCGACGACCTGCTGGTGGTGGTCGAGCGCGACGCGGGCGGCGTCGCGGCCGCCGCCACCGCCCGGGCCAGCGGGGCCCGGGTGGTGCCGGTCGCCGGGACCGATCCGCGTGCCGACGCCGGCGCGATCGCGGCCCTGGCCGCGTCACCGCTCCCCGAGCAGGTGGTGGCGCTCGGCGACAGCTTCGGACCGGCCGACCGGCTGCGGCAGCGCCTCGAGGTGGCGGCCACCGGCGTCGAGCTGCCCGGCGGCGGCCAGGTGCTGTTTCCGGCCCGCCGGATGGTCGCGCTCTACGGTCACCCCGGCGCGCCGGTGCTGGGGGTGCTCGGCGAGCAGCCGGCCGAGGCCGCCGTGACCAGGGCGCAGGACATGGCGGCCGGCTACCGCGAGCTGGTCGACGAGACGGTCGTGCCGGCGTTCGAGATCATCACCACGGTGGCCTCGGCCTCGCCGGGCCCCGACGGGGACTACTCCGCCGAGTCCGCGGTCGCGGACCTGCGGCCCTGGGTCGACGCCGCCGCCCGGGCGGGCGTGTACGTGGTGCTCGACCTGCAGCCGGGGCGCACCGACTTCCTCACCCAGGCCCAGCGCTACGAGGAGCTGCTGGCCGAGCCGCACGTCGGGCTGGCGCTCGACCCCGAGTGGCGCCTCGCCCCCGACCAGCGGCACCTGGCGCAGATCGGGTCGGTCGGCGCCGACGAGGTCAACGCCGTCGCCGCCTGGCTGGCCGAATTGACCCGCGAGCGGCGGCTGCCGCAGAAGCTGCTGCTGCTCCACCAGTTCCAGGTACGGATGATCGGCGAGCGGGCCCGGGTCGACACCGGGCACGACGAGCTCGCCGTGCTGGTCCACGCCGACGGGTTCGGCACGCCGGGGCAGAAGCTCGAGACGTGGTCGGCGCTGCGCCAGGAGCCGCTGCCGGGTGCGTGGTGGGGGTGGAAGAACTTCATCGACGAGGACCAGCCGACGTTCACCCCGCAGCAGACCGTCGCCGTCGACCCGACGCCCTGGTTCGTCTCGTACCAGTGACGGCTACCCGGCGCGGGTCGGCAGCAGCTGGTCGACGAGCGCGG
>DASTFE010000375.1:0-3761 GCA_035708905.1 Acidimicrobiales bacterium | reverse complement strand
GGCCCACGCCCTGCTCGGCGAGAACGGCGCGGGCAAGTCCACCCTCATGAACATCCTCTTCGGGCTCTACCGCCCCGACGAGGGAGAGATCGCCCTCGACGGTGGGCAGCACCGCTTCCGGTCGCCGGCCGACGCCATCGCCGCCGGCATCGGCATGGTCCACCAGCACTTCATGCTCGTGCCGGTGTTCACGGTGGCCGAGAACGTGATGCTCGGCGTCGAGCCCACCGGGCGGTTCGGCGGCATCGAGCGCGACGAGGCCCGCCAGCAGGTCACCGAGCTGTCCGACCGCTACGGGTTGGCCGTCGACCCCGACGCCACCATCGAGGACCTGCCGGTGGGCGTGCAGCAGCGCGTCGAGATCCTCAAGGCGCTCTACCGCGACGCCCGCTGCCTGATCCTCGACGAGCCCACGGCCGTGCTCACTCCCCCTGAGATCGACGAGCTCATGGCGATCATCCGCCAGCTCGCCGAGGGCGGCCGGTCGGTCATCTTCATCAGCCACAAGCTGCGCGAGGCGCTCGCCATCGCGGACGAGATCACCGTGCTGCGCGACGGCAAGCTGGTCGGCAACACCACGCCGGGAGAGACCGACGAGCAGGCCCTGGCCACGATGATGGTCGGCCGGGACGTGAAGCTGGTCGTCGACAAGGCGCCCGCCGAACCGGGCGAGGTCGTGCTCGCCATCGACGACCTGGCGGTCGACGACGACCGCGGGCAGCGGGCGGTCGACGGCGTGACCTTCGACGTGCGCGCCGGCGAGATCGTCGCGCTGGCCGGCGTGCAGGGCAACGGCCAGACAGAGCTGATCGAGGCCATCACCGGCCTGCGCCAGGTCGCCGGGGGCCGGGTGCGGCTCGACGACCGCGACGTCACCGAGCACGGCGCCCACGAGCTGTTCCGCTCCGGGCTGGCCCACGTGCCGGAGGACCGTCAGCGCGACGGCCTGATCGGCTCGTTCGACATCGCGTCCAACATGCTGCTCAACCAGGTCGGCGACCGCCCGTTCTCGCGGGGCCTGCGCATCGACCGGCGCGCCGTGCGCACCCATGCCGAGGATCTGGTCGAGCAGTTCGACGTCCGCACGCCCTCGGTGCAGACGGCGGCGTCCAACCTCTCGGGCGGCAACCAGCAGAAGGTCATCGTCGCCCGCGAGTTCTTCCACGCCGACCGCCTCCTGGTGCTCTCGCAGCCGACGCGGGGGCTCGACGTCGGCTCGATCCAGTACATCCACGGCCAGGTCGTGGCCAAGCGCGACGAGGGAGTGGCCGTGCTGCTCAACTCGTCCGAGCTCGACGAGGTGCTCGCCCTCGCCGACCGCATCGCCGTGATATTCCGGGGCCGCATCGTGGGCATCGTCGACCGGTCGGAGGCGAGCCGGGCCCGCATCGGGCTGCTCATGGCCGGCGCCGTCGAGCAGGCGGCCGAGGTCGCGCCCGCCGCCGGCGAAGAGGACGTGGCGGTCACATGAGCGTCGCAGGAGGCGAGCGATGACGGTCACCACCGATCCGGCCACCGTCCCCGGCCCGTCGGGCGACGGTGCCGGCGAGGTGCCCGCCCGAGGAGGGTCGCGCGTCCTGGCCTGGCTGGGCGCCCTCGCCGACGCCCTCGTCCTGCCCGTGCTGGCCCTCATCACCGCGCTGGCGATCGGTGGCCTGGTCATCGTGTTCTCCGACCCCGACACGCTCGAGTCGTGGGGCGGGTTCTTCAGCCACCCGGGTGAGACGCTGTCCGACTCGTGGCAGCTCGTCTACGAGTCGTACGAGGGCCTCTACCGCAGCTCGCTCGGCACGCAACCCGCCATCGGCCGCTCGCTCGTCGAGGCGACGCCGCTCGCGCTCGCCGGCCTGTCGGTGGCCCTGGCGTTCCGGGCGGGCCTGTTCAACATCGGCGCCGCCGGCCAGATCGTCATCGGGGCGACGTGCGCGGGATGGGTCGGCTTCACCTGGGACCTGCCGGCGGCCGTCCACCTGCCGCTCGCGGTGATCGCCGGGTTCGCGGGCGGCGCGGCATGGGGTGGCATCGCCGGCGTGCTCAAGGCTCGCACCGGAGCGCATGAGGTGATCACCACGATCATGCTCAACTACATCTCCTACCGGCTGCTCGACTACGCGCTGCGCAGCACCGCCTTCCAGCGGCCGGGTCGAGAGGACCCGATCTCCAAGCCGGTGGCCGAGTCGGCCCGGCTCCCCGACATCGGGTTCGGCGACATGACCGTGCACGCCGGCCTGTTCCTGGCACTGGCCGCCGCGGTCGCCGTGTGGTGGCTCTTCGACCGCTCCACCGTGGGCTTCCGCCTGCGGGCCGTCGGCGCCAACCCGTTCGCGTCCCGCTACGCGGGCATGAGCGTGGGCGGCACCTACGTGCTGGCCATGCTGCTGGCGGGCGGGCTGGCCGGCCTGGCCGGCACGTCCAACATCCTGGGACGGCCCAGCTTCAGCCTCACCGGCGGCTACTACGCCTTCCTCGGGTTCGACGCCATCGCCGTCGCGCTGCTCGGGCGGGCCAACCCCGCCGGCGTGCTCGGTGCCGCGTTCCTCTTCGGCGTGCTGCGGTCGGGCTCGACCGGCATGCAGGCGGCGACGTCGACCCCGGTCGACATCATCGTCGTCATCCAGGCGCTCATCATCCTGTTCGTGGCGGCGCCGGCGCTGGTGCGCGGCATCTACCGCATCCGGGCGGGACGGGGCACAGGCCAGACGTTCACGACGAGCTGGGGGGCGTGAGGTGCAGCGACGATGACCGCCACGATCAGCGAGCCCCTGGCCCCCGCGCCCGAGGGCGAACCCCCCACCGACATCACCGACCCGTTGCGCCGGCGGCGCATCGGGTTCGGCATCGCCGCCGTCGTCCTCGGCCTCATCGCCCTCTTCGCGTTCGGCTTCGGCAGCGAGTCGGGCCTCGACTTCACGTTCGTGTTCAGCCGCGCCGCCGACGCCGTCCAGATCCCCGACCTCACGCTGCCGGCGCGCACCACCTGCCTCGTCCTGGCGGCCGTCATCCTGCTGCTCGGCGCCCTCCAGATCGCCGGCGTGCTGCGCACCCGCATCTACCTCGTGTTCGGCATCGCGCTCGCCCTGTTCGTGGTGGCCCTGCTGGCCTGGGCGGCGCGCGGCGACGACATCAGCATCATCGGGCTGCTCGACGGCATGCTGTTCCGGGCGACGCCGCTGGCCCTCGGCGCCTTCGCCGGCCTGCTGTGCGAGCGGTCGGGGGTCATCAACATCGCCATCGAGGGGATGCTGCTCACGGGCGCCTTCACCGCGGCGATCACCGCCAGCGCCGCCGACAGCACCTGGGTCGGCCTCTTCTCCGGCGTCGGCACCGGCGTGCTGCTCGGTGCGTTCCTGGGGGTGATGTCGATCCGCTACCGGGTCGACCAGATCATCGGCGGCACGGTCATCAACATCCTCGCCCTGGGGCTCACCAGCTACCTCACCGCCCGCGTGCTGACCGAGTACGCCGACCTCAACGACCCGCCGTCGTTCTCGAACGTCGGCATCCCCGGCCTCGAGCGGCTGCCGCTCGTCGGGCCGTTGCTCTTCGACAACACGATCTACGTGTACCTGCTGTTCGCGCTGGTGTTCGGCCTGTGGTGGGCGCTCTTCCGTTCGCGGTGGGGCCTGCGGGTCCGCTCGGTGGGCGAGCATCCGCGGGCGGCCGACACCGTGGGCATCAACGTGCTGCGCACCCGCTACCGGGCCGTCATGCTGGGCGGCGCCGTCGCCGGGCTGGGCGGCACCTGGTTCACGCTGGATGCC
>DASTFE010000374.1:0-5600 GCA_035708905.1 Acidimicrobiales bacterium | reverse complement strand
CGGCGCCGACGCCTACCAGCAAGAGGGCCCCATGACCACGTTCTTCCGCCGCGGCGACGGCCGCGACGTGATCGACTCGTGGAGCACCCGCATGGCCAGCTTCCGCACCGCCGACCTGCTCGTCGTCCGCCGCCGCGAGGCGCTCGACGCCCGGCAGGGCACCGGCGGCCTGCGGGCGGTCGCCGGCTGAGCGGCCCTCAGCCGCCCCCGGCCGCCGGGCCCCAGTGCAGGAAGGCCGGCTCGAAGAACCGGCTGTTGTCCTGGACGACCAGGCTCTCCGACAGCCCCAGCTCGCCGACCAGCCGCTCGCACTGGTCGCCGTAGGTCTTGTACTCCGACATCCACACCAGGAAGATGCCGTGGCCCTCGGCCCGCTCGCGGATCTCCGCGGCGATCGCCTCGACGTCGGCGGCCGCGTTGCGCTCCTGGTAGTCGACCCAGTCGACGCGCTCGGCGCCGGCGAGCGTCGGGTACGTGAGGTGCACCAGGTCGGGCGGCATGTCCCGCGAGTAGCCGGGGCCGAGCTGGTCGGGGCAGTACACCACCACGTCGCCCGCCCGGGCCCGCTCGGCCACGGCGGCCACCACGTCGGCCGACTGGGTGCGCTGGTAGTAGTTCACCCACCCGACGCCGAACAGCGAGAGCAGCAGGTAGGCCCCGGCGGCGACCAGCCGGGCCCGGCCCGGCACGCGCACGATGCCGACGGCGACCGCCAGCAGCAGCAGCGGCACGACCACCGCCGCGTAACGGCTCTGGAAGGTGGCGCTGGTGAGGACGCCGATCCCGGCGCCGATGGCCAGCACCAGGCCGACGACGGCGAGCTCGCGCCGCACCGTCGGCGTGGTGCGCAGGTCGAGCACCATCTCCAGTCCCGACGACCGGGCGGCGAACAGCCCCACCAGCGCGAGCACGACCACGGCCGAGGCGTACAGCGCGGCCTCGGACACGCTGCCCCCGCCCATGTCGGCCAGCGTGGCCTGCAGCACGGCGGTGGGGCGGAACGGCTCGCCCCACGGGGTACCCGTGTGGGCCGACTGGTAGAGGAACCCCCCCAGCCAGGGCAGGAACAGCACGCCGCCGGCGGCGACGGCGGCGAGGGCACGCAGCGTCGCCGGCCGCTGCGCCGGCTGGCGCCAGGCGCGCACCACGAGCAGCAGGCCGACGGCGGCGAGCAGGTAGAACGACCAGTAGTGGGTCAGCAGCAGCAGGCCCGACACGAGCGCCACCACGCCGAGGCGGGGCCAGGTCGGCCGGTCGAGCGCGTCGTCCAGCACCAGGTAGCCCACGAGCACGAACAGCATCACGAGCGCGTACATGCGGGTCTCTGTCGCGTACCGCACCCAGTAGGGCGACAGCGCGGCGACCACCAGCGCCCAGCGGGCGCCGGTCGTGCCGGCCAGGCGGCGGCCGGCCAGCCACACGAGCGGCAGCGAGGCCACGGCGAGGATGCCCGACAGCGCGCGCACGGCCACGTCGCCCTCGCCCACCAGTCGCATCCACCAGTGGAGCAGGAGGTAGTACAGCGGCGGGTGGCCGTCGTGGCGCAGCGCCTCGAGCAGGTCGCCGACCGGCAGGCGGGCGATGTTGACGCTCAGCGCCTCGTCGAGCCACAGCGGCGAGCGCTGGACGAACCGGAGCACCACCCCGACTGCCACCGCGGCGCCCACGGCCGCCGTGATCGTCCACGGGGGCAGGCCGGATGGTCGGGCGGTGGCCGCGGGCGCGCGACCGCCGTCGACCGCCTCGTCGATGGCGGTGCTCATGAGGGCCGGAGCGTAGCAACGCGGCGGCGACCACCTGCCACCTGCCCGGACCCGGCTCGGGCCCGGGCGGGCGCGGGATGGCAGCGCGACCAGCCGGCTTCGGTACAGTGTCGCGCCACGTCCGTAGCGCTGAGGGAGACGCGAACACGTGAGCGAGCCCCAGACCACCCTGGCCGCCCGCGACCACGGCGGGGCCGCGGCCGGCAGCATCGTCATCATCGGGGCCGGGCCGGCCGGGCTCACCGCGGCGTACGAGCTGTCGAGATCGGGCGCCACCTCGACGGTGCTCGAGGCCGACGACATGGTCGGCGGCATCAGCCGCACGGTGCAGCGCGACAAGTGGCGCTTCGACATCGGCGGCCACCGGTTCTTCACCAAGGTGGGCCGCGTCGACGACTTCTGGCACGAGATCCTCGACGACGGCGAGTTCATGCTGCGGCCCCGCAAGAGCCGCGTCTACTACAGGGCCAAGTTCTACGACTACCCGATCAAGCCGCTCAACGCCCTCCGCAACCTCGGCGCGTTCGAGGCGGTCCGCTGTGCCCTCTCGTTCCTGTGGGTGCGGGTGCGGCCGCCCAAGGACCAGTCGACGCTCGAGGGCTACATCGTCGCCAACTACGGGTGGCGCTTCTACGGCCACTTCTTCAAGACCTACACCGAGAAGGTGTGGGCGACGCCGGCCTCCGAGATCTCGGCCGACTGGGGCGCCCAGCGCATCAAGGGCATGTCGTTGTGGAGCGCGGTGTGGGAGCCGCTGCGGGCCCGCTTCGGCGCCCGCCGCGACAAGTCGAAGCAGGTCACCAGCCTCATCGAGGAGTTCCAGTACCCCAAGTACGGCCCGGGCATGATGTGGGAGCGCTGCCGCGACCTGGTCGAGGCGGCCGGCACCAAGGTCATCATGCAGACACCGGTCACCCGCATCCGCCACGAGGGCGGCCGGGCGGTGGCGGTGGTGGCCGAGACCGACGGGGTCACCACCGAGTACCCGGCCGACCACGTCATCTCGTCCATGCCGTTCTCGCACCTGCTCAAGGCGATGGACCCGCCGGTTCCCGCCGAGGTGCAGACCGCCGCCGACGACCTGCGGTTCCGCGACTTCCTGTCGGTGGCGCTGGTCGTGCCGGCCGACAAGGTGCCGTGGACCGACAACTGGATCTACATCCACGCCCCCGAGGTCAAGACCATGCGGGTGCAGAACTTCGGGTCGTGGTCGCCCTACATGGTCAGCGAGGGGCACAACGTGCTCGGCCTCGAGTACACGGTGGCCGAGGGCGACGAGTGGTGGACGGCCGGCGACGACGAGCTGATCGACAAGGGCAAGGCCGAGCTCGAGGCGCTGGGGCTGGTCGACGCGGCCGACGTCGAGGCCGGCTACGTGGTGCGCATGCCCAAGGCGTATCCCGTCTACGACGAGAGCTACCAGCGCAACGTCGAGGTGCTGCGGGCGTGGCTGGCGACCAACGCCCCCAACGTGCACCCGGTCGGCCGCAACGGCATGCACCGGTACAACAACCAGGACCACTCGATGTACACGGCCATGCTCACGGTCGAGAACATCGTCGACGGCGCCGACCACGACATCTGGTCGGTGAACGTCGAGGAGGAGTACCACGAGGAGGGCACCGCGACCCCGGGGGGCACCCGCGGCACGGGCCGCGACGCGCCCATCCTCCCGAAGCGGTCCTGACGGCGGTCCGGTAGGACCATCGGTGGCTACCGGAGTCCTACCACGGTAGGATCCGGCACGTGAAGCTGAGCGTGAGCGTGCGCGACGAAGACGTCGAGTTCATCGACCGCTATGCCGACGAGCACGGGGTCGCGAGCCGCTCGGGTGTGGTGCAGCGAGCGTTGGCGCTGCTGCGATCGGCAGAGCTGAGCGCCGACTACGCCGCGGCGTGGCAGGAGTGGTCGGCGCCGGACGCAGAGGCCTGGGACGCCGCTGTCGCGGACGGCCTGGACGAGCCTGCGAACGGCTGATGCGGCGCGGCGACATCGTGTGGGTCGACCTCGAGCCGACCCGCGGCGCCGAGTCGGACAAGCGCCGGCCCGCGGTGATCGTGAGCAACGACGGGGCGAACCAGACGGCGCGGCGACTCGGCCGGGGTGTGCTCACGATCGTGCCGGTGACGTCCAACACCGCACGCGTGTACCCGTTCCAGGTGCTGTTGCCGGCCGAGCGCTGCCGGATCCGCCAGGACTCCAAGGCCCAGGCCGAGCAGGTCCGCTCCGTGGCGGTCGAGCGCATCGGCGCAGTGGTCGGTCGGCTGCCCGCGGATCTCGTCGAGCAGCTCGACGACGCCCTGAGGCTTCACCTGGGCCTCTGAGTCTGACCGAACGGCCGCCCCCGGTCGTACGTGCACGACCTCAGGGCGTCGGCGCCGTCGACACCGCTCCAGCGTGCCTGTCGCGTTCGGCTGCGTC
This sequence comes from Acidimicrobiales bacterium, assembly GCA_035708905.1. Lineage (GTDB taxonomy): Bacteria > Actinomycetota > Acidimicrobiia > Acidimicrobiales > VFJN01 > ZC4RG19. The sequence goes on along the minus strand of DASTFE010000374.1, from coordinate 1,416 downwards.
GTGCGTGGCGCCAGTGGTGTCGCCCGCACCGTCGTGGGGCCGGCGGCGGCGGTCCCACAGCGCCGCCACGGCGACCGCCGCGCACACCGCGAGCGTGGGGTAGGCAGGCATCTTGAAGCGGGGCTCGCCGAAGGTGGCGAGCGGCGGTACGAGCTGGGCCACCCCCGAGACGACGAGGAACAGGCCCCGCCGGGCCGGGTCGGGTCGGCGCAGCAGCACGACGCCCCCGGCGACCGCTACCGCCGCCACCAGGTAGTAGAGGCCGTCGGCCGCCAGCTCCAGCAGGTCGCGGGTGCCCGGCGACACGATCGGCCGGGCGCCGAAGTCCTCGGCGACCTCGAGGCCGTCGTGGTCGTCCTCGAGCGTGATGCGCAGCTTGGCCGGCGTGCGCCGCAGCGTCACGCCGGGGTGCTCGCGGATGTAGGTGAGCGACCGGTCGAGGTTCTCGGACTGGCGCCGCGTCTCGTACTCGGGCCGGCGCAGGTCGCCGCCGTCGTAGCAGTGGGGCTCGAGGTTGCCGAAGCCGCCCGTGGCGTCGGGGTTGTGGCCCAGGCACAGGTTGTCACCGAAGTTGAGCGACAGCGCGACCGGCTCGTCCATGGCCAGGGTGCTGCGGACCGACCACGGGACGAGCACGGCCACGGTGGCCAGGCCCACCAGGGCGAGGCGCCGCAGCGCGACCCGGGCACCGTCGCCCCACCACAGGATCAGGAAGGCGGGCGCGACGACCGCCGACACGGGGCGGACCAGCAGGGTCAGCCCGAACAGAGCGCCGATCGTGAGCAGGCGGGCGCGGCCGGGCGAGCGGGCCGCCGCCGGGTCGCCCAGCGTGACGACCAGCAGCGCCACCAGCAGGAACAGGAACAGCGTCTCGGTGAGCACGACGCCGCTGTGGAACACGAGGTTGGGCCAGACGGCCCAGATGGCGGCGGCCACCAGCCCGACCCGGTCGCCCGCCAGCCGCCGCCCCAGCACGAACACCAGGCCGATGGTCGCCACCGACAGCGCCACGTTGAACCACACGGCCACGTCGAACGTCGAGACGTCGCCGGGCAGCAGGCGGACCAGCCACACGACGGCCGCCAGCGCCAGGGGGTAGCCGGGTGGGTAGTAGGCGGTGGTGCCCTGGTCGGCCTCGAAGCCGTACCGGTACCCGTCACCGGACGCCACGTGGTCGGCGAGGATGAGGTAGAAGACCGGGTCGCGCAGCTCGCTCGGCGGCTGGGCCTCGAGCGCCCACAGCACGCGCAGCACCGCCCCGCCGGCCACGACGCCTGCCAGCAGCCAGCGGGCGCGGCGTGACAGCGGCGGTAACGGCGGCAGCGCCCGCCTCCCCCAACGGCGCAGAGCATCAGGCACGGCGGGTCACAGTAGTCAGGCCCGCCGCCACGGGGTGCGGCCGCCCGCCCGCGCCCC
>DASTFE010000373.1:0-3059 GCA_035708905.1 Acidimicrobiales bacterium | reverse complement strand
GCAGCACCAGGCCGACGGCCTGGCCGTGTACGCGTCGCCCGGGCGCCTGCGCACCGTGCGGGTCGCCCTGGATCTGGACGAGCAGGTCGGCGTCGGCGAGCGCTTCCGGCTGCGGCCGCTGCTGCCCCTGCTGACCGGCGACGGCCACTTCTTCGTGCTTGCGCTCAGCCAAAACGACGTGCGCCTGTACGAGGGAACGCGCTTCACCGTGGCCGAGCTCGACCGCGGCCCCATGCCCGCCAGCATGGCCGAGGCGCTGGCGTACGAGGACCCCGAGGCCCAGCTCCAGGTGCGCACCTCGGGCGCCGCCGGCATGTTCCACGGCCACGGCGAGGGCGGCGAGGTCGACAAGCAGGCGCTCGAGCGCTACTTCCGGGCGGTCGACCGGGGCCTGCTCGACCGCCTGGGGGCCCAGCGCAGCGCGCCGCTGGTACTGGCGGCCGTCGGTTACTACCTGCCGATCTACGCGGCGGTGACCGGGCATCCCGCGGTCGCCGACCGGGCCATCGAGGGCAACCCCGAGAACCGCCCGGCCGACGAGCTGCACGCCGCCGCCTGGGAGATCGTCGCCCCCCGGTTCGCCGCCTCCCGGCACGACGCCGAGGCCGCCTTCGGCCAGGCCAGCGGCACCGGGCAGGCCAGCTCCGACCTGGCCACCGTCGTGCGGGCGGCGCTCGAGCGCCGGATCGACACGCTGTTCGTGGCCGGCACCGAGCCGGTGTGGGGCCGCATCGGGGCCGGCTCGCCGCCGACCGTCGACCTGCACGACGACCAGCAGCCGGGCGACGACGACCTGGTCGACCTCACGGCCACCGAGACGCTGCTCGCCGGCGGAGCCGTGTACACCGGCGACGCGATGCCGTTCGGTGACGGCGCGCCCGTCGCGGCCCGGTTCCGGTGGTGACGTGACGTCCGCCTCCGGCGGGCGGCCCGTGCACCCCGACGCGGGCGACGACGGGGTGCTGCGCATCGTGCTGACCGGCGGGCCTGGCGGCGGCAAGACGACGGCCGCCGATCTGTTCCGCCGCGAGATCGGCGAGCAGGTGGTCGTCGTGCCCGAGTCGGCGACGATCCTGTTCGCGGGCGGCTTCCCCCGGGTGCCCGAGCCGTTCGCGCGCGAGGCCACGCAGCGGGCGATATTCCAGGTTCAGCGCAACCTCGAGGACGTCCAGGCGGCCCTGTACCCCGACCGGGTGCAGCTCTGCGACCGGGGCACCGTCGACGGCGGCGCCTACTGGCCCGCGGGGCCCGACGACTTCTTCGCCCACGTGGGCAGCAGCCACGCCGACGAGCTCGCCCGGTACGACGCGGTCATCTTCTTCGAGACGGCGGCCGTGGGTGGCATGGCCGTCGAGGGCGGCAACCGCTACCGCGTCGAGTCGGACGTCGAGGCGATCGAGCTCGACGGCCGGCTCAGGGCCCTGTGGGAGCCCCACCCGCGGTTCCACCTGGTGCCCCACCACCGGTCGTTCCTGCGCAAGATCAACGCCGGCCTCGCCATCCTCGACCGGGTGGTCGCCGGCGCGGGGGCGGACGGCGCCGGCCCGTGACCCGCGACCCCGAGATCCCGGCCCCCGGCCTCGCCGCCCGGCCGGAGGTGCCGGTGCTGACCTTCCTCGGCGGGGCCGGCACGGTCACCGGCAGCCGCTTCCTCGTCGACACCCCGGACGCCCGGGTGCTGGTGGACGCCGGCCTGTTCCAGGGGCTCAAGCCGCTGCGGCTACGCAACTGGGAGCGCTTCCCGGTCGACCCGGCCGGCATCGACGCCGTGGTCGTCAGCCACGCCCACGTCGACCACGTCGGCTACCTGCCCGTGCTGGCGCGGGACGGCTACCGGGGCGCCGTGCACGCCACCGCGGGCACCGCCGACCTCGCCGGCATCGTGCTGCCCGATTCGGGCCACCTGCAGGAGGAGGAGGCCGCCTACGCCAACCGCAAGGGGTTCTCCAAGCACCACCCGGCGCGGCCGCTGTACACCGAAGAGGACGCCCGGTGGTGCCTGCGGCAGTTCGAGACCCACCCGTTCGGTGACGAGGTCGAGGTCGCTGCCGGGGTCCACCTGACGCTGCGGCCGGCCGGCCACATCCTGGGGTCGGCCACGGTCAGCCTGCGCCTCGACGGGCCCCCGGCCCGGCGGCTGGTGTTCAGCGGCGACCTCGGCCGACCCGCCCACCCGATCCTGCAGCCGCCTGCACCCGTGGGCGCGGCCGACGTCGTGGTGGTCGAGTCGACGTACGGCGACCGGCGCCACGACGACGCCGGGGCCGTCGAGCGCTTCGCGGCGGTGATCTCGCGCACCGCCCAGCGGGGCGGCACCGTGCTGATCCCGGCGTTCGCCGTCGACCGCACCGAGGTGGTCCTGCTCCACCTGCGGCGCCTGATCGGCGAGGGGCTCATCCCTCCGCTGCCGGTCTACGTCGACTCGCCCATGGCGCTCGCCGCGCTGCGGGTCTACCGGCGGGCCATCGAGCGGGGTGGCCCGGAGATCGACCCCGAGCTCGTCGGGGGCGACGATCCCTTCGACTCCGGGCACGTCGTCGAGGTGCGAGACGTGGCGGCGTCGAAGGCGCTGGCCGACCTGCGCATGCCCGCCATCATCGTGTCGGCCTCGGGGATGGCCAGCGGCGGCCGGGTGGTGCACCACCTGGCCCGGCTGGCACCCGACCACCGCAACGCCGTCGTGCTGGTCGGCTTCCAGGCCCCGGGCACCCGCGGCCGGCTGCTGGCCGACGGCGCGCGCCAGATCAAGATGCTGGGCCGTTACGTGCGGGTGCGGGCCGAGGTGGTCGACCTCGCGGCGTTCTCGGTGCACGCCGACCAGGCCGAGCTGGTCGGCTGGCTCGACACGGCGACCTCGCCGCCCGACGCCGTGTACGTCGTGCACGGCGAGCAGGCGCCCGCGGCCGCGCTGCGTGACCTGGTCGACGGGCGTGACGGCTGGGTGGCCGTCGTGCCCCGCCACGGCGAGCGGGTCCGCCTGGACTGATCTCGCGTTCTCGCCGCGGGATCGGGGGTCCTGGCCCTGGCGGCCTCAGGTGGTGATCGCGACATCTTGATGG
>DASTFE010000372.1:0-16682 GCA_035708905.1 Acidimicrobiales bacterium | reverse complement strand
CCGTCTCGACGGGCCGCGCCGAGTCGGTTGGGCCGATGGCCTGGTGCGCATGGCCGCCGAGGCCGCCGATGCTCTCGACCCTGCCGTTGCCCGCACCGGCCAGCACGGTGACCGGGCCCTGGTGGTGCTGCACCACGACGTCGACCCCAATGGCGCCCTCGGCCCCGCCCAGCTCGAGCTCGGTGCGACGCTGCCCGACACCGTGGCCCGGTTCCTGTCCTGCGACGCCAAGGTGCAGGTGCTCACCAGCCGGCTCGGCCAGCTCGTCGGCATCAACCCCGCCCAGCGCACACCCAACCGGGCCACCCGCCGCTACCTCGCCCGCCGCGACCAGGGCTGCACCCACCCGCTCTGCTCACAACGGCGGTGGCTGCACGCTCACCACGTCGTGCACTGGACCGACGGCGGCCCGACGGTCCCCGCCAACCTCGTGCTGCTCTGCCCCCACCACCACCGGGCGCTGCACCAGGGCGGCTTCGCCATCGAGGGCGACCCCGAGGCAGGCACCCTGCGCTTCGTCGACCGCTTCGGCACACCGATCGAGCCACCCCAACGCCATCCAACACGCACCGGGCCACCCCACCACGAGCCACCGCCCAGGCCCTCGCCCTTCACCCCACCCCTCGGCGAACACCTCCGATCCGACAGCTTCACCTGGAACTGACCGGCACCGGCGTGCCGTCGTCAGCCCGCCACGCGCTCCGCGGGACTGTCCCCCGAGGTCGTGACGAAGCGGGCGAATTCGCCCACGCATCGGACGGTGGATGCGCGGTGAAGACGGGCTTGTCGGTGCCGTTGATGAAGCGGGCGAACGGCTCGAGATCCGACGTCGGCCAGTGGTCCACCCAGTAGTCGTACGTACCGCGGCCGAGCGCGGGCGCCCCCGGTCCGTTTCGTCCAAGACCGATCGCCCGCCGACCCGTAGCCTGCGGGCATGGCTCATCCCCGGATGTACCAGGACGACGACCCGTATCTGGCGGGGATCCGCGAGGTGCTCCTGGCCTTCCCCGAGTCGGTCGAGGTCGAGGCGTGGGGCCGGCCGACCTTCCGTGCCGGCAAGAAGATCTTCGGCGTCTTCTCCGGGACCGAAGAGCGCCCCTGGGGTCTGATCTTCAAGCCGGACAGTGACGAGCGGGCGCCACTGCTCGAGGACGACCGCTTCTACTCGCCGCCGTACTTCGGTCCGAGCGGCTGGCTCGCGCTCGATCTGGAGGCCGCTCCCGTCGACTGGGACGAGGTGCGCGAGCTCGCGGACGCCTCGTACCGCCAGGTCGCGCTGAAGCGGATGCTCGACGCCCTGGACAGCTGAGCCGGAACCGGCGCTCGTCCACGGCGTCAGCAGTCCTCAGGAGGTCCAACTGGTGGCGCCGCCGGGCTCCCTGGTGGCCACGTCGTCGGTGACCCGGGTGGCCCGGCCCTCGAGCGCGACGTCATGGCGGTGGATGGCGACGCCGAAGGCGAAGCTCGGCTCGCGCTCGACGTTGCGCGTGGCTACGAGGCGCCGTCGGGCCCGGGGACCTCGGCGTTCGAGTAGTAGGGATCCTCGAAGGGGAAGTCGGCCTCGACCCACCTGGTGAGCGCGTCGTAGACCTTGCGATAGAAGCCGAGCTCGTACGCCTCGGTGGTGACCCACCAGCTCACGTCGACGTCGTGACGGATGAGCTCGTTTGTCAGAGGGACCCGCCGGCCCACCGGGTACAGGTAGCAGCAACCCAGGTACCGGCCGTCGTCGCGGCGGACGACGTAGGCGAACGAGTAGCCCTCCCGGAACTCGAGCTCGTGCCACACCAGATCGACGTAGTTGTCCTCGGCCGTCACCGCCGCGGTGGGCCACCCGCCCCGGGTGCGTCGGATCAGCTCGAGGCTCGCGTTGATGCCCCGCACGTCGTCGTCGAGGTCGTCCCGGGTGAGCGCCGAGGCTCGGATGTCCTCGTACGTCAACTCCCGCGGTGGTACGAAGCCGGCCGGCAGGTCGAGGCTCTTGATCAATCCGCGGTAGTCCATGCGATGCTCAGATGCGGTCCCTCGGCCTCACGCTTGCAGCCGCCGTGTACGTGCCGCGAGCCACAGAGGCGGGCTACTCCTTCGGGGATGCGCGCCGGGCCCGAGCCGCGACGTTGGCGGCCACCGCGGACCGGATCAGTTCCTTGAAGGCGACCTCGTCGAGCCTCTCGCCTTCGCGAATGTCGATGGCTCGGCGCGTGTTGCCCTCGAGACTGGAGTTGAACAGCTTCTGGGGATCATCGAGGGAGGCCCCCCGGAAGAAGGTGAGCTTCACGACCTGCTTGTACGACTCCCCCGTACAGACGTCGCCATCATGGGACCAGACCGGAGTGCCGGGGGACGACGGCTTCTCCCACTTCCAGTCCTCCTGGATCTCGGGGTCGGCTTCGTGGATGAGCTGGCGAACCCAGGCGAGCGTCTCGCCCCTCCAGTCTCCAAGCTCTTGGATCCTCTTCGTGATCGTGTTCGATGCAGCCGCGCTGTCGGCGGCACGTTTCGCCGTCATGGTGTCTCCGACCCGAGGCTAGCCACTGCTGCAGATCCCCGGGCCCGAGCGCGTGCCCCCGGGTCTAGGAAGAGGCCGCCGGGCCCCCGCTGCGCCCTGCGAGGCGGTCGTACTTCTCGCGGTTGGTGAGCACCTCGTCCATGTGCGCCTCCGCCCACACCTTGATGCCGCGCATGACCTCGTGGAGCGAGAATCCGAGGTCGGTCAGCTCGTAGGTGACCGTGACAGGCACGGTCGGCGTCACGGTGCGGGTGAGCAGGCCGTCGCGCTCGAGGGAGCGCAGCGTCTGGGTGAGCATCTTCTGGCTGACCCCCGCCAGCCGGCGGGACAGCTCGGAATAGCGCATCGCCCGCGGCTCGCTGACGCAGTCTTGCCCGGGGTGCGGGCCGTCGCTGCCCAGCGCGGCCAGGACCAGCGCCACCCACTTGTCGGAGATCCGGCCGAGCAGCTGGCGGCTGGGACAGCTCGCCAGGAACGCGTCGTACTCCAGCTTCGCCTGCGTCCGCTTCTGGGCCGCCGTCATCGACGCCATCGACCGCTCCTTCCTACCACGCGGTGAGAAACGCACTTCAAAGTGCCTACTTCCCAGTAGAGAGTAACCGGTTCATGGTGGTGGAGCAGCACTGGTCCGCCCACAGGAGGCAAACGATGTCCAGCACCTTCCGCACCGCGGTCGTCCGCACCCCGGGGGGTCCTGACTCCATCGAGATCATCGAGGTACCCGTCGTCGAGCCCGGGCCGGGCCAGGCCCGAGTCGAGATCGCCGGGGCCGCGGTCAACCCGGTCGACCTGGCGCTCGCCGCCGGGGTGTTCCACGGGCTCGGGCTGATCGACCAGCCCCACCACACCGGCCTGGGCTGGGACTTCGCCGGCACCGTCACCGCCATCGGTCCCGACGTCGACCTCCCCGTCGGCAGCCGCGTCGCGGGGCTGGTCGACGGGTTCGACCGCGACTTCGGCACCTACGCCGAGCAGCTCGTCGTCCCGGCGCGCGACACCGCCCTCGTGCCCGACGGTCTCGACCTGACCACGGCAGCCACGGTCCCGCTCAACGGGCTGGCCGCAGCCCAGCTCGTCGACCTGCTCGGCGACGGCGAAGGCCGGAACCTGCTGGTCACCGGGGCCGCAGGCGCGGTCGGGGGCTATGTCATCCCGCTCGCCCAGGACCGCGGCTGGCGGGTGACCGGGCTGGCCCGGGCCAACGACGAGAAGTTCGTGCGCGGCCTCGGCGCCGACTTCACCGCAGAGGCCGCGCCCGGCTGGGACGCCGTCGCCGACGCTGCCGCGCTCCAGGAGCAAGGCGTCGCGCTGGTCCGAGACGGCGGCCTCTTCGTCGGCGTGCAGCCGGGCGCCGCGCCCGCAGAAGAACGCGGCGTCACCGTCCACGTGGTGGTGACGGAGCCCGACGGTGCCCGGCTCGCCCAGCTCCTCGACGCCACCGCGAGCGGCCACCTGCCGGCACGCGTGCACGCCGTCGTACCACTCGACCAGGTCGCCGCCGCCCACCGCGCGGTCGCCAAGGGCGGCGTGCGCGGGAAGTACGTCCTACGGCCGTGACGCCCGCACGGTTCGGCGACGCGGAATCAGCTGCAGCCGCTGGTGCTGCCGCACGACGGGCAGGCGTGGCACGAGCCGGCCCGCTGCATCTGCACGCCGCACTGCATGCAGTAGGGCGCATCGGCGCTGGTCGCCTCGGGCGGCTTGATGGCCGGCGACTGCCGCTCGGCCGGCCGCCTCTCCGCGTCGGTGACGCCGGCCCGCTCGAGCAGCGACGGCTCCTTCGGCGCCTGCGACGTGTCGAACAGCGTCGGCGACGACGAGTCGAGCGACGGGGGGTCGGCGGGCACGTCGTGGCCTTGCCGGGTCTGGACGACCGTCTCCTCCACCCCCGGCAGCGTGGGTTGGGTGCGCTCACCGGTGGTGAGGATGCCCAGCTCGGCCCGCTCCTCGTAGCTGAGGTAGTTCACGGCCAGCCGCCGGAAGATGTAGTCGAGGATCGACGTGGCGATGCGCAGGTCGGCGTCGTCGGTGATGCCGGCCGGCTCGAAGCGGGTGTTGGTGAACGCCTCGACGAAGTGGCGCAGCGGCACCCCGTACTGCAGGCCGTAGCTGACCGACACCGAGAAGGCGTCCATGATGCCGGCGAGCGTCGACCCCTGCTTGGACACCCGCAGGAAGATCTCGCCCGGGCGGCCGTCGTCGTACTCGCCGATGGTGACGAAGCCCTTGCAGTCGGCCACCCGGAACTCGAACGTCTTGGACGTGCGGTTGCGGGGCAGCTTCTCGCGCACCGGCACCTTGATGATCTTCTCGACCACCTTGGTGGCGGCGTCGACGACCTCGCCGCCGGCGCTCTCGGCCACCGACTCGCCGGGCGTGGTCGCCGTGGCCTTCTTGGCCATCGACAGGGGCTGGCCCACCTTGCAGTTGTCGCGGTAGATGGCGATGGCCTTGACGCCCATCTTCCACGCGTCGATGTGGAGCTGCTCGACCTCCTCGACCGTGACCTCCTCGGGCATGTTCACGGTCTTGGAGATGGCTCCCGAGATGAACGGCTGCACCGCCGCCATCATCTTCACGTGCCCCGAGTAGTGGATGGCGTTGTCGCCCATCGAGCACGCGAACACCGGCAGGTGCTCGTCGAGCAGGTGCGGGGCGCCGACGATCGACTTGTGCTCGTCGATGTAGGCGACGATGTCGTCGATCTCGCCGGGGCCGTAGCCCAGCTGCTCGAGCGCCCGCGGCACCGTCTGGTTGACGATCGACATCGAGCCGCCGCCCACCAGCTTCTTCATCTTCACCAGACCGAGGTCGGGCTCGATGCCGGTGGTGTCGCAGTCCATCATCAGCCCGATCGTGCCGGTGGGGGCGAGCACCGAGGCCTGGCTGTTGCGCACGCCGTAGCGCTCGCCCAGCTCGCAGGCCATGTCCCAGCTCTCCTGGGCCGCCGACAGCAGCTCGGGCGGCACCAGCTCCTCGTCGATGCTCGCCGCCGCCTCCTGGTGCTGGCGCAGCACCCGCAGCATGTGCTCGCGGTTCTCGGCGAAGCCGGCGAACGGCCCCATGCGGGAGGCGGTGCGGGCCGACACCTCGTAGGCGTGGCCGGTCATCAGCGACGTGATGGCGGCGGCGTAGGCCCGGCCCGCGTCGCTGTCGTAGGGCAGGCCGAGGGCCATGAGCAGCGCGCCGATGTTGGCGTAGCCGAGCCCGAGCTGGCGGAACCGGCGTGACGTGTCGGCGATGCCCTCGGTCGGGTAGTCGGCGCGGCCCACCAGGATCTCCTGCCCGGTGAACATCACCTCGACCGCGTGGCGGAACCCGTCGACGTCGAAGCTCTCGTCGTCGTTGAGGAACGTCAGCAGGTTGAGGCTGGCGAGGTTGCACGCCGAGTTGTCGAGGTGCATGTACTCGCTGCAGTTCCGCACGACGACGCCGTTGGCCACATACGAGTGGTTGCGCGGCTCGGACAGGTTGTACGTGAGCTCGACGCCGTCGTCACTGCGCTCGACCAGCCGCGCGGTGGTGTCGACGTCGTAGGTGCCGCGGGTGCGACCCGCCACGATCTCGGCCAGACGCGCCTGCTTCGCCCCCAGCCCGAAGCCGATCTCGGCGGCGAAGCGGTCGATCGATCCGGAGGTGATGCGAAGGTCGTACGACGCCCGACGCTCGTAGCGCGCCTCGGTGCCGTCCTTGCGGGTGTAGGCGAACGGTGAGACGCCGGCCTCGTTGACGCCGTAGATGCGGCTGGTGATGCCGAAGGTCGACAGCAGGCGCTGGGCCCCGCGCAGCAACTCGATCGAGATCGAGCCGAGCCCCACGTAGGAGCCCTTGGCCGGGTTGTGGACCGCGCAGCCGTCGGCGTCGAACAGGCCCCGCAGGAAGGCGGCGGCGATCGCGGGTGGCGCCTGCTCGATCGACCACGGCACGACCTTGTGCTCGCCCGTGACCGAGCGGACGCCGAGGGCCTCGACGAACCGCTTGAAGGCGCGGCGGCTCATGCGGAGCTGCGCGGTGCCGTTGGCCTGCTCGGACACCTTGAGCGGCCGGCCGCCGTTGACCCACTCGAGCAGTTCGGCGTGGCGGGGCAGGATCTCGGACCGGTCGTCGGCCGAGCCGTACACCGTGACCGTGCTGGCGCCCGACGTCGAACCATCGCCCACGAGCCAGCCGAGGTAGTGGGCGAGCTCGTCGCTCCACACCTCGGGCAGGCGCAGCTCGGCACGGTGGTCGCCCGTGGAGCGGTGGTCGGCCGCGTCGCTGCTGACCGGGAGCACATGGTCCGCGTTGACCGCAGGAGTGGGGAGGTCGAGCGTGCGCACCCGGTCGTCGATGGTCAGCTCACGCGCCTCGACGTAGCCCCGGTTGGTGGTGAAGACGCGGTGGTTGGGGGTGCACCGCAGCTCCATGCCGTTGTCGAAGCGCAGCCGCACGATCGGGTTCCGGCCCGTGATCATGAAGGCGTCGGGGGTGGTCACCAGCGTCTGCTGCGCCGGCGCCTCGGGGTTGGTGACGTCGTGGGTGTAGACCCCGAACTGCTCGCCTCGGTTGGCGCGATCGAACAGCTCGGCGAAGCGGATCAGGCCCTTGTCGGTGTGGACCAGCGTGTCGGCGGTGAAGCAGGGGTTGCTGCCGTTGATGCGCCCCGTGTTGGCCGCCGTGTGCCAGTGGTTGATCGTGGTGTCGAACTGCATGCCCGGGTCCGCGCACTCCCACGCCGCCTGGGAGATCTGGCGGAACAGCTCGCGTGCCCGCACGGTGCGGACCGCGGCGCCGGTGGTGACCTCGCGCAGCGTCCAGGCGCCGTCGTCGACGACGGCCTGCATGAACTCGTCGGTGACCCGCACCGAGTTGTTGGCGTTCTGGTACTGGATCGAGTGGCTGTCGCGGCCGTCGAGGTCCATGTCGAAGCCGGCCTGCTCGAGCACGCGCGCCTTGCGCTCTTCGAGGGCCTTGCACCAGATGAACTCCTCGATGTCGGGGTGGCCGGCGTCGAGGATCACCATCTTGGCGGCGCGCCGGGTCTTGCCGCCCGACTTGATCGTGCCGGCCGAGGCGTCGGCACCCCGCATGAAGCTGACGGGCCCGGAGGCCGTGCCTCCGCCCTTGAGCAGCTCGACCGAGCTGCGGATGCGGGACAGGTTGACGCCGGCGCCGGACCCGCCCTTGAAGATGACGCCCTCTTCTCGGTACCAGTTCAGGATCGAGTCCATCGAGTCGTCGACGGACAGGATGAAGCAGGCCGAGGCCTGCTGCGGGACGCCCGTGACGCCGATGTTGAACCACACCGGGCTGTTGAAGGCCGCCCGCTGGGTGACGAGCATGTACTTCAGCTCGGCGTCGAAGGCGGCGGCCTCGGCGTCGTCGACGAAGTAGCCGCCCTCGACGCCCCACCGGGTGATGGTGTCGGCCACGCGGTCGACGACCTGGCGCAGCGACCACTCGCGCTCAGGCGTGCCGAGGGTGCCGCGGAAGTACTTCTGGGCGACGATGTTGGTGGCGTTGAGCGACCACGAGACAGGGAACTCGACCCCGAGCTGCTCGAAGGCGACCGTGCCGTCACGGAAGTTGGTGATGCGGGCGTCGCGCCGCTCCCACTCGACCATGTCGTAGGGGTGGACGCCATCGGTCGTGAAGTGGCGACGGATGCCGATGCCCGCCTGCTCGGGAGCGAGAGCCATGGGTCCTCCAGGTCGATGGGAGTAGCTGCGGGGAGAGACTGCGACCTGGGCCGACCACCAGGGATTGTGGTGATCAGGCCAGTGAGCCACAAGATGTGGGTGAAACTACAGCCGTGTAACTCTATCGTCAAGGGACGGCAGGCGGGCAGGCGATGCGGCGACGGCGGGCCGGTGCGGCCGTCGCAGGACCGCACCGCCACCGCACAGGAGCACACGGCCGCCGCCGACGGCCGTGTGCGGTGACACCGGCCCGGCGCGGACTCGCAGGTTGAGGGCACCGCTGCCGCGAGGCGGCAGGGTGTGGCCTCAGGAGTCGCTCAGCCCACCACAGAAACGGAAGCGACAACCACCGTTCCGCTCGTCCGCGCCGGCCAGTGCACCCTGGCGAAACTACGGGGCAAGGGCTGTGGACGGCTAGAGGAGGAACCTGTGAATTGCAGGTGGATTTCTCTCGCGGTCGTCCACAGTCGACGGCGCGCCCACAGGCGCGGCGACGTCGCTACCGTGCCTCGGTCATGGACGCCCTGTTGCCCGACGCCGAGCGCGGCGTCGACCCCGTCGCCGTCTACGCCGCGGACGACCGGCGCCCGCCCGCGGCACGGCCGTGGGTGCTCGCCAACATGATCGCGACGGTCGACGGCAGCGCCGCCGACGCCGAGGGCCGCTCGGGCGGGCTCGGCGGCCCCGCCGACAAGGCGGTCTTCTCCGCGCTCCGCGGCGTGGCGGACGTCATCGTCGCCGGCGCCACCACGGTCGTCGACGAGGACTACGGCCCCGCCCGTCCGCCCCCGGCCATCCGCCGGATGCGGCGCGATCGCGGCCAGGACGAGTTGCCGCGCATCGCGGTGGTCACCGCCTCGCTGGGCATCGATCCCGGGCGCCGGCTGTTCCGCGACGCACCCGTGGACTCACGCCCGATCGTGCTCACCGTCGAGCGTGCCGACCCGGTGCGGCGCGGGGCGCTCGCCGCGGTGGCCGACGTCCACGATGCCGGCGTCGACCGGGTCGACTGGCACCGTGCCCTCGGTGTGCTCGCCGAGGTGACCGGCGCGACGACCGTCCTGTGCGAGGGCGGTCCCGCGACGATCGCCCAGCTCGTCGCCGACGACCTCGTCGACGAGCTCTGCCTGACCGTCGCGCCGTGGCTGATCGCCGGGCCCGGCCCGCGCATCGCGCACGGGCCGCTCGCCGTGACCGATCGCCGCCTGGCGCTCGACCGCGTGCTCGTCGCCGACGACCACCTGTTCCTGCGCTACCTGCGCGACCGCGCCGACCGCTGAGCGCCGCGACCGGGTCAGCGCCGCTTGGGGGCGGTGCGCTTCGTGAGCAGCGTCAGCTCGCGCTCGAAGTCGGACAGGTCGTCGAAGCCCTTGTAGACCGAGGCGAAGCGCACAGCGGCGATCACGTCGAGCTCGCGCAGGCGCTCGAGCACGGCCCGGCCGACCTGCTCGCTCGTGACCTCGCCGGAAGGCAGCCGGCGCATCTCCTCCTCGACCGCGGCCGCGAGGGCCTCGGCCTCGCCCGGGCCCACCGGTCGCGACTTCACCGCCGCCTGCACGCCGGCGACGACCTTGGCCCGGTCGAAGAGCTGGCGCTCACCCGAGCGCTTCACCACCACGAGACCGGACGATTCGGGACGCTCGAACGTCGTGAATCGCTGCCCGCACCTCAGGCACTGGCGCCGGCGGCGGATCGCCCCACCGTCGTCGGACTGGCGCGAGTCGACCACCTTCGAGTCGAGATGCCCGCAGGATGCGCAGCGCACACAGGGAAACCTATCCGGTGACACCGCAGCACCGGTCGTGGCAGCGCCGCTACGCTACGGCCCGGAGCGGCAAACGTCGCGATCGCGCGCGGCCGGGTCGCCCGACCGCGTGACGAGACCGACCATGCACGTGCCACGCCGCAGTAGCTTCGGTACGGGGCGTGCGCTCGCCGCTCCGCATCGCATCAGAGCGAAAGGACGATCACAATGGCTGGGGACACCACGGACGCGCCCGGCGCACCGGTGAGCCACTACGACCGCCTGGGCGGGGCCGCGACGATCAAGGAGGCGGTCGACCGCTTCTACGCGCGGCTGCTGGAGGACGCCGAGCTGGCGCCGTACTTCGCGAACACCGACCTGGTCGCCCTGCGTCGCCACCAGGTGTTGCTGCTCGGCCAGGTGCTGGGCGGGCCCACCGCCTACGACGGCCGGCAGCTGGGCGACGCCCACCGCGGCCTGGGCATCACCGATGCCGACTACGACAAGGTCGTGGGCCACCTCGTCAGCGTGCTCGTCGAGCTCGGCGCCGACGACGAGGCCATCGCGGCCGCCGGGACCGTCGTCGCGGAGGTGAAGGGCGACATCGTCGGGAGCGATGCCACCGGCTCGTAGCGCGTGACCGACGCCCTGCGACTCCAGCAGAACTGGCGGACCGTCGCCGCCCACGGCGACCAGGTGCCGCTGTTCTTCTACTCGTCGCTGTTCCTCGGCGACCCAGACATCCGCGACATGTTCCCGGTCAGCATGGCGGCCCAGCGCGACAGGCTGGTGGCGGCCCTCGGGCGGCTGGTGAGCTGCGTCGACGACCTCGACGCGGTAGCCCCGCTGCTGCGGCAGCTCGGGCGCGACCACCGCCGCTTCGGCGTGGTGCGCAACCACTACGCGGCGGTGGGCGACGCGCTGCTCGCGACCCTGGAGCACTTCAGCGGCCCGGCGTGGAGCGACGAGCTCGCCCGCGACTGGGCGGCGGCCTACCAGGCCGCCGCCCAGGTGATGATCGACGCCGCGGACGCCGCCGGCGACCAGCCACCCTGGTGGGACCTGGCGGTCGTGCAGGTCGAGCGGCGCACGGTGGACGTGGCCGTGCTGACCGTCGCCCCTCACGCGCCGCTCGCCTACCGGGCGGGCCAGTCGGTCGCGGTCGAGGTGCCCACCCGCCCCCGGCTGTGGCGCTACTACACGCCGGCGACCCTGCCCCGGTCGGACGGCTCGTTCGAGCTTCACGTGCGCCTGGTGCCGGGCGGGCCGGTCAGCACCGCGGTGGTGCAGGGCATCCAGTGCGGCGACGTCCTGCGGGCGGGCGCGCCGATGGGCGAGCGGCTGACCCTCACGCCGGGGGAGCGCCGCGACCTGGTGCTGCTGGCCGGGGGCACCGGCCTGGCGCCGATGAAGGCGCTGATCGAGCAGCTGCGGGCCGAGGGTGGCCCCCGGCGCACGCACCTGTTCTGGGGTGTGCGCCGGCGGCGTGAGCTGTACGACCTGCAGGCGATGGAGCACCTCACCCAGGGGTGCACCTGGCTGCGGCTCGTGCCGTGCGTGTCGCAGGAGCTCGCGCCGGACGGGCGCATCGAGACGGGTACGGTGCTCGACGTTGCCCTGCGCCACGGACCGTGGGCAGAGCACGAGGTGTACGTGTGCGGTTCGCCCGCCATGGTGCGAGCGACGGTGCACGGGGTGTGCCGCGCCGGCACGCCCGACGGCCTCGTGCGGTTCGAGGATCTCGGCAGCGAGGAGGCACTGACATGACCGACCGGCCGGGAGAGCCGGCCCGCCGACCCACCCAGCGGCTCACGCCCGACCGCGTGCGGTCGGTGCGCTTCTCGCGCACGCCCATCGGCCGGCGGGGGGTGAGCGAGGAGGAGGTGGGCCAGTTCCTCCACCGGGTCGCCGAGGACCTGGCCGCCCGGGACGCGGCCGAGGCGTCGTTGCGGGCCAAGGCCCAGCACTACAAGAACACGCTGGTGCAGTGGCAGCGCGAGCAGAACGAGACGCGCGACGACGACACCGGAGAGACACCAGCGGCGGCGCGGCCGCCGGTCGAGGCCGTCAACATCCTGTCGCGGGCCCAGCAGGAGGCGGACTCCTACATCGCCCAGACCCAGGAGTACTGCCGGCGCCTGACGGCCGACGCCGAGCGCCACGCGGACGAGATCGTGAACGAGGCTCGGGCGCGCGCCAGCGCGGCGGCCGTCGGCACCCTGCTCGACGACCGCACCCAGGAGACGCAGACGGTCGCCGGCGACCTGGCCGATCTGGAACGGCGGCTGACGTGGGCCCGCGCCTACATCACCTCGCTCGAGGCGGTCGAGGCGCAGCTGCGCACCGCTCGGGAGGCGCTGGTGTACGAGTTCGACCGGCTCGACGGTGCCGGCCACGACCTCCGCGACCAGCGCTGACGGCGCCTGCCCCGCGGGACCCTCAGTCGACGTCGAGCGTGAGCCGCGTGCCGACCTCGAGCACCGGACCGCCGTTGGCGGCGCGCAGGGCGTCGACGACCGGCCGCGGGTCGGCATCGGGTGCGATCTCGGTGGCGATGGACCACAACGTGTCACCGGGCTGGACGACGTACTCGTGCCCGGCCACCGGCGCCGGCCGCACCTCGACCGGCCGGGGCTCGCTCGTCGTGCCGCCCGCCGTGAGGCCGGCGACGGCCTGCGCGCCGACCGCCACCCCGGCCGCCAGCGCGACGGCGAGCACCAGGACCGCGAGGCGGCGACGGCGCACCCGCGTGGCCCGGTCGGGCAGCGGGCGCCGGGCCGGTGCCCGCACCGGTGGCCGGCGGGTGGCGGGGGCAGGACGATCTGCCTCGAACGCCCACGGCTCGTCGGCCCGGCGGGGGATGTTGATCGCAGCCATGTGACCGATTCTCCTGACTGGGTGTGACACTTTGAGCGGCCGGCCCCGGGTCGCCGCGCCGGCGAACGGCAGCGAGCAGCTGGACGAGGCTGGCGAACTCGCGTTCGGCTCCACCCAACCACGAACCTGCGTTCGCCGTCAACGGGTCTTCCGAACGGGTGTTTGCCATCGAACGTCACCGGTGGTACCTTCCGAGCCAGAACGTGCGTTCGTCACGCAGCCGCCGTCATCGGGGCTCGTGGGTGATCGTGCGCTCGTTCGAGTGATCGCCCGGGCACACCGGGCCGCGACGACAACAGACGGGCCTGCCCGCACCGTCGGGCGATCGGGCCCACCACGCGAAGGAGCGCACGTTGGCCCAGCAAGCACTGACGCCACGGCAGAGAGAGGTGCTCGAGATCATCGAGCAGCACATGCGCGAGCGGGGGTATCCGCCGTCGGTGCGCGAGATCGGCGAGGCGGTCGGCCTCACCTCCCCGTCCACCGTGCACGCCCACCTGGCGGCGCTCCAGCGGCGCGGCTACCTGCGCCGCGACCCCACCAAGCCCCGGGCCATCGAGGTGCGGTGGGACCCGACGTCCGACGCGGTGATGGACCGCCGGCCGGTGCGCCACGTGCCGCTGGTGGGCGACGTGGCCGCCGGTACCGACGTGCTGGCGCAGGAGAACGTCGAAGAGGTGCTGCCGCTGCCGGCCGACTTCACCGGCGAGGGTGACCTGTTCATGCTGCGGGTGCGAGGCGACTCGATGATCGACGTCGGCATCCTCGACGGCGACTTCGTCGTGTGCCGATCGCAGTCGACGGCCGACGAGGGCGAGATCGTGGTCGCCGGCATCCCGGGAGACGAGGCCACGGTCAAGACCTTCACCACCAAGGGCGACCAGATCGTGCTCCTACCCGCCAACCCTCGTCTCGGCCCGATCGAGCTCGACCCTGCCGACGTCCAGGTGTTCGGTCGGGTGGTCACCGTCCTCCGGCGCGTCTGAGCGCCGATCCGGTCTCGCCCGGGCCGGCGCCGCTGGTCCACGGCCTCGGCCCGGGCGCGCTACCCCGGCCCGGGCGCGCTACCTCGGCGCAGGCTCCCGCCGCGTCGTCGTGTCAGGCGCCGTGTCGCAGCAGGTCGTCCAGCGCAGCGAACACTGTGTCGAGCGATGCCCGGTCGACGTGCTCGTGCCGCGTGTGAGCGACGGCCGAGTCGCCCGGCCCGAAGTTGGCGGCCGGAATGTCCGCAACCGCGAACCTGCTCACATCGGTCCAGCCGAGCTTCGCCCGCACGGGCAGGTCGTTGCGGGTGCGCAGCGCCCCCAGCAGGGGATGCGCCAGACCGGGCGGCGCGGCGTCGGCCACGTCGACCATCTGCACCTCGTCGCCGTCGTCGAGGTGCGGGGCAAGCACACCCTCGACGTGCGCCCGGGCCTCGTCGACCGTCCGGTCGGGAGCGAAGCGGTGGTTGATGGTCACCACGGCGCGGTCCGGCACGACGTTGCCGGCCACACCGCCCTCGACGAACACCGCCTGGAGGGCTTCGTGGTACTCGCACCCGTCGAGCACTGGCCGGCGGGGCTCGTAGGCGTCGAGCGCCGCCAGCACGCGGCCCGCCCGGTGCAGCGCGTTGCGCCCCATCCACGCCCGTGCGGTGTGGGCCCGCTCGCCCGCCAGCGTGACCTGCACGCGCATCGTGCCCTGGCACCCCAGTTCGAGCACGCCGCCCGTGGGCTCGCCGAGCAGCGCGGCATCGCCGGCCACGAGGTCGGGACGCCGCTCGAAGAGGTGCGCCAGCCCGTTGTGGACCGCTGCCACCTCCTCGCCCGCGTAGAACACCCAGCTCACGTCCACGGCCGGGGCGGGCACGGCCGCAGCGAGCTCCAACATGACGGCGAGCCCGCCCTTCATGTCTGCCGAGCCCAGTCCCCACAGCACGTCACCGTCGATGCGAGGGCGCTCGTTCCCGTTGGGCGGCACGGTGTCGAGGTGCCCGGCGACCACCAAGCGCAGCGGCCGCCCGAGGTCGGTGCGTGCCACGACGTTGTCGTCCACCCGCTCGACGTCCAGGTGCCCGAGGGCCCGGAGCCGGGCCTCGACGTGGTCGGCCAGCGGCCGTTCGGCGTGGCTCTGCGAGGGGATCGCCACCAGGTCTGCGGTGCGCTCGAGCAGGTCGGTCACGCTGGCCGAGGCTAACGGAGCCGGTCCCGGGCCCGGCCGCCGCCGCCCCCGCCCGGCGCCCCGGTCCGGGCCACCGCCGCTCGGGACCGCGCCGCTGCTCCCCCACCCTCGCCCGGCCGGATGGCGGATCCCCCTCGCCGCTGCCGCCGTGCACGAATACCGTGGCCGTTCGTGAGCGACACCAACCCTTCGACATCCGGCGCCTGGGGCGTCGGGCTGGCCACGCTGACCGCCGAGGGACGGGTGCTCGACACCTGGTATCCCGCGCCGGTGCTCGCCGATGCCACGGCGCTGGCCACGGCCGCAGAACCGCTCGATGCGACGACGCCCGGATCGGTGCGCCTCAGACCGAGCGCCGCCAGCGAGCGCCTCGGCGTCGACGTCGCCGCCGCGTGCGGGCCCGACTTGCGACGCGGCGTCGCGCGCGTGCCCGTGGCGACGTTCGTCGAGCGACTCGACGACCCGCCCGTCGACGCCCACGACGCCTACCTGCGCCTCCACCTGCTGTCCCACCGCCTGGTCGCCCCCCACGGCGCCAACCTCGACGGCCTGTTCGGGCTGCTCAGCAACGTCGTGTGGACGAGCGCCGGGCCGTGCCCCGTCGACGGATTCGAGCAGGTCCGCCTGGCACTGCGGGCCCACGGCGAGCCGGTGCAGGTGTTCGGGCTCGACAAGTTCCCCCGCATGACCGACTACGTGATCCCGCCCGGCGTGCGCATCGCCGACGCCGACCGGGTGCGCCTCGGCGCCCACCTGGCCGACGGCACGACGGTCATGCACGAGGGCTTCGTCAACTTCAACGCCGGCACGCTCGGCGCCTCGATGGTCGAGGGGCGCATCAGCCAGGGCGTCGTCGTGGGCGCTGGCTCGGACGTGGGCGGCGGCGCCTCGATCATGGGCACCCTGTCGGGCGGCGGCAAGGAGATCATCCGCGTCGGCGAGCGCTCGCTCGTGGGCGCCAACGCCGGCATCGGCATCTCGCTGGGCGACGACTGCATCGTCGAGGCCGGCCTCTACGTCACCGCCGGCACCCGGGTGACCCTGCCGGACGGCACCATCACCAAGGCCGCCGAGCTGAGCGGGCGGGACGGCCTGCTGTTCCGCCGCAACAGCACCACCGGCGCGGTCGAGGCCCTGCTCCGCAACGGTGGGACGTTCGAGCTGAACGCGGCGCTCCACAGCAACTGACGTCGGGGCACCGTGGCCGCGCGCCGCGCCGGCCTGCCGCCGGCTCGTCCCGCCCGAGTGGCGGGCGCTCGGTCACGGTGCTCGGCTTTCCCGCCCGGTCAGGGACGGTGCGACCAGTGCAGCGGGACGTCGCCGCGCGACCAGTCCGCCGGCGAGCGCAGCGACGGCGGATCGGCCACGCTGCGATGACGATCGGCGGCACGCATCACCGCGTCGGCCTGGCGAGCGGGCAGCGAGGCGGCATCGCCCAGCAGGGGCGGCAACGGCGGGGCCGGGACGATCGGACTCGGCGGGACCGACGGCCGATGTCCGGGGCGCGGGGGCACCGGTGCGGCATCGCCGGACCGCAGCGGCAGGGGTTCCGCCTCGCTCGGATGCAGTGGCGGCGGTGCGGCACCACCCGAGGTGACGACGCCGGGCGGCGGTGCCTGCCCCCAGCCCGGAGGGGGCGGCGGTGGAGCCTCGGGCGACCGTGGGCCCGGGGCAGGCGACGGTGGAGCCCCGGGCGACCGTGGGCCCGGGG
>DASTFE010000371.1:0-2997 GCA_035708905.1 Acidimicrobiales bacterium | reverse complement strand
CCGGCCCACGGGTCGTCGGGCACGGGCACCGGACGCCTCGACGAGGACGGGGTCATCGCGTGGCTCGGCGCGCTCGTCGAGCGCACGTGCCCCGAGCCGCCGGCGCTCGTGGGACACGTGCTGGGCGGCGCCGTCGCGGCCCGGTTCGCCGCCCGCCACGGTGACCGCCTCCGGGCGTTGGTGCTGGTCGACTCCCTGGGCCTGGCGCCGTTCCGGCCGAGCCCGCGGTTCGCTGCCCGACTCCTCGGGTACCAGGTGCGGCCGAACGAGCGCACGTTCGAGCGCTTCATGGGCCAGTGCACCTTCGACCTCGACGACGTGCGCGCCGGGATGGGCGCCGACTGGACGACCTTCGTGGCCTACAACGTCGGCCTCGCCCGGGGCGACGGCGCCAAGGAGGCCAGCCGCCTCTTCCGCCGCGTCGGCCTGCCGACCATCCCGGCCCGGGTTCTCGACCGCATCGACGTCCCCACGACCCTGATCTGGGGGCGCCAGGACCGGGCGCTGCGCCTGCGGATCGCCGAGCGCGCCAGCGCCCGCCACGGGTGGCCGCTGCATGTCGTCGACGACGTTGCCGACGACCCGCCCCGCGACCGGCCCGAGGCGTTCCTCCGGGCCCTCCGCTCCGCCCTCGACGGCTGCTGACCGCGTGTCCTGACACTCCGGGGGTCAACGGCGGCCTCGGGTCCCGAGCTCCAGCTCCGACGTGACCAACGACACCAAATAGAACGTTGGCGTATCGCTGCGGGACGTTAGCGTTTCACTACGAGACGGAGCCGTCTCGCAGCCGAGACGCTGGAGTCAGGAGCTCACGATGGACCCATCACCCGTCGCCACGCCGGCGGTCCCGCTACACGAACGGCCGGAGATCCACGCCAGGCGCTGGTTCCTGCTGGCGATCATGTGCCTGTCGCTCGTGCTCGTGGTCATGTCGGTGTCGGGCCTCAACACGGCCCTACCCACGATGCAACGCGATCTCGGCGCCTCCGCTTCCGAGCTGCAGTGGATCGTCGACGCCTACGCCGTGGTGTTCGCCGGCCTGCTGCTCAGCGCCGGCGCCATCGGTGACCGCTTCGGCCGGCGTGGCGCCCTGCTCGCCGGGCTGGCCGTGTTCGGGCTGGGCGCCTTCCTCGGCGGGCTCGGCACCGATGCGTCGCAGGTGATCGCCAGCCGCGCCGTCATGGGCGTCGGTGCCGCCTTCGTGATGCCGGCCACGCTGTCGATCATCACGTCCATCTTCCCGCCCCACGAGCGCCCGCGGGCCATCGCCGTGTGGGCCGGCTTCGCCGGCGC
Organism: Acidimicrobiales bacterium; assembly: GCA_035708905.1. Classification (GTDB taxonomy): domain Bacteria; phylum Actinomycetota; class Acidimicrobiia; order Acidimicrobiales; family VFJN01; genus ZC4RG19. Next base: position 1,704 of record DASTFE010000371.1, on the reverse strand, counting down.
CGGGGCGTCGATCGGGCCCATCGTGACCGGCGGGCTGCTCGAGGGCTTCTGGTGGGGGTCGACCCTGCTGGTGAACGTGCCGATCGTCGCCGCGATCGTGGCCGCCGTGTGGGCCTTCGCCCCGGACTCGCGCGACGACACGCACACGCCCCTCGACCCGGTGGGTGCGGTGCTGTCGCTGATCGGTCTCAGCTCGCTCGTCTTCGGGATCATCCAGGGCCCCGAGGACGGGTGGACGAGCGGACTGGTGCTGGCGGCGTTCCTCGCGTCCGCCGCCTCGCTGTCGCTGTTCGTGGTCTGGGAACGGCGCAGCGACCACCCGATGCTGCCGCTGGGACTGTTCCGTGACCGGCGCTTCAGCACGGGGAGCGGCGTCATCACCGTCGCCTTCTTCGTCATGTTCGGGTTCTTCTTCCTGATGACGCAGTACCTGCAGTTCGGCCGCGGCTACTCGCCACTCGAAGCCGGTCTCGCCAGCCTGCCGCTGGCACCCAGCTTCGTGGTGATCTCGCCCCGCAGCGCGGCGCTCGCCGAGCGCTACGGCGCCGCCCGGGTGATGGCGCTCGGCCTGGTGGTCGTGGCCCTGGGCTTCGGCGTGCTCACCACGCTCACCGTCGACACCCCGTACCCGGTGATCGCGGGCGCGTTCGCTCTGCTCGGTGCCGGCATGAGCATCAGCGCGGCGCCGGCGACCAGCGAGATCATGACGTCGGTCCCGCTCTCGAAGGCGGGGGTCGGGTCGGCCGTCAACGACACCACGCGTGAGCTCGGCGGCGCCCTGGGCATCGCCCTGCTCGGCAGCATCGCCAACACGGCGTACCGGTCCGGCATCGACCTCGACGGGTTGGCGCTCCCCGCCGATGCCCGCATCGGGGCCGAGGAGTCGATCGGCGCCGCCAGCGCGGTCGCCGAGCGCGTCCCCGGCGGTGGCGAGGTCGTGGCACAGGCTGCGTCGGCCTTCACCGACGCCTTCACGCTGGCCAACACCGTCGCGGTCGGCATCGCCCTGGCCGCCGCGGCGGCGGTCGTCGCCCTGTCGGGGCGCCGCAGCGCAGCGCCCCCGGTGGAGGTCGTGGTCGACGAGGCGTACGACCTCGAGCTGGTGCCGGTCGCCGCGGCGGAAGCGCGAGAATGAGACGATGACCGCCCGGGACGCCGCGCCTGCCGTCACCGCCGAGGAGGACCCCCGCGTCGAGCGGTCGCGCCGGGTCATCCTCGAGGCGGTGCTCGACGAGCTCGGCGAGGTGGGCTACGGCGCCCTCACCATCGAAGCGGTGGCGGCCCGGGCCGGTGTCGGGAAGAGCACCATCTACCGGCACTGGCCCGGCAAGCTCGAGCTGGTCGAGGATGCGTTCCGTACGTTGAAGGCCCCGGTGATAGTTCCCGAGGCCGGGACGCTCCGCGACCGGGTGATCGCCGTGCTCGAGCAGGTCGCGGGCCTCGTGCAGCAGTCGACGTACTCGGCGTGCATGCCGGCGCTCATCGAGGCGGCCGAACGAGACCCGCGGGTGCGTGACTTCCACAGCCGCTTCACCGCCGAGCGCCGCGCCGCTCTGGTCGCCCTGCTGCGCGACGCGGTCGAGGCGGGCGAGCTCGCACCGGGCACCGACCCCGAGGTCCTGGCTGACGCGCTGGTGGGCCCGATCCTCCTGCGCCGGCTGATGCTGGCCCAGCCCGTCGGCCCCGAGATCGCGCCCGCGCTCG
>DASTFE010000370.1:0-15341 GCA_035708905.1 Acidimicrobiales bacterium | reverse complement strand
TCGGGCGCCGCCTCCATGCAGCGCGCGTTGCTCTCACACAGGTCGAAGTCCACGACCACGCGATAGCCCATCGGACGGCCCTCCCCGCTCCCGGAAATCTGACTGCTCGTCAACCTAGTGCCGGTAGCTTCTCCGGGGCATGGCCGGCCCGAGCGAGATGAGCCTGCGAGACGCCCGGCGGGTGGCGCTGTCCGCCCAGGGCTTCGCGACGCGCCGACCTCCCGGGCGCGTCGACAGCCGGCACTTCCGGCGGGTGCTCGACCGGCTGGGCACGGTGCAGCTCGACTCGGTCAACGTGCTCACCCGCAGCCACGAGCTCGTGTTCTTCGCCCGCCTCGGGCCGTACGACCGCGCCGCGCTGAGCCGCTGGCTGTGGCGCAGTCGCGAGGTGTTCGAGTACTGGGGGCACGAGGCGTCGCTGCACCCGGTCGAGCGCCACCCGCTGTTCCGGTGGCGGATGGCCGGCGACCACGCGTGGGCCGGCATCCGCCGCAGCGCGGGCGACAACGGCGACCTCGTGGCGGCGGCGCTGGCCGAGGTGGCCGAGCGCGGGCCGGTCCCGATCGGCGAGCTCGACGTGCACCGGCGGGCGCCGCGCACGGCGACGAGCTGGTGGGGGTGGGGCGATGGCAAGCGGGTGGTCGAGCACCTGTTCCACAAGGGCGAGATCACCGCCATCCGCCAGAACGGGTTCACCCGCAGCTACCTGCTGCCCGAGCGGTGGATCCCGGCCGACGTGCTGGCCCGCCCCACGCCTCCGGCCGACGACGCCCAGCGCGAGCTGCTGCTGGTGGCCGCCCGGGCCCACGGCATCGGCACCGCCCGCGACCTGGCCGACTACTACCGCATCAACGTGCCGGCCGCGGCGAAGCTGCTGGCCGGCCTGGCGGCCGACGGTGCGCTCGAGCCCGTGCGGGTCGAGGGCTGGCGCCAGCCGGCCTACCTGCATCCCGAGGCGCACCAGCCCCGCCGGCGGATGCAGGCCCGGGCCCTGCTCTCACCGTTCGACTCGCTGATCTGGGAGCGCGACCGCACCGAGCGGCTGTTCGGCTTCCGCTACCGCATCGAGATCTACGTGCCCGCGCCCAAGCGGGTGCACGGCTACTACGTGCTGCCGTTCCTGCTCGACGAGCGCCTGGTGGCGCGCGTCGACCTCAAGGCCGACCGCGCGGCCGGGGTGCTGCGGGTGCGGGCAGCGTGGGGCGAGGCCGACGCCGAGGCCGCGACCGTCGGCGGGCGCGAGCGGATCGCGGGCGAGCTCGCCGGCGAGCTGGCGGCCATGGCGGGCTGGCTCGAGCTGCCGGACGGCGTCGCCGTCGAGCCGCAGGGCGACCTGGCCGCCGAGCTGGCGACCGCGGTCGGCGGCTGACCGTCACCTCGCGGGGCCGCCACGGCGCGCATGACCCGGCGTCACCCCGGGTACGCCAAGGGCCATGGCATTCATCCTGTGGCTCATCGCCGTGGTGCTGGTCATCTACGGCATCGTGCGGATCGTCCAGGGCGAGGTCCTGCTGGGCGCCGTGCTGATCATCGTCGGGCTGCTCATCGGCCCGGGCGGTGTCTCGATCTTCAGCACGGTCTCGGCTGCGGACCTCGGCTCGCTGCTGGGGGCGCTGCCCTCACCGGCGGCCCTCGTGACGTAGACGTCCACCCGCGGCCCTCGAGGACGCCGGCGACCGGGTTCTCCCCCGCTCGGTCGCCGTCGTCGCGCCCTGGCGGCGGTGGCACGATGGCGGGATGACGACCCTCGACGACGCCACGGCCGGCGTCGACCTGCCCCGCTGGGACCTGACGCCCATCTTCCCGTCCGTCGAGGCGGCCGAGGTGGCCGCAGCCGAGTCGGCGCTCGACGACGGCATCGACGCGCTGGGCGCGCGCTACGACCGCCACGGCGTGCGGGGCGGCGCCCCCGGCCCGGCGGTCGACGACGACCTCGTCGCGACCTTCGACGCGGTGCTCGCCGCCACCAACGACGTGCTCGAGCGCTTCGCCCGGCTCGAGGCCTTCGCCTACGGGCACGTCAGCACCGACAGCGGCGACGAGGCGGCCCAGGCGCTGCTGTCGCGGATGGTGGCCCGCGAAGCCCGCATCACCGTGCTGCGCACCCGGTTGGACGCCTGGCTGGGCACGCTCGACCTCGACGCGCTGGTGGCCGCCAGCGGCGCGGCCGCCGAGCACGCCTGGCCCCTGCGCAAGGCGGCTCGGCGGTCGGCCCACCAGATGTCCGAGCCCGAGGAGTCGCTGGCCGCCGAGCTGGGCGTCACCGGGTCGTCGGCGTGGGGCCGGCTGTACGAGGACGTCAGCGCCGGCATCACCGCCACGGTCCGGCATCCCGACGGGCGGGCCGAGACGCTGCCCATCTTCGCCGTGCGGGGCATGGCCACCCACCCCGACCAGGCGGTGCGCCGCGTGGCCTTCCGGGCAGAGCTGGCCGCCTGGGAGGCCAACGCCGTGCCGATCGCCGCCGCCCTCAACGCCATCAAGGGCGAGACCCTCGCCCTCGGCGGCCGGCGGGGCTGGGACGACCCCCTCGAGCCGGTGCTCGAGGCCAGCGCGGTCGAGCGCGCCGCCTTCGACGCCATGCAGCGGGCGGTCGACGCATCGCTGCCCGACTTCCGCCGCTATCTGGCGGCCAAGGCCCGCCTGCTCGGCAAGGAGCGGTGCGCCTTCTGGGACCTGTTCGCCCCGGTGGGCGATGCCGCCACCCGGTCGTGGTCCGACGCCACCGCCGAGGTCGAGCGGGCGTTCGCCGGCTACGGCGACGAGCTGGCCGGCCTGGCCCGCGTGGCGCTGGGCGAGTCGTGGGTCGACGCCGGGCCCCGCGAGGGCAAGGTCGGCGGCGGGTTCTGCATGCACGTGGGCGACGGGGCCAGCCGCATCCTCATGAACTTCGACGGGTCGATCGACTCGGTGCACACGCTGGCCCACGAGCTGGGCCACGCTTACCACAACCGGGCGCTCCGCCCGCGCACCCCGCTGCAGCGGTCGACGCCGATGGCGCTGGCCGAGACGGCCAGCATCTTCTGCGAGACGATCCTGACCGACCGCGCGCTCGAGGCGGCCACGGGCGCCGAGCGCCTGGCCCTGCTCGAGGCCGACCTGCAGGGCGCGTGCCAGGTGGTGGTCGACATCCGCAGCCGGTTCCTGTTCGAGTCGCGCCTGTTCGTGCGCCGGCGGGAGTCGACCGTGCCGGCGAGCGGCCTGTCGGCCCTCATGCGCGAGGCCCAGGTCGAGGCGTACGGGGACGGCCTCGACCCCGCCGAGCTGCACCCGCTCATGTGGGCGGCCAAGCCCCACTACTACGGCTCGACGTTCTACAACTGGCCCTACACGTTCGGCCTGCTGTTCGGGCTCGGGCTGTACGCCCGCTGGCGCGACGACGCGGCGAGGTTCCGCACCGCCTACGCCGACATGCTGTCGTCGACGGGCACCGAGACGGCCTCGCAGCTCGCGGCGCGGTTCGGCATCGACGTCGGCGACGAGGCGTTCTGGACCGCCAGCCTGGACGTGGTGCGCCGCCGCATCGACGACTTCTGCGCCGCCGTCGACGCCGCGCCGGACTGACGGGCGGGTCCGGTCAGCCGGTGCGGGTCAGGATCTCCGCGCCCTCGTCGGTGACCAGCAACGTGTGCTCGAACTGGGCGGTGCGCTTGCGGTCGACCGTGACGGCCGTCCAGTTGTCGTCCCAGATCTCGTGCTGCCAGGCCCCGATCGTGATCATCGGCTCGACGGTGAACGTCATGCCCGGCTCGATGACGGTGGTGGCCCGCGGGTCGTCGTAGTGGGGGATCTGCAGGTCGGTGTGGAACTGCTCGGCGATGCCGTGCCCCACGAACGCCCGCACCACGCCGTAGCCGTGCGCCTCGGCGTGGGCCTGGATCGCCCGGCCGATCTGCCGCACCTGGCGGCCGGGCTGCACCGCGGCGATGCCCCGCTCGAGGCACTCGCGGGTGACCCGGACCAGGTCGGCGGAGGCGTCGTCGATCTGCCCGACCGGGAAGGTGGCGTTGGTGTCGCCGTGCACCCCGTCGAGGTAGATGGTCACGTCGAGGTTGACGATGTCGCCGTCGATGAGCGCCCGGTCGTCGGGGATGCCGTGGCAGATGACCTCGTTGACCGACGTGCACAGCGACTTGGGGAAGGCCCCGTAGTTGAGCGGGCTGGGGTAGCCGCCACGCTTGATGCACTCGTCGTGGCAGAGCGCGTCGAGCTCGTCGGTGGTGACGCCGGGCGCCACCGCCGCGCCGACGGTCTGGAGGATCTCGGCGGCCGCCCGGCCGGCGACCCGCATCCGCTCGATGACGTCGGGGGTGCGCACGTGGGGGCCCGGCGTGCGCACGGGGACCCCGGTCTCGGCGTACGGCGGCCGGGGGATGTCGGGCGGGACCGGCCGCGGCGGGCTGACGCGACCGGGCCGGATGTGGTCGGTGCTGGCCTTGTGGCAGCGCTTGAACTTGCGCCCGCTGCCGCACCAGCAGGGGTCGTTGGCCTTGATGGCGAGGGCGGTGACAGCCATGACCTCGCCAGGCTACCGAGACCTCCCGGGCGAGCGTCCCCGGTCGGGGTGCCCGGCTTGCGATGATGTGGCGGGCCGACCGTCCAGCCACGAGGAGGAGCCGATGGAGGTGGCGCTCGCGGGTGTCGAGCTGCGCCTCGTCCGCATGCCCCTGGCCCAGCCGTTCGTCACGGCCCACGGCACCCGGCGCCGGCGCGATGTCGTGCTGGTGCGGGCGTTGGTCGCCGACGGCCCCGACGGGTGGGGTGAGTGCGTCGCCGAGCCCGAGCCCACCTACTGGCCCGAGTACGCGGCCGGTGCCCTGCACGTGCTCGAGCACCACCTGGTGCCGCGCCTGCTCGACGGGCGCCCACTGCGTCAGGTGCAGGGCCACCACATGGCCAAGGCGGCGCTCGAGTGCGCGGCGCTCGACGCCGGCCTGCGGGCCGAGGGCCGCTCGATGGCGTCGTTCCTCGGGGCCACCCGCCCGGTCGTCCCCACCGGCATCGCCGTGGGCGTCACCGCCACGGTCGACGACCTGGTCGACACCGTGCTGGCGTGGCACGGCCACGGGCACCGAGCCTTCAAGCTCAAGGTGCGCCCCGGGTGGGACGTCGAGCCCCTGCGGGCCGTGCGCTCGACCCTGGGCGACGGGGTCGCTCTGCTGGCCGACGCCAACGGCAGCTACCGCAGCGACTCGACCGACCACCTGGCCACGCTCGACCGGTTGGCGGCCGCCGACATCGGCCTTGTCGCCATCGAGCAACCGTTCCCAGCCGGCGACCTGGTCGGGCATGCCCGCCTGGTCCGGCGGATCGCCGTGCCGGTGTGCCTCGACGAGTCGATCGGCTCGCTGTCCGAGCTCGACACGGCGCTGGCGCTCGGGGCGTGCGGCGCGGTCAGCCTCAAGGTGGGCCGGGTCGGGGGGCTGATCGAGGCGACCCGCATCCACCAGCGCTGTCGCGACGCGGGCGTGTCGCTGCGCTGCGGCGGGATGCTCGAGACCGGCCTCGGGCGGGCGCTGAACCTGGCGGTGGCCGCGCTGCCCGGCTGCAACCTGCCTCCCGACCTGGGCCCGTCGTCGCGCTACTTCACCACCGACCTCACGCCCCCCTTCGAGTCGCGGGGTGGCACGATGATCGTGCCCGACGGACCGGGGCTCGGAGTCGAGCCCCTCGACGAGGTGCTCGACGACGTGACCATCAGCCACCACATCCTGCGGGCCCGCCGATGACCGCGCTGCGGCCCGGCGCCGGCCCGGGCGCACCCGGCCCGGCGCTGCCCGTCACCTACGACGACGTGATCGCCGCGGCGGGCCGCATCGCCGGCGCCGTCGAGCACACGCCCACCACGCACTCGCGCACCCTGTCGCAGGTGCTCGGCTGCACCGTGGCGGTGAAGTTCGAGAACCTGCAGTTCGTGGCGTCGTTCAAGGAGCGGGGGGCGCTCAACAAGCTGCTGCTGCTCACCGACGCCGAGCGGGCCAAGGGCGTGGTGGCCATGTCGGCCGGCAACCACGCCCAGGCCGTCGCCTACCACGCCAGCCGGCTCGGCATCGACGCCACGATCGTGATGCCCACCGACACGCCCTTCAACAAGGTGCAGCGCACCCGCGAGCTGGGGGCCACCGTGGTGCTGCGGGGCACCGGCCTGGGCGAGGCCGAGGCCGAGGCCGACCGCCTGGCGGCGGACGAGGGGCGCACGTACGTGCACCCCTTCGACGACCCGGCCGTGATCGCCGGCCAGGGCACGTGCGCCCTCGAGATGCTGGCCGACTGGCCCGGCCTCGACACCCTGGTCGTGCCGGTGGGCGGCGGCGGCCTGCTGGCGGGCATGGCCGTCGTGGCCCGGCACCTGCGCCCCGACGTCACGCTGGTGGGCGTCCAGACCCAGCGGTACCCCTCGATGGTCGACCGGCTGCGCCACACGACCTCGCCCGCGGGCGGGCCCACCATCGCGGAGGGCATCGCGGTGCCCCGCGCCGGCCGCCTCACCGGCCAGATCATCGAGGCCCTGGTCGACGACGTGGTCACCGTCAGCGAGGAGCACGTCGAGGAGGGCATGAACCTGCTGCTCGACATCGAGAAGGTGGTGGCCGAGGGCGCCGGAGCGGCCGGCATCGCCGCGCTGGTCGAGCACCGCGAGCGCTTCGCCGGGCGGTCGGTGGGCGTCGTGCTGTCGGGCGGCAACGTCGACCCGCGGCTGCTCGCCTCGGTGATCATGCGGGGGCTCATCCGCCAGGGACGGCTGTCGCGGCTGCACATCGAGGTGCCCGACGTGCCCGGCAGCCTGGGGTCGATCACGACGATCCTCGGCGACATCGGCGCCAACATCGTCGAGATCCTCCACCAGCGCCTGTTCGTCGACCTGTCGGCCAAGTCGGCCGAGATCGAGGTCACCGTCGAGACCCTCGACCACGACCACGTCGAGCGGGTCGTCACCGCCCTCGAAGACGCCGGCTACCTCGTGCGGATGGGCACCTTCACGTACCGGGACGCGCCGCCGCCCACCGAGCCGCCGCCGTGACCGGACGCGCCGACCGGCGGGCAGCCAGCGCATAGGCTCCGCCCATCGAACCCGGACCCGGTACCGCCGTCGACGCACCGGCCTCCGTAGACGACACCCCGGCGACCGCCACCGAGCCCGTGGCCACGCCGGTGCACCGGTGGCTGCTGTGGGGACTGGTGGTGGTCGTCAACGTGCCCGTGGTGGTGGCCACGGTCCGCACGCTCGCCGGCGGCTGGCTGCCGCTGGGCGACAACGGCATCCTGCTGGTGCGGGCCCGCGACGTCGGCACCACGCACAACCCGCTGCTGGGCTCGTGGTCGTCGTCGTCGTTCGTGCTCGGCGATCACGTCAACAACCCCGGACCGCTCTACTTCGACGCCCTGGCGCTGCCGGTCAGGCTGCTGGGGCCGTGGGTCGGGCTGGCGGTGGGCGTGATGCTCGTGAACATGGCGGCGTCGACGCTGGCCGTGGTCGCCGCCCGCCGGCTCGGCGGCGACGCCGTCATGGTCGCCGTTGCCGCCGCGGTCGCCGGCCTGCAGTGGACGATGGGGAGCGAGCTGCTGTTCGACGTCTGGCAGCCGAACGCGCTGATCCTGCCCACGATGGCCTTCCTCGTGTTGGCCGCCGCGGTGGCGACCGGCGACACGGCCATGGCGCCGTGGCTGGCCGGGGTCGGCTCGCTGCTCGTCCAGACCCACCTGAGCCTGGCGCCGCTCGTCGCCGCCATGGTCGCGGCCGCTGCGCTGCTCGCCTGGCGCACCGGGCGTCACGCCGGTGCACCCGCGTGGCGCCGGCCGCTTGCCTGGACGGCGGGCGTGCTCGCGCTGGCCTGGGTTCTGCCGGTCGTCGAGCAGTTCACGAGCCCGTCCAGGGGCAACCTGTCGCGCCTCGCCGGCGCCGCCACCGAGGCCGAGGCGTCCATCGTGGGCCCGACCCGGGCCGTGCGGATCGTCGCCGAGGCCACGGTCGTGCGACCGTGGTTCACCCGGTCGTCGTACGAGGACGCCGTGCCCCTCACGCCGGGCGGTGCGCCGCTGCCCGACACCGTTGGGCTCCTGCCGGCCCTGCTGGTGGTCGCCGGGCTGGTCGCCGCCCTGGTCGCCGTCGCCGTCGCCGCCCGGCGTGCCCGCCAGACCGCCGTGGCCACCCTGGCGACCGTGGCCGTCGTGGCTCTGGCGGTCGAGGTCGTGGCCCTGGCCCGCTCGCCCGTCAACCCCACGGGCATCGCCGTGCACGGGATGCGCTGGCTGTGGCCGGTCGCCGCCCTGGCGACGGCCACGCTGGTGGCCGCCCTGCTCGTGCTGCTCCGGGCCCACGGATCGTGGGGCCGCCGGGCGCTGGTGGGCGCGGCGGTGCTGGCGCTGGCCGTCGCCGCCGCCAACCTGCCCACCTACCGGTCGCGGTCGTGGGGGCCGGTGGCGCTCACGGCCGAGCTGCCCGCGGCCCGGGACCTCGTCGCCGACCTCGACGCGCTCGACGGGCGGGGCACGGTGCTGTTCGACCCCGTCGGGCTGCGGTACGCCGAGCCCTACAGCGGCCTGGTCCTCGCCGCCCTGCAAGATCGGGGTGTGCCGTTCGTGTTCGACGACGAGGTGCTCATCCGCCAGTTCGGCGAGGGCCGCCGCAACCGGGGCGAGGCGACCCTGCGGCTGTGGCAGGTCGAGGGACCCGACGCCGCCGACCCGCCGCCCGGCGCCGAGCGGGTGGCGTACGCCGAGCACGACGACGGGCCGGTCGCCCTGCTCGTCGAGCCCATCGCGTGACGACGGGCGCCGGCCCGGTCACGAGCAGCCCCGGGGGCCCCGGTGTGCCGGCCGGGGGTCGTGATTGCCTAGGGTGGTCGTGCACGACGGGTTCACGACCGCGACTGGAGCGTGGGGCGCCCCGGACGAGGGGGCGCACGTAGAGCGATGGAAGCCACAGGCCACTTCGCACGGCACGCGGACCAGGCGGCGGCGGCGCGCTCGTTCGTGCGCCGCACGCTGGTCGAGTGGGGCGTCGCCAAGGTCGACGACGTCGTGCTGATGGCGAGCGAGCTGTTCACCAACGCGGTGCTCCACGGCGACGGCGACGTCGAGGTCGTGCTGTCGCTCTCGGGTGGGCACGTGCGGCTCGAGGTGGCCGACGGCGGCGGCGTCCCGGTGCCGAGCGAGGTGCCCCGGCCGACCCCCGACGCCATCACCGGCCGCGGGTTGGCCATCGTCGACGCGCTCGCGGACCGCTGGGGCAACGGCAGCGACCCCGCCGGCCGCACCCGCGTCTGGATCGAGATCCCCAGGCGCTGAGCGCGCTCAGCCGGCGGCCCGCACCAGCGCGGTGGTGGCGGCCGCCAGGCCGACGATCAACACGAAGGGCGCCCGCCGCCACGCGAGGACGACCGCGACCGCCAGACCGGCCGCCCGGGCGTCGACCACCAGCCGCCGGTCGGCGGCCAACGTGTTGACCACGACCAGCGCCGGCAGCAGCGCGGCCGGCAGCAGTGTCGCCAGACGCAGGGCCGGCCCCTCGACGGCCCGGGCCCCGACCCCCACCAGCCCGGCCGCCTTGAGGGCGTAGGCCGCGACGGCGAGCCCCAGGATCGCCCACCAGCTCACGCCGCCCCTCCCCCGCCGTCCGGTGGCCCTGTGGCGGATGGCGACGGCGTGAAGAGCACCGCCGGCACCACGGCCAGCGCCGCGGCGACGATGGGGACGCCGGCCGGCGCCAGCGGCACGAGCACCAGGGCGACGAGCGCCCCGCCGGCGGCCGCCACCCGCCCGCGGCGGCTGCGCAGGTGGGGCATCACCAGGGCGACGAACCCGGCCGGGAAGGCGGCGTCGAGGCCGAGCGCCTCGGGATCGCCGATCGCGTCGCCCGCCACGGCGCCCAGCGCGGTGCCTGCGTTCCAGCAGACGAACACGGCGAGGCCGGTGGCCCAGAACGCGTGCTCGCGGGCGACCCGCCCGGGCTGGGCGGTGGCGATGGCCGTGGACTCGTCGATGACGATCTGGGCGGCCAGCAGACGTCGCCCCAGCGACCGCCCGGCCATCGTCGGCGCCATCGCCACGCCGTAGGCGGCGTTCCGGGCGGCGAGCAGCAGGGCCGAGCCGAAGGCCGAGCCCAGCGAGCCCCCGGCGGCGATCACGCCCACCGCGGCGAACTGGCTGGCTCCCGTGAACACCAGCAGTGACATGGCGCACGCCTGCGCGACCGTCAAGCCGGCGGTGGTGGCCAGCACGCCGAACGACACGCCGAACACCCCGATCGCCGCCCCGAGCACCCAGATGGCGCGGCGCGCCCCGGGGTCGAGCGGGTCGTCGAGCGGTTCGCCGGGCGGGCCGCTGGCGCGGCCGGCGCCCTCCGCGACGCGGTCGCCACCGAACTCGTGGGCTGCGGCGCCACCGCCACCAGAGGAGTCGTGAGCCATGGCCCGCCGAGCCTGCCACGACGGCGCCGGGCGCCGGCCCGATTTTCCCGGGCGGGCCCCGGGGCCGGGCGACGCTGCCCGGCCCCGGATCCGGTCGCTACTGCCGGGCCTGCGCCTTGACCTCGTCGGCCGAGCTGCGGGCGTCCTCCTGGACCGTCTGGGCCGCATCCTGCGCCCGCGACTTGACCTGCTCGGCGCCCTCCCGGGCCTTGCCCTTCAGGTCCTCGGCCACCTGCTGGCCGGCCTCGCGCACCTCGTCCTGCAGCGGCTGGGCGTGCTCGCTGAGCTTGCCGGCGAGTCGCTGCTCGGCCTCGCTGGGCGGCACGAGCGAGGCGGCGAGCAGCCCGGCACCGAAGGCGATCACGCCGGCGGCGAGCGGGTTGCCCTGCGTCTGCTGCACGACCATGTCCGGCGCCTGGCGGGCCTGCTCGGCGAGACCGCCGGCACGCTCCTGCGCGCTCTCCGACAGGCTGCGGACCTGGCCGCCGGCCGAGCCGTACGTGCTGTCGGCCTGGCCCATGACCCGGTCCTTCATCGACCGCAGGCCGGTGGCCATGCGCTCGCGGCGGCGCCGGATCACCCGTTGCGGGCTCGTGCGGTCCGCGATGGCATCGATCGTCTCCGACATGTCGCGCCGGGTGTCCTCGATGTCGGCTCTCACTTCGTCTGCGCTCTTGCCCATCGGGCGTCCTCCTTGAGGGTCTCGACTGTCTGCTCTGGCACCGGGTTGACCTCGCTGAGCTTCTGCTGGCCGACGCGGGCGAGGACGGCGGCGATCGCGCCGACCACCACGCCGACGATCAGGAAGGCCCAGCCGGCGTCCACCAGCTCGGCGAGCCCCCACGCGGCGGCGAACGCCAGCAGGATGAGCGCCAGGTACCCGGCGGCGGCGGCGCCGCCGAGCAGGCCGCCGGCCCGGCCGGCCTTGACCGCCTCTTCCTTCATCTCGACCTTGGCGAGCTCCATCTCGGAGCGGAGGAGGTCGCCGAGGTCGCTGGTGAGGTTGCTGAACAGCTCGCCGAGCGACGCGTCCTCGACGTCACCACCCGCGACGCGGCGGTCGTCGGCTTCGCCGCCGACGGGTCGGCGCCCGACGTCGGTGTGCAGCTGGTCACCTGCGTACCGCCCGCGGGGGTCGACGCCGCCGGAGTCGTAGGCGTTCACCGCTGGCTCCCCGTCGGACCGGACGGCGACCCGTAGTCGGGCATCGGCGTCGCAGCGCCGGCGCCGTAGCCGGGCGAGCCCGGCGTGGCCGCCCCGCCCGCGCGGACGGCCTCGGCGCCCGGCCCGCCGGTCACGACGCGGCTGGGATCGCCGGCCCCGGTGGGGATGCTCGCCACGCCGGTGTCCGGCAGGGTGCCGGGCTGCCCGGCGGTGAGCTGGCGGCCCTGCGTGCCGGTGTCCTGCGAGCCCTCGGCCTCGGCCTTGGCCCCGCGGAACAGGCGCCCGGCGGCGAATCCGGTGGCGGCCGCGGCGGCCAGGAACATGCCCGGGCGGCGGCGGGCGAAGCCCTGCACGTCCTGGACCATGCCGTCGAAGCCGCGGCTCGACAGGCGGCTGGCGACGCCCTCGAGCCGGTCGCCGAGGTCGGCTGCGTACCGGCGGAGGTCGCCGGCGGCGTCCGGGTTGCCCTCGGCGAGAGCCCGGAGGCGTGAGCCGAGGTCGCCGATCGCGCCGGCCGCCTTGTCGGTGCGGTCGGCCGCCTGGTCGTGCAGCGCGGTGCGGGCCTCGTCCACCAGGTTGCGTGCCTGGGCGCCCGCTTCCGACACCACCGCGGACGCCTCCTGGCGGGCCTCGCCGGCCACGCCCTTCGCCTGTTCGGTGGCGACGCCGGCCGCGTCCGTGGCCCGTTCCTTGGCGCCGCGATCACCTGTGATCGTCTCGTTGGCCACTGCTCGTCCTCCTGGGGGTTCGGTGGTGGCCGAGGGCTACCCAGGGATCCGCCGTTCACACCACGAGAACGCTCCACCACGCTCAGAGCCTGTGCCCGGGCCGGTACCACGTCGCGTGAGGCGACCCGAAAAGCCACGCGTTGGCCGCAGCCCGGCCTGAGTATGTTCGTGGCTCGTGGCCGCCATCGTCGACGACGCCGATCACGACGGCGCGTTCACGATCGCCTTCGTCGGCTACGCCGATCCCACCTCGGCCGGCCGGGCGGTCGCCTACGAGGACGAGGTCCTGCCGCTGCTCGCCGACCACGGCGCCCGCCTGCTCTTCCGCGGCCGGCGCGTCGACGGCGAGGACCCGTCCCTCCCGCTCGAGGTCCACGTGATCTGGTTCCCGCACCGGGCTGCCTTCGGCTCGTACCTGGCGGACGATCGGCGCCTCGCGCTCGTCGAGCAGTTCGGCGAGCCGTTCACCGCCAAGCACGTGGTCGAGGTCGAGGCCGTCACGCCGCTCACGCGGTGACCGCCGCGCTCGCGGCCGTCAGTAGCTGCGAGGCAGGTCGAGGACGTTGTGGGCGATGTAGTTGAGGGTCATCTCCTGGCTGACCGGGGCGATGCGCTGGATGCGGGCCTCGCGGAAGTACCGCTCGACGTGGTACTCGGTGGCGTAGCCCATGCCGCCCAGGGTCTGCACCGCCCGGTCGGCGGCGAGGAAGGACGCCTCGGCCGCCAGGTACTTGGCGGTCTGGGCGGCCTCGCCGCAGTCGAGCCCGCGGTCGTAGCGCCAGGCGGCCAGCCGGGCCACCTGCCAGGCGGCGACGAGTTGCATGTGGGCCTGGGCGAGCGGGTGGGCGATGGCCTGGTTGGCGCCGATCGGCCGGCCGAAGACCTCGCGCTCGCGGGCGTAGGCGACGGCCCGGGCCAGCGCGACCTCGCCGATGCCGATGGCCTCGGCGGCCAGCAGGATGCGCTCGGGGTTCAGCCCGTGGAGCAGGTGGCGCCAGCCCTGGCCCTCCTCGCCCACCAGCCGCCAGCCCTCGACCGGCAGGTCGTCGTAGGCGACCTCGCACGACGCCACGGCATTGCGCCCCATCTTGGGGATGGGCCGGATGTCGACGTGGTCGGGGTCGAGGTCGGCCAGGAACAGCGACAACCCGGCCAGGCCCTCGCCGCCGGTGCGGGCGAGCAGCAGCACGACCTCGCTCTCGAGCGCCTTGGTGGTCCAGATCTTGCGGCCCCGCACGACGTAGCCGCCCCGGCCGTCGGGCTCCGCCCGGGTGGTGATGCGCGACGTGTCCGTGCCGGCATCGGGCTCGGTGACCCCGAAGGCGACGTGCAGGTCGCCGGCCGCGGCGCGGGGGAGGAAGGTCTCCTTCAGCCGGTCGTTGCCGAACCGCACCACCGGGTTGAGTCCGAAGATCGTCAGGTGCAGGGCCGAGCAGCCGTTCATCGCCGAGCCGCTGCGAGCCACCTCGCGCAGCACGATCGCCGCCTCGGTGATGCCCCGGCCGCCGCCCCCGTACCGCTCGGGGATGGCGATGCCCAGCCAGCCGCCCTCGGCCATGAGCCGGTAGAAGTCCCAGGGGAACGTGTGCTCGGCGTCGCAGCGCGCCCAGTAGTCGTCGTCGAAGCCGGCGCACAGGCGCCGCACGGCGTCGGCGATGGCCTCGTGGTCGGGGTTCGGGGTGAAGTCCATGGCGTCATGCAGCCTGCCGGGTCGCCTGCGGACCGTGCCACCGGGGCCTCGACCGCTTGACGGCTAATGGCATTAGCTCTAGCGTGGCTAATGTCATTAGCCCGAGGAGGACGACCATGCCCGAACCGACGCCCCACTACCGCAAGCCCGGCTGGTTCACCAACCGGGTGTTCAACCCGGCCGTCGCCTTCCTGACCCGCCGCGGCATCAGCATCTGGGGCAGCCGCGTCCTCGAGGTGCGGGGCCGCACCACCGGCGAGCCGCGGCGCACCCCCGTCAACCTGCTCACGCTCGACGGGCGGCAGTACCTCGTCTCGCCCCGCGGCGAGGGTCAGTGGGTGCGCAACGTCCGGGCGGCGAACGGCCGGCTCGCCACGATCGTGGGCAGCCGCCGCGAGGAGTGGGTCGCCCACGAGGTGGCCGACGCCGACAAGCTGCCGATCCTGCGGGCCTACCTGCGCCGGTGGAAGGCCGAGGTCGGCGTGTTCTTCGACGGTCGCTCGGCCGCCTCCAGCGACGACGAGCTGGCTGCCATCGCCCCCCGCCACCCGGTGTTCGCCCTCGAGCCGGTCGAGCCCACCGACCCCGGGGCGCCGGCCGCGTGACGGCGCTGCAGCCACCCCGGCCCGCCGGGGTGGCCCGGGTCGTGGCGGCCGCCCGCAGTGTTGTCGAGCGCGACGGGCTGGCGGCGCTGACCATGCAGTCGGTCGCCGCGGAGATGGGCATCCGGGCGCCGTCGCTGTACAAGCACGTCGCGGGCCGCCACGCGATCGAGGTCGAGCTCGTCGCCGACGCCCTCGGCGAGGCCGGCGCGGCGCTGCACGCGGCGCTCGACGAGGCCGCACCTCCGCCCGCCGCCATCGCGGCGCTGCTCGACGCCTACCGCCGGCACGCCCTGGCCAACCCCGACATGTACCGCCTGGCGACCACCGGGCCCCTCCCCCGCCGCGAGCTGCCCGCCGGCCTCGAGGACTGGGCGGGTGCGCCGTTCCTCGCCGTGACCGGCGACGCCCATCTGGCCCGGGCCTTGTGGTCGTTCGCGCACGGCATGGTGATCCTCGAGCTCGACGGCCGCTTCCCCGAGGCCTCGGATCTCGATGCCACCTGGGCGGCCGGCGCCACCACCTTCGCCCGTGCCCACATGGATCGGCGGAACGGGTGACTCAGGTGAGGAGCAGCCAGCCGCCGCCGCCCAGGGCAGCCAGCGTGGCCAGGCCGAACAGGGCCACCCACAGCGAGCCGGGCACGCGCGTGAGCCGCGCCAGGATGTCCGCGTCGGTGGGCTGGCCGGGTTGGTAGCGCCGCTGGCGCCGCAGCTCGGCCACGGGGCGGACGCCACCCAGCAGCAGG
>DASTFE010000369.1:0-8575 GCA_035708905.1 Acidimicrobiales bacterium | reverse complement strand
CGTCAGCCGGCACGCCGGGGCCGCGGCCGGCGCCATCAGCCGGCACGCCGGGGCCGGGGCCGGCGGCCGCCTTGTAGATGAGGCAGCACGTGCCCTTGGCCACCAGCAGGTCGGTGCCGCCCGGCCACCGCACCTCCTGGCGCCGGGGCCGGGCCCGAAGCAACGTCTCGCGGGCCGCCAGGTCGGCGATCAGGGCCGACGCCGACGTCCACGCGGCCTCGACGTCGCGCCGCTGCTCACGGGCCCGCCGTACCGCCACCTCCGCCAGGTGGTCGGCCAGGGTGCCCCACATGCCCCGCAGGCCGAACGGCGCCGGGGTCCGCACCGCGCGCGCGAGCGGCCCGAACACCGCCACCAGTCCCTCGACCGCCACGGCCCGCAGGTCGGCCGGCGCGCCGACGGCGCGGGCGCCGGGCGATCCGGCGTCCGGGTCGCCGGGCAGCACGGCGACTGCCGGCGCCGAGACCGACAGCGCGTCGAGCCGGGCCGCGTCACCGAAGCGCAGCGAGATCGCCTCGGGTGCCAGTTCGAGGCAGCGCTGCTGGTCGAGCAGCGGGCCGACGACCAGTTCGGCGAGCGCTCCGGCCAGCCGGTAGACGATCAGCGCGCCGGCGAGGTCGGCGTGACCCCTAGCCGTGGCCGCCAGCTCGGTGCGGTACCAGGCGTCGAGGCCGCCGGCGTCGCCGAGCCGGTCGGCCAGCCGCACCCATCCCTCGCCCGGCTCGTCGACCGCGAAGCGACGCCAGGCGCTCGACCCGTCGAGCCGGCCGACGGTGGCGGCGACCACCCGGGGCGACGGCGGGCGCCCACCCACGGCGTCAGCGGGCCTGGCGGTGCGATGCGGCCGCTTCGGCCCACTCGATCCGGGGGACGTCGCCCCACAGGCGCTCGAGCTCGTAGTACTGCCGTGTCTCCTCGAGGAACACGTGGACGACCACGTCGCCGTAGTCGATCAGCACCCAGTGCCGGTCGTCGAGGCCCTCGACCCGCAGCGGCTTGGCGTGCCCGCTCTCGTCCGCCGCGCGCTCGACGTCGTCGACGATGGCCTTCACCTGCCGATCGTTCGACGCCGACACGATGACGAACTCGTCGGCGACCACCAGCACGTCGCCCACCTCGAGGATGACGATGTCGTGCGCCCCCTTGGCGTCGGCCGCCCGGGCAGCGGTGACGGCGAGCCGGCGGGCGGCGTCTCGGTCGTTCCGGTAAGTCAGGGGTGGTCACCTCCGCATCAGGTCCCCGGCATCTTGGCCGAGGATCACGGTCACGTCGATCTCGTCGTCGGGCGGGATCCCGCCCAGCCCGTCGGCGGCATCCTCGATCTGCCCGTCGACGGCGTTCGCCTGCAGCCACCGGGCCAGCGCCTCACGGTCGGCGTCGGACGGGACCAGCGTGGTCTCGCGCACGTCGAACGCCGGGGCGTTCCCGATGATCACGATCTCGGCCCCACCGGCGACCAGGGCCTGGGCCGCGGCCGCCGCCTCGTCGGCGTCACCGGTGCCGCTGAGCAGGCGGACCCGCACGCGGCCGCCCGGCTCCGGCGACGTCGGGTAGGGGACGACCTGGGCCACGAGGTCGCCGAGCAGGGCGGCGTCGGGTACGAACCGCACCTCGTCCGCCGTGTCGTCGCGGGCCACCGGCAGGCCCGCCACCGTGTCACCGTGCGCCACCGCCCGGACGAACCGGCCGATCCCGCTGCTCGCCTCGCCGGGCAGGGCATCCTCGCCGCCGCCCTCGACCAGGGGCAGCCACGCGCTCCAGAAGGCCTGCTGGCGCTCGAGCCGGCCGAGGTCCGACTCGGTGTCGGTGCGGGCCGCCAGGAACGGGCCGACGTCGTCGGGCTCGAGCGTCACCTCGCCCGCGTCCCATCGGCCGATCGCCTGGTCGAGGCGCAGCTCGACCGCGCCGACCGGCTCGACGAGCTGGGCCCAGAGGTCGTCGTCGAGCTCGACGTGCTCGGTCACCGCCGCGGTGACGACCAGGCCGAGCGCCTGCGCCGCCGCCTCGGCGCCCTCGTCGGCGTAGACGTCGGCCAGCGTGACCCCGCCGCCGGCCCCGGGCACCAGGGTCGCCGGCGGCACGACGACGACCGCGCCGCCCGCGTCGCCGGGCTCGAGCGCCAGCAGCGCCGCGCCGACCAGCTCGCCGTCCGCGTCCCGGTGGAGGACCCCCATGGTCGGCGTCGGGACCACGTACGCCAGGTGGCCCGGCTCGTCGCTGCCGACCACCTCCTCGTAGCGCCCGACCGTGCTCGACCGCACGTTCGACAGGCCGGTGACCGCCAGTCCCACGCCGACGACGGTGAGCGCGCCCATGCCCGCCAGCACGGCGGACCGGCGTCGCCGGATCCGACTTGCCCGGCCCCGGCGCCCGCCGGCCGCGTGCGCGGGCTGGGCCTCGCCCGGCGCGTGTTCCGGGCCGGTCTCGCCGGCAGCAGCCTCCGACGGCCCGGGCCCCGCCGGACCACTGCCGACCACCGCGCCGGGATCGCCACCGCCAGCCCCGTCCCCACCAGGAGCGACGGAGCCGCCCGCAGACCCGGTCCCCACCGCACCGGGATCGTCACCGCCGGGGCCACCTGGATCGTCGCCACCGGGGCCGCCCGAGCCACCGGGTGCGTCGGCGGCGGCGTCCGGGGCGGGCGGGGGCGGCACCGCCGGCTCGTCGCGCCCGCCGGGCACCATGGACGGCGTCACCCCGCCACCGGCGCCCGGTAGAGGCCCCGGCGCTCGATGGTGGCGATCACGTCGGGGGTGAGCAGGTAGTCGAGCGGGCGCCCGTCGGCGACCCTGGCCCGCAGGTCGGTGCTCGACACCTCGAGCCGCGGCACCTCGACGCACACCCACGACCACCCCGGGGGCGGCTCGGCCTCGTGGGTGCCCGGCCGCTCGACGACGACGATGGTGGCCAGCTTGCGCACCTCGTCGGCCCGCTCCCAGGTCGGCAGCGCGACCGCCGCGTCGCTGCCCAGGATCACGAACAGCTCGCGGTCCGGGCCCTCGTCGAGCAGCACCCGCAGCGTGTCGGCGGTGTACGACATGCCGCCGCGGTCGATCTCGATGCGGCTCGCCTCCAGCCCCTCGACCGAGCCCACGGCCGCCTCGACCATGGCGTAGCGGTCGTCCGCGGGGGTGATGTCCCGGGTGCCGATCTTCTGCCAGGGCTGGTCGTTGACCACCAGCAGCACTCGGTCGAGCGCCAGGTCGTGGCGGATGTTGACCGCGGTCACCAGGTGGCCGACGTGTGGCGGGTCGAACGTGCCGCCGAAGATGCCCAGCCGCTCGGGGCGCGGAACGGTCACCCCGTCGCCTCCCCCGCCGGCGTCGAGCCCAACCCGGCCTGCACGGTGGCGGCCAGGCGGTCGAGGCCGGGCGACACCTCGACGGGCCACACGGGTCCCGGGGCGGGATCGAGCGACCGCAGCGCCGGGGGCAGGCCGGCGATGGTGGCCGTGGCCCGGGCGCGGATGCGGTCGAGCGGCTCGACCCCGGTGCGCCGGCCGCCGGCCATGACCCGGGTGAGCAGCGGCCGGCCGCCGGGCACGTCCTCGTCGTGCAGCGAGAGCACGTCGTGGTCGTCGCAGCGCCACACCTGCTTGCGGCCGGGCAGCGTCACCTTGCCCGACGCCAGCTTCATCTTGGGGCCGTCGGCGTCCTCGACCAGCTTGTAGACGGCGCCGAGCGACGGGGCGTCTCCACTCGTGCCGAGCTGGGTGCCCACGCCGAAGGCGTCGATCGGCGCCCCGCCGGCGATCAGCGCGGCGACGCGGTGCTCGTCCAGGTCGCCGGAGGCGAGGATGCGGACGCCGGGCAGACCGGCGTCGTCGAGCACCCGCCGCACCTCGCGGGCCAGGGCGCCCAGATCGCCCGAGTCGAGGCGCACGCCGTCGATCGCGACGCCGTCCGCCGCCACCTCGTGCGCGACCTCGGCCGCCCGCCGGGCGCCCTCGACCGTGTCATAGGTGTCGATGAGCAGCACGGCCGACCGGGGGAAGCTGCGGACGTAGGCCCGGAAGGCGTCGCGCTCGTCGTCGTACGACATGACGAACGAGTGGGCCATGGTGCCGCTGAGGGGGATGCCGAAGCGCCGCCCGGCGGCGACGAGCGACGTGCCCACCGCACCGCAGATCCAGGCGCCGCGGGCGGCGGCCATGGCGGCGTCGACACCGTGGTCACGCCGGGCCGAGAAGTCGACGAACGACCGGTCGCCGCACGCCAGCGCCACCCGGGCCGCCTTCGAGGCCAGCATCGTCTGGCTGGCGACGCGGTTGAGCAGCCACGTCTCGACGATCTGGGCCTCGACCAGCGGCGCAGTCACCCGTACGAGGGGCTCGCCGTCGAAGACCGCCTCGCCCTCGGGCACCCCCCACACCTCGCCGGTGAAGCGCAGGTCGGCCAGCCGGTCGACGAACCCCGGCGGGAACGTCCCCAGGCCGTCCAGGTAGGCCACGTCGCCGGCGTCGAAGCGCCAGGCCTCGAGCCCCTCGAGGGCGTCGTCGAGCCCGGCGGCCACCAGGAAGCGCCGCTCGCGGGGCAGCGTGCGCACGAACAGCTCGAAGGTGGCCTCGTGCTCGAGCCCGTCCGCCCGGTAGGCGGCGGCCATGGTCAGCTCGTACAGGTCGGTGACCAGGGCGGGCGGCACGGCTACGGCGCTGCCGGGGCGCGGGCCCGACCGCCCGTCCGGTGCTGGCGCGGTGTCGGAGATCGTGGTGCCCGGCGCGCCCGCCGGCGGCGTGGTCACCCCAGCGTCACGCCCGCGTCGGCCATCTCGTCGACGGCGCGCTGGCCGTCGCCGGGCTCGCGCTCGACGGGGCGCACCCCCTCGAGCACGACCGTGGTGTCGTACCCCAGCCGGACGGCGTCGAGCGCCGTCTCCTTGACGCAGTAGTCGGTGGCGAGGCCCACGACGACGACCCGCTCGATGCCGTGCTCTCGCAGCAGGTCGTCGAGGCCGGTGGGCGACCTGTCGCCGGTGGTGGGGTGCACCATCGAGAACCCCGAGTAGCCGTCCTCGCCGCCCACCCCCTTGAACACCTGGTGGTCACCGGGATGGAGGTCGGTGTGGAGCCGGGCGCCCCAGCTGTCGGCGACGCAGTGCACCGGCCAGATGCCACCGTCCTTGGCGAAGTGGGGCGTGACCGGCGGGTGCCAGTCCTGTGTCGTGACCACGAGCGCGCCCGCGGCGTGGGCGGCGCCGACCTCGCGGTTGACCGCGTCGATGACCGCCTCGGCGCCCTTCACGTAGAGGCTGCCCTCGGGGTGGGCGAAGTCGTTCTGCACGTCCACCACGACCAGTGCCGTACGGCGATCGTAGGAGGCGACCACGACCTCAAAGCTACTGCCTCGCCCGGCGTTATCCGGGTGCCCGAGCGCGGTGGCCGGGCGACCCGGCCTGCCGGGCCGAGACCGGTGGCGGGAATCTCGCTGGGACGCGCGGGGTTGAACCACGTACTCTTCTCTGGTCCAGGCCCATCCGGGCCCGGGCCGACAACGTCGTCGGTGTGGTCTCCCCCATACGCCTTCACCGCCGAGTCCGCCGCAATCCCTCTGCCTGCACCTCTCGCTGCTCGTCGAGGCATCTCTGTGCCTCGTGCACGGCGTGCGACGTGCCGCAGCCGCGGCGGATGCATCCGCAGCGTCGCGGGTGGCCGAATTGTGGGTACGCCGTCACCGTCGTGGCGGCCACCGCACGTCAGCCGCCAAGTTCCGGGTCTCCGGGCGAGATCCGGGAAATCCCGTGCTTACGGGGAATCCCATCGCGGTAGCGATGGTTGAGGAGTTTGTCATGAGTGATTCGGTTGGTCAGTACCTGAACGAGATCGGCCTCGTGCCCCTGCTGACGGCAGACGAGGAGCGCGAGCTGTCGCAGACGATCGAGCGTGGGCGCGACGCCCAGGCGCGCATCGACGCGGGCGAGCGCGGGCGCGACCTGCGCAAGGCGGTCGCCGCCGCGGCCGCGGCCAAGGACCGCTTCATCCGGGCCAACCTGCGCCTGGTGGTCAGCATCGCCCGCCGCTACCCGCTGCCTCCGTCGATGGAGCTTCTCGACCTCATCCAGGAGGGCAACCTGGGCCTCGAGCATGCCGTCGACAAGTTCGACTGGCGCAAGGGCTTCAAGTTCTCGACCTACGCCACCTTCTGGATCCGCCAGGCCATCGGCCGGGCGCTCGACCAGAAGGCCAGCCTCGTGCGCCTGCCGGGCGACCGGTCGGCGTCGCTGCGGGCCGCCCTGCGCCAGGCGTCGGGCGACGGCGAAGAGCTCGACGACGAGAACTCCCGCCTCTACCGCCTGACCACCCCCACCTCGCTCGACCGCCCGGTGGGCGACGACGACGGCAGCGAGCTCGTCGACCTGCTCGCGGCCGACGTGCCCACCCCCGAGATGGTCATGGTCGACCGCGAAGAGGAGCAGGCCCTGCACGACCTGCTCGGCGTGCTCGACACGCGGGCCCGCTACGCGGTCGAGCAGCGCTTCGGGCTCACCGATGGCCGCAAGCGCAGCTACCGCGAGGTGGGCGAGGAGCTGGGCGTCACCGCCGAGGCCGCTCGCCGGCTGGTCAAGCGGGCGGTCGACGCCGTGCGGGAAGAGGCGCTGGCCCGGGCCAGCGCCGCCTGAGCCGGCGCACCCGGCGCCGCGGGCCGATGGCACCCTCCCCCGTCGCCAGGACTCGCGGTGCGCGAATCGCTTTGCGGCTGGGCAGCGAGGGCCGCCAGCATGGTGCACCATGACCAATGAGTGGTCGCCCACGTCGTGGCGACACCGGCCCGCCGCCCAGCAGCCACCGTGGCCCGACGAGAGCGCCCTCGAGGGGGCGCTGAAGCACCTCGGCTCGTTGCCGCCGCTCGTGTTCGCCGGCGAGGCCCGGGCGCTGACCGAGCACCTCGGCGAGGTGGCCAGCGGCAAGGCCTTCCTGCTGCAGGCGGGCGACTGCGCGGAGTCGTTCGAGGCGTTCACCGCCGACACCATCCGCGACAAGCTCAAGGTCATCCTGCAGATGGCGGTCGTGCTGACGTACTCGACCGGCGTGCCGGTGCTCAAGGTCGGCCGCATCGCCGGGCAGTTCGCCAAGCCCCGCTCGTCACCCACCGAGACGGTCGACGGCGTCGAGCTGCCGTCGTTCCGCGGCCACATGGTGAACGACGTCGCGCCCACCGAGGCGGCGCGCACACCCGACCCCGAACGGCTGGTGCAGGCGTACCACCAGTCGGCGGCGACGCTTAACCTGCTGCGGGCCTTCACCAAGGGCGGGTTCGCAGACCTGTCGCGGGTGCACCAGTGGAACCAGGAGTTCGTGTCGTCCAGCCCCGAGGGCCGGCGCTACGACCGGGTGGCCGACCACATCGACCGTGCGCTGCGGTTCATGGCGGCCTGCGGCATCGACACGCAGAGCCAGCCCAACCTGCACGAGGTCGACTTCTACACCAGCCACGAGGCGCTCATCCTCGGCTACGAGGAGGCGCTGACCCGGCAGGACTCGCTGACCGGCAAATGGTACGACTGCTCGGCGCACATGCTGTGGATCGGCGAGCGCTCCCGCCAGCTCGACGGGGCCCACGTCGAGTTCCTGCGCGGGGTCGACAACCCTCTCGGCTGCAAGATCGGCCCCTCCGCCACGCCCGACGAGGTGGTGGCGCTGTGCGAGGCGCTCAACCCCGGCCGCGTGCCGGGCCGCCTGACGCTCATCTCGCGCATGGGCGCCACCACCATCGCCACGGCGCTGCCGCCGCTGCTGGCGGCCGTGCGCGACGCCGGCCACCCGGTGGTGTGGGCCTGCGATCCCATGCACGGCAACACGTTCACCTCCGACACCGGCCGCAAGACCCGCGACTTCGACGCGGTGCTGGCCGAGATCGCCGGCTTCTTCGCGGCCCACTGGGCCGAGGGCACGTGGCCGGGCGGCGTGCACATCGAGCTCACCGGCGAGGACGTCACCGAGTGCCTGGGCGGTGGCGACGCCCTGGGCCACGCCGACCTCGACGACCGCTACGAGACGATGTGCGACCCCCGGCTCAACGGCCGCCAGTCGATCGATCTGGCCTTCCAGGTCGCCGAGCTGCTCGACCGCCACTAGCCCTCGCCGACGGGCATGAAGCCCGTGCACACGAGATCGATCTTCCGGATGAGGCCGTCCCTCACGGACAGGAACGCGTCCTGCTCGATCACGTGCCAGGTGTCAGGGGCCCAGTCGGGGCGCAGCAGGAACCGGTAGGCGACCCGGTCCTTGCCCGCGACCGTGTCGTGTCCCACGGTGAGGGGCTCGAACGCAGGGGCGGTGCCGTACCAGCTGCGGAACGCGCCGGCCACCTCGGCGGCGCCGTGGTGCTCGTCGAGGTGGCGGGGGAGCAGGGCGCGCAGCCACACGTCCGGCGCCAGCAGGTCGTGGAGGGCCTCGTGGTCGCGGGCGGTGAGCGCCTCGAGGAAGCGCTCACCGGCCGTGCGCCGGGTCGTGCTGGGTGCGTCGTGCGTGATGGTCATGGTGGGTCCCTTCGTCAGGCCGCCCGCCGGGCGGCGGTCGGCAGGTCGAGTCGTTCGAGCGCGTCGGCCTCGCGGCCCATCTCGGCGCTCATCGCGAGCA
>DASTFE010000368.1:0-8422 GCA_035708905.1 Acidimicrobiales bacterium | reverse complement strand
ATCCGCTGCGCCAGGTCACGGCGGCCGGCACCATGCCGTTCAACCGGCCGCCCCGCCCGGCAGCGCCGCCCCCACCCGCCGAGCTGGTGCCGCCGGCGCCGCCCAAGGCCGGCCAGGGCCGCACGCCGCTGTCGCTCATCGGCATCCTCACCCCGCTGCTCTTCGCCGGCGTGATGTACGCGGTCCTGCAGTCGGTGCACATGCTGCTCTTCGCCGGCCTCACCCCCCTCATGGGCATCGCCAACGCCATCGACGCCAAGCGCCGGGGACGGCGGTCCGACCGCAGCGAGCGCGAGCGGTTCGCGCGAGGGATGCGTGAGCTGCGCGAAGGCCTCGCCGCCCTGGCCGACGACGAGCGCCGGCGCCGCGAGGCGCTCGTCCCCGATCCGGCCGAGATCGTGCGCCGGGTCGAGCTGCCCAGCGTCCGGCTGTGGGAGCGGCGGCCCGGCCACGACGACGTCCTCAACCTGCGGGCCGGCGTCGGCGACGTGCCGTGGGACCCGCCGATCGCCGACCCGCCGACCCGGGGCGAGCTGCCCGACGAGCTGCGCTCGGCGCTGGCCGACGCCGCCGTGCTCGCCGGCGCCCCCGTGCCGGTGGACCTGTCGGCCGGCGGGGTGGTCGGCATCGTCGGCGACCGCGGGGCTGCGCTCGCGCTGGCCCGGTCGCTGCTGTGCCAGGCCGCGGCGCTGCACGGCCCTGCGGACCTGCCGGTGATGGTTCTGGCCGGGCGGGACGCGGCCGAGGAGTGGGACTGGGCCAAGTGGCTGCCCCACACCCGCGACGCCACCGGCGCCGGTCGCATGCTCTCGGCCGACCCCGAGCTGTCCACCCGCATGGCCGAGGCGCGGCTCAAGGCTGCGGACGCCGACGCCCACCGCCGGCCGGCGCCCGGTGCGCGCACCGCGGGGCCGACGCTGCTGGTCGTCGTCGACGACGAGTCGCTCACCGAGGGGCGGCGGGCGCCGACCCGGGCCCTGCTGCGGGGCGAGGGTGGGCCGGTGGCCGGCATCGTCGTCGCGTCGACGGTCGACCGCCTGCCCGCGGTGTGCACGACCGTCGTCGAGATGACCGACCCCGACGGGGGCGCCGACCTGATACGGCCCCAGGCCGGCGAGCGGGTCGACGGGCTGCTGGCCGCCGGCATGGCCGACGACGTCGCCCGCGCCTGCGCCCGGGCGCTGGCCCGGTTCGAGGACCCCGAGCTCGACGTCGTCGGGGCCGGCCTGCCCCCGTCGATCCGGCTGCTGCCGCTGCTCGACCTGGACGAGTGCTCGCCGGCGGCGGTGCTGGCCCGGTGGGCCTCCGCCGGCGTCGACCCCCGCCCGGCGACGCCGATCGGCGTGGCCGAGGACGGGGTGTTCACCGTCGACTTCGTGGCCGACGGCCCCCACGGCCTCGTCGGCGGCACGACCGGTTCGGGCAAGTCCGAGCTGCTGCGGTCACTGGTCGCCGGCCTGGCGGCCGGCGTCGATCCCGACCACCTGACGTTCGTGCTGATCGACTTCAAGGGGGGCAGCGCCTTCGACCAGTGCGCCGCCCTGCCCCACACCGTCGGCATGGTGACCGACCTCGACGAGCACCTGGCCGAGCGGGCGCTGCGCTGCCTCGAGGCCGAGCTCAAGCACCGCGAGCGCGTGCTGCGCGAGGTGGGCGCGACCGACCTGCCGGACTACCAGCGCAAGCGCCTGCCCGAGCCGATGCCCCGGCTGCTCGTGGTCATCGACGAGTTCGCGACGCTGCGCTCGGAGCTGCCCCAGTTCATCGACGCGCTGGTGGGCGTGGCCCAGCGGGGGCGCAGCCTGGGGGTGCACATGCTGCTGGCCACCCAGCGACCCCGCGGCGCGATCAGCGACAACATCCGGGCCAACACCAACATGCGCGTCGCGCTGCGGGTGCAGGACGCCTCCGACTCGCAGGACGTGATCGACGTCCCGGACGCGGCGGCCATCCCCCGCACCGCCCCCGGGCGGGCCTACGTGCGCCTGGGCCCCGGCGAGATCGTGGCCATCCAGACGGCCCTGTCGACCGGGTCGCGCCGGGGCGCGTCGCTGGCGCACGTCGACGTGGCCCCCTTCGTCTACGGGCCCGAGCCCCGCCGGCCGGGCCCCGGCGGCGGTCCGGTCGACGGCGAGCGCCCGGCCGGCGGCAGCGGCCAGGGCGAGCCCGAGACCGACCTGTCGGTGCTGGTCGCCGCCATCGGCGAGGCGTTCGCCCGCACCGGGCGGCCGCTGCCGCGCCGGCCGTGGCCCGACCCGCTGCCGAGCGACGTCGACCTCGACCGGCTGATGGACGCGGCTGCCGCGACCGACGGGGCCGCCGCGACCGACGGGGCCGCCGCGAACGACGGGGCCGACCTCGTGGTGCCCCTCGCCCTGGCCGACGACCCCGAGGCCCAGTCGCAGTACCCGACCGGGTGGCGGCCCGGCGACGGCAACCTGTTCGTCTACGGCATCGGCGGCAGCGGCACCACGACGACGCTGGCCAGCGTGGCGCTCGGCCTGGCCCGGCTGCTGCCGCCCGACGACGTCCACCTGTACGTCCTCGACTTCGGCGCCGGCGACCTCGCGGTGCTCGACCCGCTGCCGCACGTCGGCGCCGTCGTGCTGGCCGGCGAGCGCGAGCGCCAGACCCGCCTGATCCGCCACCTGCGGCTGCTGCTCGACCGGCGACGGGCCATGGGGCCCGCGGCGGTGCGGCGCGAGCCGCTGGTGGTGACCCTGGTCGACGGCTGGAGCGCAATGGCCGCCGAGTTCGACGACATCGGGGGCAGCGCCGCCTGGGAGGCGTTCACCCGCGTGCTGGCCGACGGGCCCGAGGTGGGCCTGCTCACAGTGGTCGCCGCCGACCGGGCCCTGGCGATCCCGGGACGGGTGGCGTCGCTGGTCCGCCAGCGGTGGGCCCTGCAGCTGGCCGACCGGAACGACTACACCGCCTTCGGCGTCCGCAGCGCCGCGGTGCCCGAGATGGTGCCGGGGCGGGCCGTGGTGGCGGGCACCGGCCAGGTCGTGCAGATCGCCCGGCCGGCCGACGGGGCGGCTGCCGCCGCGGTGCGCCTGGCCGCCGCGCACCCGCCGCCGGCCCGGCCGCCGGTGCGCATCGAGCCGCTCGCCACCGAGGTGAGGGCCGCCGGTCTGGGCACCCCCGCCGCGCTGGGCGCCCGGCCCTGGCACGTGCCCGTCGGGATCGCCGAGAGCACCCGGTCGGCGGCCAGTCTGGTCGTCTACCAGGGCGAGCACGCGCTCGTCACCGGCCCGGCCCGGTCGGGCAAGAGCACGACCCTGCTGACCATCGCCGCGGTGTGCCGCGAGGCCCGGCCCGACCTGACCGTCGTGGCGGTGGCCGGCCCGCGGTCGCCGCTGGCCGGCGATCCCCTGGTCGGCGAGGTCGTGGCCCCGGCGGCGATCGGCGAGCGGCTGGCCGGTGCGGTCGACGCCGCGACGGGGCCCGTGCTGGTGCTGGTCGACGACGCCGAGTCGATCGACGACGCCGGCGGGGTCCTCGACCGGCTGTCGACCTCCGAACGCCCCGACCTGCTGTTCGTGGCCGCCGGGCGCAACGACGGCATCCGCACGGGCTACTCGCACTGGACGCGCCCGCTGCGCCGCTCGAAGCTCGGCGTGCTGCTGCGCCCCGACGTCGACCTCGACGGCGACATCCTGGGCGCCCGGCTGCCCCGCCGGGCGCCGGTGGGCATGGTCACGGGCCGCGGCTACCTGGCCTGCGGGGGCGACGTCGAGCTGGTGCAGGTGGCGGTGCCGCGCTGACGGCAGTGCCCGGCGACGGCCCGGCAGGGGTGACGGAACATCGCGCCGGCGCGTCGTTAGTGTCGGCGCCGCGGGCGTATCGAAGGAGCCGTGGCGGCGTGTGGTCGCCCCTGGCGGGCCTTCCCTCACGACAGCGAGCGCGCACGAGGAGCGAGCAGCATGAGCGACGGTGTGGTCAAGTCGACGGACGCGGCGAAGGAGGCCATCGGCAAGATGCAGGCCGCCATCAACGGCGGGCTGATGGACGCCATCACGACGATCGTCACCCAGGGCAACACCCTCAACCCCGAGCTGTGGGCCGGCCCCAAGGCCGACGAGTTCTACAGCGAGTGGCCCGAGACGCGCACGGCCCTCAACACGGCCCACCAGCGGCTCGAGCTGATGGCCAACGACATCATGACGGTGAACACCAACATCCAGACCGCCGGCGGCAACCAGTAGCCGCGGTGTGACCGGCCGCCCGGCCCGGTGGCGTCCCGCCGGGCCGGGCAGACGGGCGAGGCCCACGGGGGTAGAACGGCCGGATGGCCAGCGTCGGCGACTACGACCTCGACCACCAGATCGGCGCCGGCGGGTCGGGCACGGTGTGGACGGCGCACCACCGCGGCCCCGTGACCCGCACCGTGGCGCTCAAGCGCCTGCGGGCAGGGGGCGGGGCCGACGACCTGGCGCGGCTGCGCCGCGAGGCCATGGTGCTGGCCGAGCTCGACCACCCCCACGTCGTGCGCGTGCTCGAGGTGATCCACGACGGCGACGGGGTCGCCGTCGCCATGCAGTTCGCGCCCGGCGGCTCGCTCGACGACCTGCTCGCCGAGCGCGGGCGGCTCGAGCCCGGCCAGGTCGTGGCGCTTGCCGCCCCGCTCGCCGAGGCGCTGGCGTCGGCCCACCGCCGGGGCGTGGTGCACGGCGACGTCAAGCCCGCCAACGTGCTGTTCACGTCCGACGGCGAGCCGCTGCTCGGCGACTTCGGCGTGGCCCGCACGCTCGGGCAGGTCACCAGCGACGAGGTCACGGGCACGGCCGAGTACCTGGCGCCCGAGCTGCTCGACGGCGCCCGCCCCGACCAGCGCACCGACATCTACGCCCTCGGCGTCGTCTGCTACCAGGCGCTGGCCGGCCGGCCGCCCCACACGGGCCCGGCGCCGCTGGCCGTGGCGCGGGCCGCCGAGGCGGGCGCGCACACGCCCCTCGGCGCGGTGCCGGGCGTGCCCCCGGCGGTGGCCCGGGTGGTCGAGCGGGCGATGGACCGCGACCGCGACCGCCGCTTCGCCACCGCCGACGAGCTGGCCCGGGCGCTGCGCACGACGGTGCCCGCCGGCGAGGCGCGCCTGCCCGGCCCGGCGACGGCCGGGCGCGCGGCCGGGCCGGCGGCGGGCACCGGCGCGGACGTCGAGGCGACCCGGCCCACCCGCACGTTCGGCCCCCGGCCCCCGCGCCCGCAGCCGGCGGCGCCCCGGCGGCGGTGGCCCCGCCGGCCCATGGCCCTGGCCGGCGTCGGGCTCGTGGCGGCCGGGCTGCTGTACGTGGTGCGCGACCCCGGACAGACCGCACCGCCCGGCGGCGACGGCTGCCCGCCGAGCGAGGCCCCGGCACCCGCCCCCGGCGCGCGGGTCGTGAGCGGGGACGTGGCGGGCGACGGCTGCACGGTCCACGCCGTCTACGCCCCGCAGGTCCTGGCCGACGGCCGCACGGTCATGATGCTGACCATCGCCATCGACGGGGTGGACAAGCAGATCGGCCTCGGCGGCGAGGGCGACGAGATCCTGCTCGGCGACTGGGACTGCGACGGCGTCGACACGCCCGGGCTCTACCGCCGGGCCGCCGGGGTGGTGCAGTACTTCGACGAGTGGCCTGCGGTCGAGCAGCGGGCGTACCAGCCGGCGCGCACCGAGCAGGCCGCGGCGGGCGCCACCGCCGCACGGCACGAAGGCTCGGCGACAGGGGGCGACTGCGACCGCATCGTCGTGTCGCCCTGACCCGCTCGCCGCCGCTCTCACCGCGCGGGGCCGCGCTCTCTGCGGCTCGCCGTGGTGCCATCATGTGCGTCGCTGGGAGCGGCCCGTGCGCCCCGCACGGCACGCCCCGGGCGGCCGGTGCCCCGGCCGCCTCCGTCGGCCTCGACGACCCCAGGTGACCTCGCCGGATGACGCACCGATGACCGCCCACACGAGCATCAGCAGCCCGCAGCGCGCCGCCGACGCCGGGCGGGGCCTGCTCGCCCTGCTGGGCATCGCCGCGCTCGTCGCCGGCGTGCCCGCCGTGCTCGTCGGGTGGGTCGGCTCGCCGCTGCCCGCCGGGGTGCCCACGGTGTCCGAGGTGGCCCATGCGGTGCGCGACACATTCGTTCCCGACGCGTTCCTGGTGAAGGCGCTGGCTCTCGTGTGCTGGCTCGTGTGGGTCGAGCTGCTGGCGTCGCTGCTCGTCGAAGCGGTGGCCTACGCCCGGGGGCGCAGGGCTGCGACGGTGCCGCTGGCCGGCGGCCTGCAGCGGGGCGCCGCCCGCCTCGTCGCCGCCGCCGCGCTGCTGGGCGCGGCGATCGCGACCCGCGGCGGCGCGGGGCCGGCCCCGCTGGCCGACCAGCCCCTGGTCGTGGCCGACCTGGCCGTGGCGCCGGTGGCCGTCGAGGCGGGCGTGCTCCCCGGGGCCGGCGATGCCGGCGGTTCCGGCGGTGCCGGCGGGGCCGGGCGCGGCGCCGTGGCCGCGGCTCCGGCCCAGGTCGTGGCGCCGTCGCCCGCCGGTGCCACCGCCACGTCGCTGCCGACCTACCAGGTCCGCCACCGCGACACGCTGTGGGACATCGCCGAGCGCCACCTGGGCGACCCGTTGCGCTGGCCCGAGATCTTCCAGCTCAACGACGGCCGGCCACAGGCCGACGGGCGCTGTCTCGTCGACCCCGACGTCATCCACGTCGGCTGGCAGCTCCGCCTGCCGGCCGACGCCGCGGGCCCCGCGCCCGCGGGTGCGACCACCGCGGGCGCCGGGGGCGGCATGGTCCTGATCGACGCCGGTGCCGCCCGCCCCGCCGACCCCGACTGACAGGAGCCCGCCCACCATGGCCTCCACCACCCTTCCCCCGCGTGGGCCGGCGCAGCGCGACCGCCCCGCGCCCCCGCCCGTCGCCGGCGGCCGCCGCCAGCGGCGCTGGTCCCTCGCCATGGTCGCCGTGCTCGTCACCCTCGGCTCCGCCCTGGCCTTCGTGGTGCTGTGGATGAACGCCGGCGGGCGCGAGCCCGTCCTCGCCCTGCGCAACGACGTGGCCGCCGGCCAGACCATCGAGGCCGATGACCTGGTGGTCGTGCGGGTGTCGTCGGACGGCGGCATCTCGCCCATCCCCTCGTCGCGGCGCGACCAGGTCATCGGCCAGCCGGCGGCCACCAGCCTGCTGGCCGGCACGCTGCTCGTCCCCGAGGCGGTGGGCACCTCCCACGGCCTCGAGCAGGGCACCGCGGTCATCGCCATCCCCGTGCCGACGAGCAGGATGCCCACCAGCGACCTCCGCACCGGCGACCAGGTGGTGATCGCCCGCACGCAGTCGTCCGGCCAGGGCGAAGGCGGGTCGCCGCGCACGATCGGTGAGGGGCGCGTCTTCGAGGTGCACGAGACCGACGACGCCGGCAGCGACGTCCGCGTGTCGGTGACGGTCCACGAGTCGCTGACCCTCGAGATCGCCAGCGCCGTCGCCGCGGGCGAGATCTACGTGTACATGACGGCGGGCGGCTGACGGCGCCATGGCGTACATCGCGTTCGCGTCGGCCAAGGGGTCGCCGGGGGTCACCACCGCGGTCGCCGCCCTGGCGGCCACGTGGCCCGCCGACCGCCCGCTGGTGGTAGCCGAGCTCGACCCCGCCGGCGGCGACCTGGTGGTGCGCCTCGACCTGGCGACCGAGCCCGGCCTGGTCTCGCTGGCGGCCGCGGGGCGGCGCGAGCTCGACCGCGACACCCTGCTGGCCCACAGCCAGCCGGTGCCCGCCCTCGAAGGCGACGGCCGCGCCTCGCGCCGGGTGCTCGCCGGCCCGGTGGCGGCCGAGCAGGCGCTCGCGTCGCTGTCGGCGCTGCGAGGCGTGCTCGCGGGCGTCCTCGCCGCCGTCGAGGCCGACGTGCTGGTCGACTGCGGGCGGCTCGACCCGTCCTCGCCGGTCACCGAGGTGGCCGCCAACGCCGACCTGCTCGTCGCCGTCGCCCGACCGGTCGTGGCCGAGGTGCACCACCTGGCACCCCGCCTGGCGTCGCTCAAGCCCCGGTCGGCGTCGCTGCTGACGGTGGGCGACCGGCCCTACACGGCGGCCGAGGTGGCCGAGGCCGTGGGGGCGAGCGCGCTGGGCACCCTGCCGGCCGACGAGCGGGCGGCGGTCGTGCTGGCGGGCGGGCATCCGGACGTCGTGCGCCAGCTCCGGCGGTCGCGCCTGCTGCGCGACGCCCGCTCGGTGGCCGAGGTGCTCGCGAGCTGGCTGGCGCCGCCCCAAGCTCGGCCCGACTTGCCCCCGCCGCCCCCGGGCCCGCCGGTGTTCGTGTCCGAGCCGCCCGCGCCCGCCGCCGACGCACCGCCCGAGGCGCGGCCGGACCTGCCTCCACCGCCCGGTGCGCCGCCACCCGAGGCGCGGCGCGACCTGCCCCCGCCGCCCGGTGCGCCGCCACCCGAGGCGCGGCCCGACCTG
>DASTFE010000367.1:0-3786 GCA_035708905.1 Acidimicrobiales bacterium | reverse complement strand
CGACGTGGTCGAGTCGTCGCCGTCGTCCGCGGCCGACGCCCGGGTCAACCTGCGGGACCTCGACGCCCGGGTGGTGCGCGGTGACGTGGCCCGGTGGCGGGCCCGGCGCATGGACGTCGTGGTGGCCGACCCGCCTCGGGCGGGCCTGGGCCGGCGCGGCGCCCGGGTGGTCGCCGCCTCCCGCGCGCCACGGGTCGTGCTGGTCAGCTGCGACGCCGGGTCGCTGGGCCGCGACGTGCGGCTGCTGCGCGGGGCCGGCTACCGGTTCGTGTCGGCGACGGTGGTCGACGCCTTCCCGCACACGCCGCACGTCGAGGTGGTGTCCCGCCTCGACCGCACGGCCTGACAGCGCCCGGCAGCGCCTGGCATGCAGGGCACCGTCCCGCAGGGACGAGCGCCGAGGGCGACGCCGGTCACACGCGCGGTCGGGCGTACCCCTCGCCGGGGTGCCGGCGATAGCTAGGTGACGCTGTTCGCCACCCTACGGACCGCCGGCGGGCAGTGCGCGCTGCCGGGTGCAGGCGAGCGTTCAGGCCGCCGAGACGGACTGGACGTGACCCTGCACCCGGTCCAGCGTGGCGTCCTCGAGGCAGCCCAGCAGCCGCTTCTCGCCGTTCTCGCCGATGGCGGGCGAGATGGTGACCGTGAACCCGTCGCCGCTCGGCGTGGGGCCGGCCTTCTCGCCGCCGACCGTCGCCGCGCACACGGCCCACAGGGCGGTGGCGGCGTCGCGGTCGCTGCCCTGGTACTCGCGGGTGCCCACGTCGAAGGCGACGACGGTCGAGGTGCCGGCGACCACCGGGTCGGGCCGGTTCTGCGTCAGGTCGGCCAGGGCGTCGATGCCGAGCACCGACCCGGCCGCCAGCACCACGGCGCCGATCGCGGCCTTCACGACGGCCTCCCGACCGGGCCCCGCAGCAGGTCGAGCGGGGCGCGCTCGGAGGTGACGAACCCGTTGGCCGGCAGGGCGAGGCCGTCGAGCTGGGCGGCGAGGCCCCGCTCGGCGACGGGGGTCATCGACATGCGGGCCAGCCGCTCGACGATCCAGGCGACGCCGGACAGCAGCACGCCGGCCCCCATGAGCACGGGGACGAACACGTTCATCTGCCCGGGGCGGGACAGCCAGGCGAACCCGACCCGCGGGGGCGGCGCGGTGGCCTGGATGCGCTCGAGCCGCACGGTGCGGGCCGGGGTGGCCTCGCTGGTCTGCTGGGCGTCGAGCCGGTCGCTGATGACCCGGAGCCGCTGCGCGAGCAGCGAGCCCATGACCGCCACCTCGGCGGCGATGAAGATGGCCGCCGACATGAGCGCCCGGTTCCACTCCCACCGGTACAGGTACACGAAGGTGTAGGTGCCCGAGGCGGCCAGGGTGGCGCCGCCGAGCAGGGTGCGGATGAGTCGGGCCTTCATCGCCGGGCTCCCATCTGGATCACGGTGCCGGTCGTGCCGGCGTTGCGGTCGGGGTCGTCGTCACCGTCGTCGCCGTCGCCCGTCAGGATGACGGGGTGGGTCGGCAGGGTGACCACGGTGGTCGCCGGGTCCTGGACGACCACCTCGTAGGGCTCGTCGTGGCTCTCGACCACCCGCACGCTGCCGACCGTGCCGTCGACCTCGACGACCTGGCCGGTGCGGTAGCGCTCGGTGGCGCCGGCGTGGCCGACGACGGTCGGCACGCCGTGCTCGCGGGCCAGGATGGCGAGGTGGCTGAGCGGGCTGCCGGTCTCGGCCACCAGGCCGGAGAGCCGCGGCACCACCGTCGCCAGCCGCGGGTCGAGGTGGGTGACCACGAGCACCGCGCCAGCTGGCGGGTTGTCGCCGACGTGCACCGGGCCCGATCCGGCGCCACCGCCGGCGCCGACCCCACCGGGGTGGGCCGTCGGCGTGGTGACCGCGACCGGGGTGCCGTCGGGCGTCAGCCGGAACTGGGCGGGCAGGGGCCGGGGTGCGGTGACCGCCGGGTCGCGGCGCTGGTGCAGGTCGTCGGGCACGGTCCGGGTGCGGGCCGCGGTGCGCAGCTCGTCGAGGCTGAGCAGGCGGACGGCCTGCTGGTCGGGCAGCACGCCCACGGACACGAGCCGGTGCCCGAGCTGCCAGGCGGCGCGGGCGGTGAGCTCCTGCACCCAGCGGGCCCGCAGCCGCAGCGCCTCGCGCACGACCGCCTCGTCGCTGGCGGGCTCGTCGACGGGGGTGAGCGACGGTGCGCTCGGCCGCAGGTCGATGATGCCGGGGGCGCGGGCGGCGAGCACCGGGTCGCCGTCGATGCGGGGCGGGGCCAGCGCGAGCACCACGGGATCGGTCTCGACCAGCTCGTCGAGGTCGACGCCCTCGGCCCGGGCCTCGGCCACCGCGGACAGGGCCAGCGTGGCCGCCGTGGTGCCGGCGCCGGTGTCGGGCACGAGCATGCCGGCGAGGGCCTCGTAGCCGTGGAGCGCCCGCAGCGCGGTGCGCCCGTTGGCCAACACGGCCAGCAGGTCGCCGTTGGACAGCTCGTCGATCCGCGGCACCGCGGCCAGGTCGCGGTCGACCTGCTCGACGACGTCGCGGGCGAGCGCCGGCAGCGCCCGGCTCAGGCGCCCGGTGCGCCAGGCGGCCCGCAGCCGCCGGGCCGGCGGGCGGGGGTCGAGCCGGCGCAGCAGCTTGTGCCGGACGGGCGCCACGCCCAGGTGGGCCAGGTCGGCGACCGCCCAGCCGTCGACGGCGCGGGCGACCGGCGAGCGGCGCAGCGCACGGGCCGACACGGCCCCGGTGAGCAGCAGGGCCTGCTCGAGGCCCTCGCCCAGCGGGTCGAGCCACAGGTCGGACTCGAGCCGGCTGAGCGGCTCGGGCAGCGTCTCGGCCAGCGGCCCGGCGCCGAGGACGGGTCCACCGGCCCGCCCGGTGGCGGTGGTGATGGGCCGGCTCTGCAGCAGCCAGACGGTGCCGTCGTGGTCGACCGCCCACTCGATGTCCTGGGGGCCGCCGAAGGCGCCGGCCGCCCGGGCCGCCAGCCGGGCCAGGGCCCGCAGGGTGGGACGGGGGAGGGGGATCTGCTCGTGCCCGCGGTTCTCGAGCACGCGGCCACGGGGCGACAGGACGGCGGTCCAGCCGTCGTCGAGCCCGCTGACGAGCTTGTCCGGCCCGCCCTCGACGGCCGAGACGAGCAGGCGGTCGGTGCGACCGGAGACGGGGTCGGCACCGAAGAGCACCCCGCCCCAGCGGGGTGAGATCTGGGGCTGGACGAGCACGGCCATGCGGGCGTCGGGAACGTCCGCCAGGCGCCCGGACTCGAGCACCCGGTCGACGGCCTCGACGAAGCTGGCCCAGTCGGTCACGTCGAGCACCGAGGTGAACACCCCGGCCATCGACGACGTCCCCCCGTCCTCGTTCGTCGACGACGACCGGACGACGAGGGGTCGCTCGCCCTCGTTGCCCAGCGTGCGCCATGCGGCGCGCGCCGGCCCGGGGTCGTCGAACCGGGACGGATGCGACCAGCCCGTGCTGTCCCAGGCGGTGGTGAGGACGGCGCCCGGGAGGACCGGCAGCCCGGCGCGCTCGGCCCGGGCGAGGTTGGCGGCTTTGGCACCGACGAGCGTCCCGTCGGTCGCACCGGGATCAGTGAGATCGACCAGGTCAGGGCGTCGGAGCGCAGGGGGGTACGTCTCCATGGCGCCTACCCTCGGCCCCGGCGCTTGCACGCCGGTTGCCGGCCGCTTGCATCGCTGTTGCCGGCCGTTCACCTGCCGCGACGCGGCCGCGGCGGGCCATCGGCGAGCGGTCGCGCTGTGGGGTCAGCGGCGCGGGCCGCGC
>DASTFE010000366.1:0-25663 GCA_035708905.1 Acidimicrobiales bacterium | reverse complement strand
AGGTCGAGCTGGTCGGCCCGGCCGACGACGGCAAGGTCGAGCTCACCCCCGTGCTGCTCGTCGACGGCGACACGGTGCTGGCCGGCCCCAAGGCGCTCGGCAAGGCCAAGGTCACGGCCAAGGTCGTCGGCGAGGCCAAGGGCCCCAAGATCACCGGCTTCACCTACAAGAACAAGACCAACAACCGGCGCCGCTGGGGCCACCGCCAGCGGTACTCCACGATCGAGATCACCAGGATCTCCAAGGGCTGAGGGAGGCCGACGACATGTCCAAGACCAAGGGCGCCGGCTCGACCAAGAACGGCCGCGACTCGCACGCCAAGCGCCTCGGCGTCAAGGCGTTCGACGGCACCGCCGTCAGCGCCGGCTCCATCCTCGTGCGCCAGCGCGGCACCCGCTTCCACCCGGGCGAGAACGTGGGCCGCGGCGGCGACGACACGCTGTTCGCCCTCGCCGACGGCAAGGTCAAGTTCGGCCAGCGCAAGGGCCGCAAGCTCGTCGACATCGTCCCCGCGGACTGACCGCCGGCCGTCGACCCCCGGGTCGTCCCGGCGCCGGCCGGCCCTGTCAGCCGTCGAGGTGGGCGAGCACGGGCGCGTGCAGGGCGCGCTTGTGCGCCACCGTGATGTCGCGCGCCTTGCCGGTCAGCGGCCCGGCCTGCTCGATCGCCGCCGTCACCAGATCGTCGACCGGGGCGATGCGCTGGGCGATGCCGTGCTCGACCGCGGCCGCGCCGTCGTAGCGTCGCCCCGACAGGATCGCCTCGTCGGCCGTCGCGCCCGGCAGCCGGTGGGTCACGAGCGCCAGCATGAACGGGTGGAACTGCATGCCGAGGTCGATCTCGGGCAGGCACCACCAGCCCCGGTCGTCCCGCATGACCCGCCGGTCGTGGGCCAGCGCCAGCATGGCCCCGATGCCGAAGGCGTGGCCGTTGACGGCGGCCACCGTGGGCACGGGGAACGTCAGCAGCCGGGCCAGCGCCTCGAGCGCCCGGGCCATGAACCTGCTCAGCGCCGGGCCGTCCAGCGACCCGAGGAACTCGATGTCGAAGCCGTTGGAGTAGTG
Source organism: Acidimicrobiales bacterium (assembly GCA_035708905.1). Taxonomy (GTDB): domain Bacteria; phylum Actinomycetota; class Acidimicrobiia; order Acidimicrobiales; family VFJN01; genus ZC4RG19. The sequence goes on along the minus strand of DASTFE010000366.1, from coordinate 24,599 downwards.
GCGACCGGAGCCGACCGTCACCAGCGCCCGGGCCGAACCTGCGCCTTCCACCTCGTCGAGGCCGGCGTGCAGGTCGTCGACGAACCCCGCCGCGAACGCGTTGGCGTCGTCGCCCAGGTGCAGGACGGCGGTGCCGTCCGTCCACTCGATGTCCATGGTGTCCTCCTGTCGGCCGCCCAGGTTCGCATGTGGGGGGACCTGCCGACATACTCCGTGGCGGTGGCCCAGTTCGTCGACGAATGCAACCTCCACGCCAAGGCCGGGGACGGCGGCGCCGGGTCGGTGTCCTTCCGCCGCGAGGCGCACGTGGCCCGGGGCGGGCCGGACGGCGGCGACGGCGGTTCGGGCGGCGACGTGTGGCTGGTCGCCGACCACAACGTGGCGTCGCTGCTGGCGTTCCAGGACCACCCCTTCCGCCGGGCCGGCGACGGCACGCACGGCATGGGCAAGGGCCGCCACGGCCGCACCGGCGACGACATCGTCGTGGCCGTCCCGCCGGGCACCGTGGTGCGCGACCGGGACGGCACGGTGCTCGCCGACATCGTGCACGCCGGCGACCGGTACCTGGCGGCCGAGGGCGGCCGCGGCGGGCGGGGCAACGCCCGGTTCCTGTCCAACCGGCGGCGGGCACCCGCGTTCGCCGAGCAGGGCGAGCAGGGCGAGGAGCGGTGGCTGCGGCTCGAGCTGAAGCTGCTGGCCGACGTCGCCCTGGTCGGGTTCCCGAACGTCGGCAAGTCGACGCTGATCAGCCGCATCTCGGCGGCCAAGCCCAAGGTGGCCGACTACCCGTTCACCACGTTGCGGCCCCATCTCGGGGTCGTGCGGCTCGACGATGGGTACGAGTACGTCGTGGCCGACATCCCGGGGTTGATCGAGGGGGCGAGCGAGGGCCGCGGGCTGGGGCACCAGTTCCTGCGCCACATCGAGCGGGCCCGCGTCCTGTGCGTGCTGCTCGACCTCGCTCCGATGGCCGAGCGGCCGCCGGCCGAGCAGCTCGGGGTGCTGCTCGACGAGCTGGGCGCCTACGAGCCCGGGCTGCTCGACCGCGAGCGGGTCGTCGTGGGCAGCCGGGCCGACCTGGCGGTGGGCGACGGCGACGACGCCGCGGACCTGCCGATCGACATGCGCATCTCGGCGGTGACCGGCGAGGGCATCGCCCGGCTGCGGGGGCGTCTGGGCGACGCGGTGCGCACCGCCCGGGCGGCGCTGCCCGAGCCCAGCCAGTTCGTCGTGCACCGCCCCGTGCGCGAGGGCTACCAGGTGGTGCGCGAGGGCGGCGGCTGGGCGGTCGAGGGCCGCGAGGCGACCCGGGCCGTCGCCCTGTCCGACCTGACCCGCCACGACGCGCTGGCCGAGGCCCACCGCCGCCTGAGGAAGCTGGGCGTCGACAGGGCGCTGGCTCGGGCCGGTGCCCGGCCGGGCGACAGCGTGCGGATCGGCGGGCTCGTGTTCGACTACGCCGAGGACGAGGCGTTCGACAGATGATCGTCGTGGCCAAGGTCGGCACGTCGTCGATCACCAACGACACCGGCGAGATCGAGGACGCCGCGATCGCCAAGTTCTGCGCCGAGGCGGTGACCTTGCGCCGGGCCGGTCACCGGGTGGTGATGGTCACCAGCGGTGCCATCGCCGCCGGCCTGCCGGCACTGGGCATGTCGGCGGCGCGCCCCCGCGACGCCGTGACGCTGCAGGCCGCCTCGGCGGTGGGCCAGAGTCGCCTGATGCGGGTGTACGACGCGGCCCTGGCCAGCGGCGGGCTGGTGGGGGGCCAGGTGCTGCTGGCCCCGCTCGACTTCATGGTGCGCCAGCAGTACCTGCACGCCCGGTCGACGCTGACCCGCCTGCTCGAGCTCGGCGTGGTGCCGGTCGTCAACGAGAACGACGCCATCGCGGACGACGAGATCCGCTTCGGCGACAACGACCGGCTGGCCGCGCTCGTCGCCCACCTGATCGGCGCCGACCTGCTCGTGCTGCTCACCGACCAGCCCGGCCTGCTCACCGCCGACCCCCGCTTCGACGCCGAGGCGTCGCTCATCGAGGAGATCGTCGGGATCGACCACACGCTCGAAGCCCTGGCGGGCGGGGTCGGCACCGAGCGGGGCAGCGGCGGCATGGCGTCGAAGCTGGCCGCGGCCAAGATCGCCGCCTGGTCGGGCGTGCGGGCGGTCATCGCCCAGGCCGGGCGCGACGGCGTGCTGGTCGGCGCCGTCGAGGGCGAGCCCGGCATCGGCACGGTCGTGGTGCCCCGGCCCCGTCGCCTGCCGGCCCGCAAGCTGTGGATCGCGTTCGCCGTGGGCTCGTCGGGCACGGTGATCGTCGACGACGGCGCCCGGCGGGCGCTGCTCGACCGCGGCGTGTCGCTGCTGCCAGCGGGGGTGACCGGCGTGAAGGGCAGCTTCGAGGCCGACGAGGCGGTCGAGATCGCCGGCCCGGACGGCACGGTCTTCGCCAAGGGCCTGTGCCGCCTCGACGCCGCCGGCCTGCGCGAGGTCGCCGGGCTGCGCACCTACGAGCTGCCGGAAGGCATCATCCACGAGGTGGTCCACCGGGACGACCTGGTCGTCCTGCCCTGAGCCGCAGGTGCCGGCGGGGGCACCGGCGCTACCGTCGTCCCGGTGACGCCGAGAACCGGTTTCGTCGTCGCACTGGTGGTCGGCGCCACGGTGCGTGCATGGCAGATGTGGGGCCTGGGCACGCTCGAGTGGGCCGACACGGTCGACTTCCGGTCCACGGTCGACGCAGGGTGGGCGAGCCTCGACCTGTGGGCGGGCGAGCGGCCGCCCGGCACGCCCGTGCTGCTCGGGCTGGTCGGGGGCGACGCCACGGCGTACACGGTGACTCAGGCCGCGATCGCCGTCGCCTGCTGGGCGGCGCTGGCGGCCTCGGTCCTCGCCGCCGTCAGGGGTCGGGTCGCCGGCCCGCTGGCCGCGCTGGCCGTGGTGGCGCTGTCGCTGACGACGCCGGTGACGATGTGGGACCGCTCGGCGCTGTCCGAGTCGCTCGCCCTGTCGCTGCTGGCCCTCGTGGTCGCCGCCGGCCTGCGCATGGCGCTGGGGGCCACCCGGCGGCGGGCCGGGCTGCTCGCCGTGGCCCTGGTGCTCTGGGTTGCGGTGCGCGACACGCACGCAGTGGTGGTCCTGGCCGGTGGCGCGGCGCTGGCGGTCGTGGTGGCGGCGAGGTGGCTGGTCGACCGGCGCCGCCGGACCGACGGTGCGGGAGCCGTCGACCGCCCGTCGCCGGCGCTGGGGGCCTGGGCGGGCGTGGCGCTCGCGGCGGCGGGCATGGGCGTGGTGGCGGGGTGGGCGTCATCGCACGGCGAGCGCCACGTGTTCCCGCTGGGCAACGTGTACGAGGTGCGGGTGCTGCCGTACCCCGACCGGGTCGAGTGGTTCGCCGACCACGGCATGCCCCAGGCCGAGATGTTCTCCGGGCCCGGCGCTCGCCCGCCGCACGTCCAGCCGAACGGCGTGCCGGTCGTGTACGTCCCGGAGGACGACCCCGAGCTGGCACCGTGGCTCGCCTGGCTCGAGCGCGACGGGCGCGCCGCGTTCGCCCGCTACGTCGCCACGCACCCGGGCTACCTGGCGCTCGAGCCCCTGCGCTCGCCCGAGCGGGCGTTCAACAACGCCCTGGGCGACCGCGGCTTCTACGCGCCGCAGGACATGCGCCGCGTCCCCCTGGTCGACCGGGTGCTGGCGCCGCCGACGGCGCTGGTGCTGGCGCTGGCCGCCGGGGTGCTCGGATGGCTGATCGGCCGGGGGCGGTGGTCGCCCGCCATGGCCACGGGGCTGGTGGTGGTGGCGCTGGCAGTGCCCCACGGGCTGGCCGCCTGGCACAGCGACGGCATGGAGACGGCGCGCCACCTGGTGGTGCCGGCCTTGCAGCTCCACCTGGGCGTGCTGCTCATGGCCATCGGGCTGGCCCCGGGCCCGGCCCCCGCCCGGCTCGGGCCCGAGGAGCGGGCGGATGCCGAGGCCGAGGCCGAGGCAGCGCCCGAGGCTGAGGCGCCGGGGGGCGGGGTAGCGTCGGCTCATGGCTGACGAGACCCCGCTGTCGGTTCGCCATCCCGACGGCCCCGCCGTGGGCGGTGTCGTGGTGGTGCAGGAGGTGTTCGGCGTGACGCCGCACATCGAGGACGTGTGCCAGCGGCTGGCGGACGTCGGGTGGCTGGCCGTGGCGCCCCACCTGTTCCACCGCGCGGGCGACCCGGTGCTCTCCCACGACGACATCGCCGAGGGGCGGCGGCACGCGCAGTCGCTGACGGTCGAGAGCATCCTGGCCGACGTCGGCAGCGCGCTCGCCTACGTCGAGGGCGCCGGCTTCCCGCGTGACACGGCCGGCATCGTGGGGTTCTGCATGGGGGGCACGGTGGCCCTGGCGGTGGCGGCCGAGTGGCAGCTCGGCGCGGCCGTCACGTTCTACGGGTCGGGCATCACGGCCGGCCGGTTCGGCTTCCCGCCGCTGGTCGAGCTGGCGCCGCGGCTGCGCACGCCGTGGCTGGGCCTGTACGGCGATCGGGACGCCGCCATCCCGGTCGACGAGGTCGAGCAGCTCGCGGCGGCCGCGGCCAAGGCCGAGGTGCGCACCGAGGTGGTGCGGTACCCGGACGCCGGCCACGGCTTCAACCGCGACGGCAGCCCCGCGTACCACGAGGCGTCGGCCCGCGACGCCTGGATGCGGGCGCTGGACTGGTTGGCCGACACGACGACCGGGGCCACCGAGACCGAGTGACCCCCGCCCCGGCGGAGACCACCGGCGTTACTGTTGCGGCGTGGCGGCAGGGCTTCGCCTGGCCGACCTGCTGGCCGGGCTCTCGATGGTGGCTGACCTGGGTTTCGGGCTGCCACCGGGGACCGCTGTGCGGTCCTCGCTGGTGGCCGCCGCCCTCGCCCGCCGCATGGACCTCGACGACGGCGACGTCCGGGACAGCTTCTACACCGCCCTGCTGATGCATGTCGGTTGCGTGGCAGTGGCCCACGAGGCGGCGGCCGCGTTCGGCGACGACATCGCCCTCAACCGCGCCGTGTCCCGCACCAACTTCGGCGACCCCGGCGACGTGGTGATCACGCTCGTACCCGAGTTGACCCGGGCGATGCCGCCCGACGTCGCCGCCCGCGCCAGCGCGTTCGCGCTGGCCCACGGTGCCGAATGGGGCCGCCGCGCCGACACCGGCGTCTGCGAGGTGGCTCGGGACACGGCGCGACGGCTCGGCCTGCCCGACTCGACCCAGCAGGCGCTCTACCACGTCTACGAGTCGTGGCGCGGCCGCTGGGTGCCGGACGGGCTGGGTGGCGACGACATCCCCATCGCGTCGCGGGTGGCTCGGGCCGCCATGGACGCCGCGTTCTTCGGCCAGATGGGGGGCGCCGGCGCAGCCGTCGCCGCACTGCGCCAGCGGGCCGCGACGATCCTCGATCCCGGGGTCGTCGCGGCGTTCGCCGCCGACGCGCCCGCCCTCCTCGCCGAGGCCGACCAGGGCGATCCGCGCGACCGCCTCCTCGACGTCGAGCCCGAGCCGGTGGTCGAGCGCAGCGCCGCCCAGTTGACCGAGCTCGCGGCGGCGTTCGGCGATCTCGCCGACGTGAAGGCGCCGTTCCTCCACGGCCACGCCAAGGCGGTGGCTCGGCTGGCTGTCGGCGGCGCCGGACGGCTGGGGCTCGACGACGCCGAGATCGAGCGCATCGGCCTCATGGCCCTGCTGCACGATGTGGGCAGGGTCGGCGTCTCGAACGCGGTCTGGGAGAAGCGGGGACCGCTCACCCGGGTGGAGTGGGAGCAGGTGCGGATGCACGCGTACCACTCCGAGCGGATCCTGGCCACCTCGCCGCCGCTCGCGCCCATCGCCACCACGGCGGGCATGCACCACGAGCGGCTCGACGGCACGGGGTACCACCGCAGCTCGACCGCCGCCGCCATCCCGATGGCGGCCCGGATCCTGGCCGCGGCGGACGCCTTCGCCGCGATGACCTCCCCCCGTCCGCACCGGGCCGCCCTCGCCGGCGAGCGGGCCGCCCGCGAGCTCGCCGCGGAGGCCGAGGCCGGCCGACTCGACCACGACGCCACCCGGGCGGTGCTGGCCGAGGCCGGCCAGCAGGTCGGGCAGCGGCGGCCGCCCCGGCCGGCGGGCTTGAGCGACCGCGAGATCGAGGTCCTGATCCTGATCGCCGAGGGGTGCAGCAACGCGGGGGTGGCCGAGCGCCTCTTCATATCCCGGCGCACGGCCGAGCACCACGTCCAGCACATCTACGCCAAGATCGGCGTCTCGACCCGGGCCGCCGCCGCCCTGTTCGCCGTCCAGCACGACCTGGTCCGCGTGAATGGGTAGGTCTGCCGATGCTCCGGCGCGCCCGGCGCCGTCACTGTTCTCCTGCAACGTGACGACACAGGAGGACGGACATGACACGCACGATCGACCTCGGCATCCGCACGGCTGGCGACGCCGACCGGGCGGCGGTGGCGGCCACGATCACGGCGGCCTTCTTCGACGACCCGGTGACGCGCTGGGCACTGCCCGATGTGGATCGGCGGCGGGCCGCACTGGAGCCGATCTTCCGCCTGTACGCGGACGCCTACGTGCCGCTCGGCGAGACCTACCTCACGGACGACGAGAACGGCGTCGCCGTGTGGCTGCCGCCGGGCAGGACGCTGCTCACCCCCGAGCACGAGGTGGCGTTCGGCGAGGCGGTGCACGAGATCGCCGGCCGCGACGCGGGCCGCTTCTTCCAGCTGGAGGAGACGTTCGCCGAGCATCACCCCGACGAGCCGCTGTACTACCTGAACTTCCTGGCCACGGTGCCGGCGTTCCAGGGACGTGGCATCGGTGCCGCCTTCCTGCGGGCGATGCTCGATCGGGCCGACCGCGAGGGGATGCCTGCCTACCACGAGGCCACCACGCCACGGAACCGGGCGCTCTACGAGCGGCACGGCTACGTCGACCAGGGGGTGTTCCACCTGCCCGACGGCGGTCCGCCGCTGTGGCGCATGTGGCGGGAGCCCCGCTAGCCGGACCGGACCGCGTGGCGTCGTGACGCCGCCGTGGGTCAGAGGTCGGGGAAGCCGAGGTCGAGGTTGGGCTGGTCGAGCCCGCCGTCGGCGCCGACGACCTTGCCGGTGATGTAGGCGGCGGCGTCCGACGCCAGGAACAGGGCCGTGGCGGCGATGTCGTCGGGGTCGCCGATGCGCTGCAATGGGGTGGCCTGCTCCATGGTGGTGCGGAGGGCGTCGTCGGTGAGCACGATGTCGAGCGCGGAGGTCGCGACCGAGCCCACGCCGATGGCGTTGACCCGGATGCGGGGGGCCAGGTCGCGGGCCGCCAGCCGGGTGTAGTGCGACAGGGCCGCCTTGGCCGTGCCGTAGGCCGCGTAGCCCCGGCCGCTGACCCGCCCCATGACCGACGAGATGTTGACGATGGCCCCGGTGGGGGCACCGGGCTCGCGCCCCTCGAGGATGAGTGGCACGGCGGCCCGGGTGAGCGCGTGGGCGGTGGCGACGTTGAAGTGGAACGCCTCCTCGAGGTGGCGGGGCGCGGTGCGGAGGAACTCGCGGGGCATGCTGCCGCCCACGTTGTTGACCACGATGTCGAGCCGGCCGAACGCGTCGTGGGCGGCCGCTGCCAGGCCGGCGACGGCGTCGAGGTCGGACAGGTCGGCCGGCACGACGACGGCCCGCCGCCCGGTCGCCTCGACCTGCTTGGCGACGTCGGCGAGCTGGGACTCGGTGCGGGACGAGATGACGACGTCGGCCCCGGCCTCGGCCAGCGCCACCGCGGTGGCCGCGCCGATGCCGCGGCCGGCGCCGGTCACCACCGCCGCCCGATCGGTCACCCGGAACCGGTCGAGGATCATGCCCTTCCCCCTGGTCGCGCCGCCCGGGCCCGGGCGGACGGCGGCGACTCTACGCCACCGCCGCCGGCGGTCGCCGCCCGGGCCCGAGCACGCGCTAGACAGCGTGGGCAGGTGGGACGCGACTGGCGAGGAGCAGGACGATGATCGAGGGCGTGGTCGAGCGGTGGCACCGGCATCTGAAGGGCGACCTCCCCGGCGGGCTCGACGAGCTGCTCGCCGACGACGTCGTCTTCTACTCGCCGGTGGTGTACACGCCGCAGGAGGGCAAGGCCATCACCAAGCTCTACCTCGAGGCCGCCGGGGTGGCGCTGCCCGGCGAGGCGGCGTCGGGCGGCGGCCAGGGATCATCCGGCGGGCGGTTCCGCTACACGAAGCAGGTCATGTCGGGCGACACGGCCGTGCTCGAGTTCGAGACGACGGTCGAGGGCAAGTACGTGAACGGCGTGGACATCATCCGGTGCGACGAGAGCGGCCGCATCGTCGAGTTCCGCGTGATGATCCGGCCGCTGCAGGCCGTCAACGTCGTGCACGAGCAGATGCGGGCCATGCTCGAGTCGATGCGGCCGACGGACTGAGCGCCGTCCGCGGGGTCGTGTGTCAGAGCGTGCGTTCGCGTCGGTCGACGACACGGATGCACGCCGGCATGGTGGTGGCCTCGACCACGCCTTGACACGCTGCGTGCCATGGGATTCCACCGAGTCATCGCAGCGCTGGGTGGCGCTGCGGCTCTGCTGCTCACCGCGGCTCCGGTCGGCGCCCAGGCCGTGCACATCACGGAGCACTACAGCGTCCAGTTCTCCGAGCCGTCGGTGACTCCATGCGAACCCCCGCTCGTCGGAGTCCTGACCGTCGAGGGCGACGGCGTCTTCACGCTCACGGACACCGGGCGAACCTTCCAGCTCAAGGACAACCTGCACGGCTGGTTCAGCTTCGACCCGGACGACCCGGCGTTGCCGACCTCGTCCGGCCACTTCGTCGTGCAGCACCGGGAGAACGTCAACTACGCCCAGCTCCAGGACTGGCGCGTCACCGACACCCAGCACACCATCGTCCACGTGGCAGACGGCACCAACTTCCCGATCCAGATCAGGACCACCGTGCTGTTCTCGGCGGACGGAAGCGTCGAGGTCAAGGTCGACAGCGTCAGGTGCGGAGGCCAGGGCGCCGCGTAGGTCGGACCTGACATCGGCCACACGTCGACCCGCCCGCCAGGCGGTCACGACGTCCACGAGCGGTAGGCGACGAGCGATCCGTCGGGCCGGAAGCCGAGCCGCGCGTAGAGGGCCCGGGCCGGGGTGCGATGGTCCTGCACCGTGAGGCACACCCGGCCGAGCGTCGACCGATCGAGCAGCCGGCGGGTGACGGCCTCGACGAGCTGCCGGCCGACACCGGCGCCGCGACAGGCGGGGTCGACGGCCACGAAGTCGATGAATCCCTCACCGTCGTGGGCGACCTCCCCGGCGGCGCAGCCGGCGACGCCACCGGCGTCGGCGAGCAGGATGTGGTTCGGCGCGGTCGCCGTCCACCCCCGTGCGGCCGCCAGGTCGGCGAGCCGGTGGTTGGCGATGTCACCGGACATCTCGTAGCGATCGACGGGGGGCGGCAGGCCGACGAGCGCACGGTCCAAGAGCGCGGCCGCTGCCACCATCCACGCGTCGCCGTCGCCGGCGGCCCACGGGCCGACGATCCATGCCCGCCCCAGGTCCTCGTCCCATTCGGTGACCACCGCCCCGGTGATGCGCGTGCCGTCGCGCCGGACGCGGGTCGTGCTCACCCAGGGAGGCTGCAGGCCCTCGTAGCTCCGCGAGGATCCCCGCGGCCTCCGTGCCCACATAGGTGATGCGGCGGTCCGGGTGCGCCTGCTGCGCGGCGATGAACGCGACGACGTCATCCAGCTCGTCCGGGTTCGGCGAGGCCGGCACTCCGTCGAGCCTACGAGCCGATCCGCGCGGGACGCCCCGTCGTTGACAGACTCGCGCGGACGACGCCGTCGCCGTGCTGGCGGCGGAGGAGGTTCGGGATGACGGATCAGGTGGTCCACGGGGTGCACGACTACGACGACGACCCGCGCAACGACGCGGTGCTCGTCCACGTGAACGGCGAGCTCAAGCCCCGGGCCGAGGCCGTGGTCTCGGTCTTCGACTCGGGGTTCGTGCTCGGCGACGGCGTGTGGGAGGGGCTGCGGGTCCACGACGGCCACCCGGTGTTCCTCGACCAGCACCTCGACCGTCTCTACGAGGGCGCGAAGGCCATCGCGCTCGACATCGGGCTCGACCGTGACCAGCTGCGGCGGGCGATCTACGAGACGTTGCGCGCCAACGGGATGACCGACGGCGTGCACGTGCGCCTCATGGTGACCCGCGGCGTGAAGCGCACGCCGTACCAGGATCCCCGGATGACCGTGGGGCCGGCCACGATCGTGATCGTCCCCGAGCACAAGCGGCCGAGCCAGGCCGTGCTCGACACCGGGATCCGCCTGTTCACCGTGCACGTGCGGCGTCCCTACCCGGACGTGCTCGACCCCAAGCTCAACACCCACAGCAAGCTCAACGACATCACCGCCTGCATCCAGGCCTACTCGGCGGGTGCCGACGAGGCGCTGATGCTCGACCCGCACGGCTTCGTCGCCACGTGCAACTCCACCCACTTCTTCGTCGTCCGGCGGGGCGAGTTGTGGACGTCGTCGGGCGCCTTCTGCCTCGGCGGCATCACACGGGCGACGGTGCTGCGGCTGGCGCGCGACGCCGGCATCCCGACCCACGAGCGCGACTTCAGCCTGACGGACGTCTACGGCGCCGACGAGGCCTTCGTGACCGGCACGTTCGCCGGGATCGTGCCCGTCCGCGAGGTCGACGGGCGCTCGATCGGTGACGGCGGCAGCCGGCCGGTCACCGACCGCCTCCGCACGCTCTACCGGGCCGCCATCGAGCGCGACGTCGCCGAGGCGGCACGACGCTGACGGTGGCGACCAGCGCTCCCGTGATCCGGCTGGCCGTGTGGTCGGGCCCGCGCAACATCTCGACCGCCCTGATGCGCTCGTGGGAGAACCGCCACGACACGGTGGTGGTCGACGAGCCGCTGTACGCCCACTACCTGCAGGTCACCGGCCTCGACCATCCGGGCCGTGACGAGGTGATCGCCGCCGGCGAGACCGACTGGCGCGCGGTCGTGGCCGCGCTGCTCGGTGCCGTCCCCGGTGGCACCACGGTCTTCTACCAGAAGCACATGGCCCATCATCTGCTGCCCGGCATCGAGCGACGCTGGGTCGCCGGCCTCTCCAACGTCATGCTGATCCGCGATCCCCGCGAGGTGGTGGCGTCGTACGTCCGCTCGCGGGCCCACGTCACGGCCGAGGATCTCGGCCTTCCCCAGCAGCTGCAGCTCTACGACGAGCTGGCGGCGGCGGGGACCCCGCCTCCCGTGGTCGACGCACGGGACTTCCTCCTGCGTCCCGAGCCCTACCTGCGAGCGATGTGCCGCCACGTGGGGGTCGACTTCACGCCGCGAATGCTGGCGTGGCCGCCCGGCCCCCGGGACTCCGACGGGGTCTGGGGCCGGTACTGGTACGACGCCGTGTGGCGGTCGACGGGGTTCGCCCCCTACCGGCCGCGCCATCCGCAGCTGCAGGGCCCGGCGGCCGCGGTGGCCGAAGAGTGCCTGCCCATGTACGAGCGCCTCCACGCGGCGCGCTGGGTGCTCTGAGCCGCCCGGCGCCAGGATCGCGGCCCCGCGGCCCCGGAGGATCGCCTCGCTAGCCCAGGGCGTGCTGGCGGACCCACGTGTGCATGGCGATGCCCGAGGCCACGCCGGCGTTGATCGAGCGGGTCGAGCCGAACATGGTGATCGAGCACACCTGCGTGCAGGCGGCGCGGGCAGGCTCGGACAGGCCGGGGCCCTCCTGGCCGAACACCAGCACGCACCGGCGGGGCAGGGTCACCGTCTCGATCGGCACCGCGCCCGCCAGGTTGTCGACACCGACGAGTGGCAGATCCTCGGTGCTCGCCCAGCCCAGCAGGTCCTCGATGGTCGGCTGGTAGCGGACGTGCTGGTAGCGCTCGGTCACCATCGCGCCCCGGCGGTTCCAGCGGCGGTGGCCGACGATGTGCACGGCGGCGGCCCCGAACGCGTTGGCGTTGCGGACGACAGTGCCGATGTTCATGTCGTGGCGCCAGTTCTCGACCGCCACGTGGAACGGGTGGCGGCGGGCGTCGAGGTCGGCGACGATCGCCTCGACCCGCCAGTAGCGGTAGCGGTCGACGACGTTGCGCCGGTCGCCGTGCGCCAGCAGGTCGGGGTCGAGGCGCGGGTCGTCGGGCCAGGGCCGGGCGTGGGGCCCGACCCCGACGCCGTCGGCCCGGTCGTGGTCTGCGGGGGCGGTCAGGCTCCGGGGGCGGACGTGCCGCCCGGCGCATCGGACGGCGCGTCGGCCGGCGCCTCGGCCGCGCCGGCGACCTGGCCCGGCTCGTCGGCGGCAGGGGCCAGGCCGAGCTGCGAGCGGATCTGGGCCAGGCGGGCCTGGGCCTCACTGTTCATCGCCGCCTGCTCGACCTCGAGCATGCGGCTCTCGACCGACGTCTCGGTCAGCTCGGCCATGCCCTTGGCCTTGGCGTAGCGGGCCTCGATCTTGTCGCGCACCTCGTTGAGCGTCGGCACGTCCTGGCCGACCGCCTCGGACAGCGACGACATCGCCGAGTTCATCTGCTCCTGCATCTTGGCCTGGTCGAGCTGGCTGAGCAGCTTCTGGCGCTCGGCGAGCTTCTGCTGCAGGGCGGACGAGTTCTGCTGCACCGCCGCCTTGGCCTGGTTGGCGGCCTCGGTCGACTGCAGGTGCAGGGCCTTGAGGTCTTCGACCTCGCGCTCGAGGGCGATGAGGCGGTTGGCGAAGCTCTCGGCGGTCACCGTGTACTGCACGACCTTGTCCTGCTGGCCCGCCTTCGTGGCCTCGTCGGCCATGAGCAGCGCCTGCCGGGCGTTGCCGCCCACCTTCTCGAGGTCGGCCATGGCCCGGTTGAGCCGCAGCTCGGTCTGCTTCTGGTGGGCGATGACGTTGGCGGCCTGCTCCTTGAGGCGGCGCTGCTGGTCCTGGGCCTCGGCGATGGCCTGCTCGAGCTGGACCTTGGGGTCGGCCCGCTCCTCGAGGCTCATGCCCAGCTTGGCCGTCACGTAGGCCCACCACCGTCGCAGAACTTTGAACATGCCCTGCACCTTAGAGCGCGCCACGGCGGGTGACGCCCCGGGCGCGTGATGGCGGCCGGATCAGCGGCTCACCCGGCGGCGCAGGCCCCCCAGCCGGCTCACGGTCGCCCGCGACTCGGGCACGCCCAGCGAATGGGTGACCGCCGTGTAGGTGGCGCCCGCGGCCCCTACGACCAGCACGGCGGTGACGATGTTCGGCAGCGAGCCGAAGGCGAGCTCGGCGAAGTACGCCACGCCCGCCGCGATGGCGCAGCCGATGGCGATGGGACCGAGCCACCGGCCCGCCAGCTTGGTGCGCCCGACCCGCCAGGCGAGGGCGTTGCTGAGCAGCCGGTACTCGATCCAGCGCGAGATCGTGGCCCCGAGCGCCAGGCCGACGATGCCGAGGTGGGGGATCTCGGCCACGTTCTGGCGCACGTCCGCCGGCAGGGGGCCGAAGGCGAGGACGTCACCCCAGCCCTCGATGCCGTCGATGCCGACCGTGAGCCGGTCGAGCGGGAACATGAACACCACGCCGATCACCGCGGACAGCACCACGCCGAGCACGCCGAGCCGGGCGGGCGTGCGGGTGTCGTCGAGCGCGTAGAGGCCGTTCTGCAGCAGGCGGCTGGCGGTGACGGGCAGCAGCCCGGTGGCCAGCACGGCCAGCGCCAGCCACACCGCGATCGTGTCGCCGTGGGTGAAGTTGCCGTACTCGAGGATGGCGGCCACGACGACGTCGCCCACCACGATGAACATCGTGGCCGTGAAGGCGACGTACCAGGCGATGCGCCCCATGCTGTCCTCGAGGCGCAGGCGGAACCGCCGGCGGGTGTCGGGGTCGTGCACCTCGACCTGCGACATGTCCGGCAGCTCGGCGGCGGCGACGCTGACGCCGAACAGGCTGACCGGCAGCAGGTACAGCACCATCGTGTACGACAGCGACGACACGGCGCCGCTCACCAGGTAGCTGGCCAGCCACAGGTCGACCCAGCCCATGATCTGGACCGCGCCGCGCCCCATCACCACCGGTGTGAACCGGGCGATGACGCTGCGCACCCACACGTTGCCGGTGTCGAGATTGGGCCGCACGGCGCCGAGCAGCCGCCGCACCGGCCGGATCTGGATGCCGAACTGCAGCACGCCACCGATCAGCACGCCCCACGACAACCAGACGGCCAGGTCGCGCTGGTCGGCTGCCGTGGCGCGGCCGCCGACCACCACCAGGCCCGCGACCAGGGCGGCGATCTGGGCCACGTTCCACAGCACGGGCGCGACGTAGGACAGGAAGAACTGCCGGTGGCTGTTGAGCACCCCGAGGCACCAGGCGGAGAGCACCAGGAAGCCGATGCCCGGGAACATGATGCGGGTGAGCTCGACGGTCAGGTCGTGCTTGTCGCCGGTGAAGCCCGGCACCAGCACGGCGGTGATCGGCTCGGCGAACACGACGCCCACCAGGCTGATGACGCCGGTGAGGGCCGCCAGCAGCCCGGCAGTCGCCCCGGCCACGCGCCCGGCCTCGTCGTGGCGGCCCTCGGCCCGCAGCCGGGCGTACACGGGGATGAACGAGGCCGAGAGCACGCCCTCGCCCAGCAGGTTCTGCATCAGGTTGGGGATGCGCAGCGCCGCCTTGAAGGCGTCGGCGGCCGGCGTCGTGCCGAGCAGGGCGCCGATCACCACCTCGCGCAGCAGTCCCGCGCAGCGCGACAGGAAGATGCCGGCGGCCACCAGCATCGACCCGCGGACGTTGGACTCGGTGGCGATCGCCGGCCCGGGCGCGGCGGTCTCGGCGGCCTCGGCGCCGGCGTCCGCGCCGGCCGGGGCGGGCATCCGCCGCCGCGTCACCGGCGGTGGGCCCGGCGGCGCCGGCGCCGGCCCCCGACCGCGCGCCCAGTCCGGCGGCGGGGCGCCGGGCTCGAGGTCCTCGACGGGGAACAGCGGTTCGCTCGCCGTGCCGGCGCCGGTCTTCGTGCCGCCGCCGATGGCCGTGCCGGGACGGGTCGCCGTGCCGGCGTCGGCGACGGCGCGGTGCTGGCCCGTGATCGCCTGGTGCTCGCCGGTCATCCACGGGGCGAGCGGCTGCTGGGCGATGCCGGGCGACTCGGGTGCCACGCCCAGCATGTCGACGGTCACCGGCAGCTCGCCGGTCCGGTCGTCGGGCGACCAGCGGTTGTCACCGGGACGGGCCTGGCCGGGCGGTCCCGGTGCCGGGTCGCCACCCCCTCCGCCGCCCTCGGGCCCGCCCGCCGGGTCGCGGGCCCACCGGCGGCCGGGACGGTCGGCGACCGCGTTCTCGTTGCGGCCGAGGAACTCGCGGGCGCGGCGGCGGTTGGTCTCGCCGTAGTGCAGCTCGTTGTCGTAGGCGGCCGGCTGGGCGCGCAGGCGCCGGCGTCGGGATTCGGCCTCGCCGGTGTCGCCCGACCTGCCGGCGCCGCCCGGCTCGCCGGCCTCGCCGGCCTCGTCGACGTGGCGGCGCCGTCGCCCGCGCCCGCGGCCCGGGTCGCCGTCGCCGGCGGGCCCGTGGTCGCCGGGTGGGCGCGGGCTCACCGGCCTCCGCCCGGGGGCAGGTCCCGCGGCGCGCTGCCCGCGGCACCGCCCGCGGCGGCGACGTTGACCTCGTCGAGCGCCTGGCGCAGCGACTCCATCTCGCCGACCAGGTTGTCGACGTCGGTGCCCAGGCCGCTCAGCGATCCGGCCGTCGTGCCGGCGTGCGCCGTCAGCTCGAGCGTGCGGGCGACGGCCTCGTCGAGGCGGGCGTCGAGCAGGCGCAGCTCGCTCTCGGCCCGGGCGATGACCGTGTCGAGCCGCTCGGCGGTGGCTCGCTGGGCCTCGAGCGAGCGGATCACCGCCGTGCTGGGTTGCCCCGGAGCGCCGCCCTCGTGGCGCAGGCGGGCGAGCTGGCGGTCGACGTCGGGCAGGTCGATGCCCCGCCGGGCCTGCACCAGGGACTCGCCCTGCTTGGCGACGAGCCAGCACTCGTCGACGCCGGTCTGCATCCGCTCGGCGATCTCGTCGAGGCGGTCGCGCAGCGGTCCGGACGGGGCCCGGTGCACGGCCTCGGCGAAGCGGGACCGCGCCTGGAGGGCATCCTGCACGAAGCGGCGCCACGGGTCGTGGAGGGCGAACGGGTCGATGCGCTCGCGGCGCGGGCCGCGGGGCAGCAGCCGCAGTGCGTTGACGCTCCAGATCCCGGCGCCCACGGCGGCCCCGGCCCACACCGGCAGCCCGGCGCCGAGCACGGTCGCGGCGCCCACCGCCGCCCCGCCCAGCACGCCGACGGGCGACGTGATCGCCCGGGCGGCGCGCCGGGTGAACAGGCGGTCACGGAAGGAGTGCGCGGCCATAGGTGATGTTCACGTTACGCGGGCCCGCCCGGGGTCCGAGGCATCGCCGCGGCCCGCGCCGGGGCGCCGGCACCGCCGCGTCACCGCCCCTGGGGCCTGTCCTGTGAATCGTGGCGGAGCCAGAGGGCGATCGTGGCGATGACGACTTCGGCTCGGCGGTAGGCGACGCGTTCCGCGTAGCGGGCGCCCCCATTCGTCCGGCGCACGCTACCGGTCAGGAAGGGCCGGGAGGCGCGAAGGAGAGGAGGTGGGCGTAGGAGGCGTCGAGGGCGTCGCGGAGGTACTGCGGGACCTTCGTCGTCTTCGACAGCAGCAGGCCGCCCTGGAGGCTCGCGAAGACGGCGTGCCCGAGCCGCTGGGGGTCGGCCTGCTCGACCAGCTCGCCGCGGGCCTGCATCCGTGCGAGACCTTCGATCACGTAGCTCATCCATGTGTCGAAGCCGCCGGCGAGGTCGACCCGGGCGGTTTCGTCGCGGTCCGCGAGCTCGTTGGCGAGCGTGCCGAGCGGGCAGCCGGGGCAGCCCAGCTTCTCGTTCTGGGCGATCAGCCAGTCGAACCAGCGCCGGATGTCGGCGAAGCTGTCGAGCTCGCTGAGCATCGGGCCCTGGCAGTCGAGGGTCTCGCCGACACGCCGGGCGATCACTGCTCTGACCAGGTCATCCTTGTCGGCGAAGTAGTGGTAGAGCTGGCTCTTGCTGGCGCCGGCGGCCTCGAGGACCTGGTCGAGGCTGCAGCCCCCGGCCCCCCGCTCGGCGACGGCCGCGGCCGCGGCCTCGATGATGCGCTCGCGGCTCCGCCGGCCGCGCTCGGTGAGCGGTTCCTGGGCCACGGCCACCACGATAGCAGTCTGGACTCATTGGTCCACTTCTGCTAGGAGTGGACCACCTAGTCCACTTGTCCATGATCGAGCAACGAGGTGACCGATGACAGAGACGCGCTCCGCCCCCGCGAGCGTCGAACCGCGACGCTGGTGGGTGCTGGCGGTGATGTCCGTGGGAACGCTGCTGGTGTTCCTCGACGACACCGTCGTCAACACCGCCCTCCCCCGGATCTCCGTCGACCTCGACGCGTCGACCTCTGCCCTGCAGTGGGTGATCGACGCCTACGTGCTGGTGCTGGCCGGGCTGCTGCTGCTCTGCGGATCGATCGGCGACCGCTACGGCCGCAAGCGGATGATGACCGTCGGGCTCGTGGTGTTCGGGCTCGCGGCCGCCGGCGCGGCGCTGGCCGACAGCACGGGCCTGCTGATCGCGATGCGTGCGCTGCAAGGCGTCGGCGCGGCGCTGGTGCTGCCGGCCACGCTGTCGATCGTCGTCAGCGTCTTCCCCCGCGAGGAGCGGGCCAAGGCCATCGCCGTGTGGACCGCGGTCGGCGGCCTCGGCATCGCGCTGGGCCCGGTCGCCGGCGGCTCGCTGATCGAGGCCGCGGACTGGTCGGCCGCGTTCTGGCTGTTCATCCCGCTGGTCGTCGCCGCGCTGGTGGGCATGACCGTCGTCCCCGAGTCACGCGACCCCCGCCGGATCGGTCTCGACGTGCCCGGCGCGATCCTGGGCACCGCAGGCCTCACCGCGCTGGTCTACGGGATCATCCGGGGCGGCGAGGTCGGGTGGGACAAGGGCGCCGTGCTCGGCTCGTTCGCCGCTGCGGCCGTGCTGCTCGCGGCCTTCGCGGTGGTCGAGGCCCGGGCCAGCACGCCGATGCTGCCGCTGCGCTTCCTGCGCGAGCGGGACCTCGCCGGCGCCGTCCTGCTGATCGGCATCGTGCTGTTCGCGATGTTCGTGGTGTTCTTCTTCCTCACCCAGTACTTCCAGATCGTCCAGGGGCGCAGCGCGCTCGAGGCCGGCCTGCTGCTGGTCGCCCCGGCCATCGGCATGATCGTCGGCTCCGGGATGGCCGGGAAGCTCATCCACACCGCCGGGCCACGCGCCCTGACCCTGGCGATGGTCGTGGTCGTCGTGGTGCCTCTCGTCGTCCTGACCGCCATCATCGAGACGACGACCAACGCGTGGCTGATCTTCCTCATCCTCGGCTTCTTCGGCCTCGGTGCCGGGCTGGGCATGCCGGCGATGACCGACACCGTGATGGCCGCGGTCCCGGAGCGCGATGCCGGCGTCGGCTCAGCCCTGAACGACGTCAGCCGGCAGCTCGGCGGTGCCCTCGGCGTCGCCGTCATCGGCAGCGTCGTCAACGACGCCTACCGCTCCAACCTCGCCGACCACGCCGGCGACCTCGACCCCGGGGTCGTGCACGCGGCGGGTGAGGGCGTCGGCGTGGCCAGCCGCGTCGCCGCCACCCTGCCGCCCGAGGGGGCGGCCGGGCTGACCCGGGCCGCCAACGAGGCCTACGTCGACGCCATCACCCGCGGGTTCACGGTGAGCGTGGGCGTGCTCGTGGCGGCCCTCGTCGTCGCGGTGACGATGATCCCCCGCCGCATGCGCACGGCCCAGGCCGAGGCCACCGACGTCGTCGAGGCCGAGGCCGTCTCCGGCAACGGTCGCGGCGACCAGCGCGACCAGGAGCTGGTGCGGTGACGTGACCCGCGGCGGGACGGCGGGACGGGGCGGCAGCGCCTCCACCGGACGGCCCGCCGTTCCCCCGCAGCCGCCCGGCGAGGACGCACCAGCCTCGCCGGGCGGCCTTCGGCGGCTGGGCCAGAGCGTGTCCTGCGAATCCGGTCCCGTTTGCGGGATCTCTCCCCCGAGCGAGATGTGCCGGGCACGGAACGGCTCGGTCGACGACGTCCAGCGTGCAGGACCGCGGCGGGCACGGTCCGCCGGACAGGCCCTAGTCGGCGGCGTAGCGCGCCAGCGACTCGGTGACGTCCTCCTGGGCGCCGGCCAGCGCCGCCGCGGGATCGGCCCCGTCGAACAGCACCGCCTCGATCGCCTGCTGGATGCCGTCGACCAGGTCGGGGTAGGGGCCGGCGAGGGGGCCCGGCTGGTCGGGGTCGGCGTCGGCGAGCTGGTCGACGGCCGGCTGGAGCAGCACGCCCGCCATCTCGTCCTGCCAGAAGGCCTGCACCTCGGGCTGGTCCTTCACCGACTTCACGATGGGCAGGTAGCCGCCCTGGACGTGCCAGCGCTGCGCGTTCTCGGGTTGCAGCATGTACTCGAGGAACGCCCACGACGCCGCCTGCTCGGCAGGCTCGGCCGTGCCGACGATGAAGAACCCGGCACCCCCGGCGCTGACCTGCCCGGCCCGCGAGAGGCCGGGGAACGGGGCGGTTCCCGGCACCAGGGTGGCGCGCGCCAGCACCGACTCGTCGAAGTCGATGCCGGCCTCGGCCGGCGTGATCGTGCCCTCGACCGCCTGGGCGATGGTCGCCGACGCGGTCGACGTCTCGATCAGCATCGACGACTGCTCGGTCACGAGCGCGAGGAAGTGGTCGATGCTGCCCTCGACGTTGCCGAACGGGTTGAGCAGGCCCTCGTCGTTCATCTGCTGCAGCGTGGCGAGCGCGTCGACCGCCAGCGGGTCGTCGAGGGTCGCCTCGGTGGCCAGCCCGTCGTGCCCGTTGTCGTTGTCGAGCACGTCGACCCCCTCGCCGCTCAGCCAGTTCACGAACACCGCGTGGCTGGCCTTGAACGACAGTGGCCGCTCGGACACCCCCTGCTCCTTGAGCACCCGGGCCTGCTCGACCACCTCGTCGAGGGTGGCCGGCGGGCCCTCGTCGGTGAGGCCCGCCAGCTCCCAGTGGGCCTTGTTGTAGTAGAGGACCTGCGAGCTCACGTTCATGTAGCCGGGGTAGAGCACGTCGTCGACCGTGAAGGCAGCCCGCACTGCCGGCTCGATGTCGGTGACCTCGTACCCGGCGGCCTCCATGCAGGCCTCGGCGGGCAGCACCAGGCCCCCGTCGGCGAGCGACTGCAGCTCGGTGCTCTCGAGCATGACGATGTCGGGCAGCTGGTCGGTGCCCGCCGCAGCCGCGCTCTCGAACTTGCGGTACACCTCGGCGAACGACGCGCCCTGGCTGCTGGCGACCAGCTCGACGCGGTCCTGGCCGGCGTTGAAGTCCGCGACCAGCGCCTCCAGCGTGTCCTCGGTCGGGCCGCCGATCCCGCCGTACCACAGGGTCACCTCGACCGGCCCGTCGGCCTCGTCGAGCGCGTCGAGCGGGCACTCGGGCAGGCTGCGGCCGCCGTCGCCGTCGCCCTCGGTGCGCGCATCGTCGCCGCCCGAGGTGGGCGGGTCGCTGCACGCCGCCACGACCAGGGCCGCGGCGGTCACCGCGAGGGCGCAAGCCTGGCGACGGCGGGTCATCGGTTCCTCCTCCTGCCCGGGCGCAGCGGGCTAGCGGGCGTAGCGTTCGAGCGACTCGGTGACGTCGTCCTGGGCGGTCGCCAGCGTCGGGGCGACGTCGGCGCCGTCGAACAGGATGGCCTCCATCGCGGCCTCGATGGCGTCGGTCTCGTCGGGGTAGGGGCCGATGAGCGGTCCGGGCTGGTCGGGGTCCGCGTCGGCGAGCTGCTCGACGGCGGGTTGGAGCAGCACCCCGGCGAGGTCGTGCTGCCAGAACTCCTGCACCTGGGGGTCCTCCTGCACGGCCTTGACCGCCGGCAGGTAGCCGCCCTCGAGGTGCCACCGCTTGGCGTTCTCGGGATCGAGCATGAAGGCCATGAACGCCCAGGACGCGGCCTGCTCGGCCGGCTCGGAGGGGTTCAGGATGTAGAAGGCGCCGCCGCTCGGGAACACCCGCCCCGGGGACTCGATCCCCGGGTAGGCCCCGGTGCCCGGCACCAGCACGCTGAGGTTGACGGTGTCGGGGTCGAAGCCGGTGCCGGCCTCCTCGGCCGTGATCGTGCCCTCGAGCGCGTCGCGGATGGTGGTGGCCGCCGTCGACGTCTCGAGCAGCATGGACGAGTCCTGGGTGACGAGCGCCAGGTAGTGGTCGATGCTGCCCTCGGTGGCGGCGAAGGCGTTGAGCAGGCCGTCGGCCTCCATCTGCGCCAGCCGGCCCATCAGGTCCTCGGCGGCCGGGGTGGCGAAGGTCGCCTCGGTGGCCAGGCCGTCGCGCCCGTCGTCGTTGTTCACGATCTCGTCGCCCACACCGGTGAGCCAGGTCTCGTAGAACCACCGCGACGTGCGGAACGACAGCGGCCGGGGCGCCACGCCGGCGTCGCTGATCTGCTCGGCGGCGTCGACGACCTCGTCGAGGGTCTCGGGCGGGTCGTCGGGGTCGAGCCCCGCCAGGTCCCAGTGGGCCTTGTTGTAGTAGAGCACCGGCGTCGACACGTTGGCGTAGGCGGGGTAGAGCACGCCGTCGACCGAGTACTTCGACCGGACCGCGGGCTCGAGCTGGGTCAGGTCGTAGCCGGCCGCCTCCATGCACGCCTCGGCGGGCAGGACGAACCCGCTGTCGGCCATGGCCTGCAGCTGGGTGTCCTCCAGGTAGATCATGTCGGGGAGCTGGTCGGTGCCGGCCGCCGCCGCGCTGGTGAACTTGCGGTACACCTCGGCGTAGTCGGCGCCCTGGTTGCTGGCGTTGACCACCACGGCGTCCTGGGCCTCGTTGAAGGCCGCCGCCATGTCGTCCATCGTGCCCTGCACCGAGCCGGTCAGGCCGCCGTACCACAGGTCCACCTCGACCGGGCCGCCGGCCTCGTCGAGGGCGTCGAGCGGGCACTCGGGCAGGTCCACCCCGCCGTCGCCGTCGGTCCGCACCGCGTCGCCGCCCGAGGTGGGCGGGTCGCTGCACGCGGCGGCCACCAGGCCGGCCACGACGAGCAGGGTGAGCGCCAGGGGGTGTCGCCGGGTCATGGGGCTCCTCCGGGGGAGAGGGAGGTGGGGAGGCCGGTCATCCCTTGACGGCGCCCGCGGTCAGGCCGCGGATGATCTGGCGCTGGAAGGCGATCAGCAGCAGCACCACCGGGATGGCCACGATGAGGGCGGCGGCGACGCCCACGTTGGCGTTGGCCACGTCGCCGCCGACGATGCTGCGCAGCTTGATCTGCGCCGTGTGGTAGCGGCTGTCGTCGATCACCGCCTGGGGCCACAGGTACTGGTTCCACGCCCCCAGCGCCGAGATGACCGTGAACGAGGCGATCACCGGCCGGGTGAGCGGCACGGCGAAGCGCCACAGGAAGGCCATGTGGCCGTAGCCGTCGAGCCGGGTGGCGTCCTGGATCTCGGGCGGCACGCCCCGGAACCCCTGGCGGATGAGGAACGTGCCGAAGGCGGTGGCCGCGAACGGCATCACCAGGCCGGCGTTGCTGTTGATCCAGCCGAGCTCGCGGATGGTCTGCACGTTGGCGAGCAGGGTGACCTCGAGCGGCAGCAGCAGCGTGCCCATGAAGAAGGCGAAGATCAGCGTCTTGGCCGGGAACCGCAGGAAGGCGAAGGCGTAGGCCGCCAGGATCGAGGTGACCACCTGGGTGACGGTGATGAGCACGGTGACGACGAAGCTGCGCTGCATCGCCGGCCCGAGGTCGCCCGAGTCCCACCCCCTGCTCCACACCGAGGCGCCGAACGCCACGACGACGAACGCCGTGACCGCCACGCCCACGAGCGCGGCCAGCAGCACGGGTCGCCACCACCCGGTGCGGGCGTGGCCGAAGCCGACGAGCTGGGTGGCGGCCACCGCCGCGACGGCGGCCAGCCACCACCACGGCGTGGTGTCGGCCCGGTCGAGCGCCGCCGCCCAGATCTGGCCGGCCAGCAGGCCGACGGCGACGACGCCCGCCACCACCGCGACGATGCGACGGGGAGCCGCCAGCGGCGACAGGTCGCGCAGCCCGCCGCCGGCGACGCGCAGCTGCACCCAGGCCAGGGCCAGCGCCACCAGACCGGTGCGCAGCACCACCGAGAGGGCGCCGCCCGACAGCCAGGTGCGATCCTTCCAGTCGACCGACACGGGATGCAGGGGCTTCCCCTCGTTGATGTAGCGGAACGGCGGGGACAGCGCCTGCAGCATCGTGAACACGATCGGCAGCAGCACGATCGCCGCCAGGGCCACCAGCACGGCGTACTGCCCGGTCAGGCCGAGCGCGTGCCGCCAGGCGGGCTGGCCGATGGTGGCGGCGGCCAGGCTGCGACCCGACCCCAGCAGCTCGTCCGCCGGCATCGTGACCTCGCGGTCGGGGACGGCGCGGGAGCCGGTGTCGTCGGGCTCGCCGGCCAGCGCGGGCGGCGTCGCGGTGCCGACGGCCCCGGGCCCGGTGCCGGCGTCAGCGGGCATAGTGGACCCTCCGCTCGAGGATGACGAACTGAAGCGTCGTCACGACCAGCGTGACGAAGAACAGGCCGACGGAGTACACGGCGCCGATGCCGATGTTGTCGGGCCGGTTCAGCCGGTTGATCTTGAAGACCAGCGTCTCGGTGGCGCCCACCGGCCCGCCCCGGGTGATGATGTCGATCTGGGCGAAGGCCTGCAGGCCGAAGATGACCAGCACCACCAGCAGGAACAGCAGCACCGGCGAGATGAGCGGCAGGGTGATGCGCAGCAGCCGGCGCACCGCGCCGTAGCCGTCGAGCAGCGCCGCCTCCATCACCTCGTCGGGGACGGCCTGCAGGCCGGCGAGCACGATCACGAACGACAGGCCCATGTTCTGCCAGATCGACGAGATCGACACGGCGATCATGGCCCGGTCGGGGTCGTTCAACCAGTCGGTGGCGATCAGGCCGACCACGGGGTTGAACAGGTAGAAGAAGATCACCGAGGTGACCGCCACCGAGCTGGCCAGGGTCGAGCTGAAGATCGCCTGGAACACCTTGATGCCCCGCAGCCGGCGGTGGGCCGACACGGCCAGCAGCACGCCCAGCGCCAGGCCGGCCGGCACGGTGTAGAGCACGAACTGCACGCTGTGCCACAGGCCGTCGCGGAAGTCGGAGCCGGTGAGCTGCTCGCGGTACTGGCGGAGGCCCACGTCGACGAAGTAGGTGCCGTTGCGGCGGCTCTCGAAGGTGCCCCAGTTCAGCAGGTTGAGGAAGGGCCGGTAGGCGAACGCCACGAACACGGCGATCGACGGCGCGAGCAGCAGCACGGCCAGCGCCACCTCGCGGGCCGAGTAGTGCTGCCGGGGCCGGCGCCGGCCCCACGGCCGGCCTCGCCGCTGCCGGCGCTCGTCGGCGACCGGGCCCGCGGCCCCGGCGCGGTCGACGGTGTCGACCGCGCCGACCAGGGCGCCGGGCCCGGCGTCGCTCACGTCAGGCGCTCCGTCGTGTCCGGGTTGAACAGGTGCACCTGGGCGGGATCGCAGGTCACCCGTGCCGTGCTGCCCGCATCGACAGAGGCCATGCC